>NZ_CP016226.1:1528419-1834103 GCF_013377235.1 Mannheimia varigena | reverse complement strand
AGTTTGGCTCAGAAATCGCTTTTGCTTTCGCGGGCTGGGTTAAACCATCTTTTAACTCCACACCTTTTTCCAATTTCGCTAAATCGGTAAGAGTAGGAATGCCTTCTACTTGCACCCAATAAGTTTTTTGTTTCTCAAATTTTGGGTGAGCTAAACGATGTTGTAGCTCGCCATTATTGGTTAAAAGCAATAAGCCTTCGCTATCTCTGTCTAACCGACCTACAGGGTAAACGTTGGGAATGGCGATAAAATCCTTTAACGTTTTTCGCCCTTGCTCATCGGTAAATTGCGTAAGTACATCGTAGGGCTTATTAAAGAGCACGACGGTCGTTTCAGCAAAAGTAAGCGGTCGTTTTTTCTCCTGTTTTTGCAGATTTTTAGCAAAATTTGACCGCTTGTTTGGTGCTCTTTTAAAGGTTGGTTGCTTCATTTTTTCAAATTCGCCCACGCAACAGAAAGTAAAATAATTGCTCCGCCAATAATCATCTTAAGTGTTGGTACTTCACCAAAACAGAGCCACGCAATCGCAATGGCGTAAACCGGCTCAAGTGAGATAATCATTGAAGCGGTACGTGCATTAATGGTATCAAGGCTTGAAATAAACAAAGTATAAGCAAGTGTTGTACACAAAAAGCCAATGCAGAAAATCCAAAACCAATCTTGTGCAGACACACTAGGCAATTCAGTTAGCGAAAAAGGTAGCAGTAAAATCGTTGCAAAAATATACTGCCACCAACTTGCCTGCACACCGGAAATTTTGCTCATTGTATTGCGGTTAAATACAGCAAGAATGCCGTAAACTAATGCCGAAAAAACACCCCAAAGTAAGCCTTGTGTGGCTTCATTACTGAAAGTAAATTCAGGAGTAACTAAAATCAAACCGATGGTAATTGCAATCAGTAATACGACTTCTCGAAAACGTAATTTTTCACGGAAGAATAAACTTTCAAACAACGCCACAAAGGCAGGGAAACTGGCAAAACCGAGTGTGGCAACCGCTACGCCTCCCACTTTAACTGCAATAAAGAAAGTAACCCAATGAGCAGCTAATAAACCACCCGATACCGCTTGTTGCCCAATTTGTTTAAAATTCAACTTTACAAGCGGTTGTTTTTTCCATAAAAAATAAAAAGAGATCATCGCAAATGCGATCATCACTCGCCCGAGCACAATGGTTTCAGCAGAGCTTTGAATTAATGCCCCGAAAATACCGGAAGCCCCAAAAAACACCGCTGTGCCGTGTACCTTAAACAGAGCAAGCGTTCTTTTATCCATTATTTGATCCTTTTAATTTCATCTTGTGGATCAGATTTACGCTCAAACTCGGCATCAAAAGTATTGCCGTCTTGAGACGATTGTGAATGAAAACGGGTGTTTTGTGAGGTAACACGCATAAAAACTCTATTTTTCACGCTATTAATCACAAAAGTTTGAATCAGTTTTCGGCTAAATGGCAACACACATAAAATCGCCAAGATATCACTTAAAAAGCCGGGAATAATCAATAAAATGCCTGCTAGAACAAACATTATTGAATTACTCACCGCTTCTGTTGGCATTTTGCCTTGGCTGAGATCCTGCTTAATTGAATAGAGGGTGTAAACACCTCGTAACTTCACAAACCATAAGCCTAAAAAAGAGATAGCAACTAATAATAAAATAGTTGGTAGCACGCCAATTTCGGAACCAATGCTAACCAACAGTGAAATTTCACAATAGATATAAAAGAAAATTCCAAAAAGGATCATTAAAATCGGCATTATTTCCTCACATTTAATTCGGCTTTTGCGGTTAAGTTTTCCGCACCTGTTGCACGCATCACAATATTATCTTCGGTACGAATACCACCAAAGCGTTTAAATTCTTCAATTTTCTGCCAGTTGAAAGCGGAAGAATGAGCACTATTTTTCCAGCTATTCAGCAACATATCAATAAAATAAAAACCCGGCTCAATGGTAAGCACCATATTTTCTTGTAAATCACGGGTGCAACGCAGGCTCGGATAAACCTCTGGAGGTGCTTTGTGGCTACCTCTCGCATTCTGTTGAAAGCCAGCTACATCGTGAACCTGAATGCCGAGAAAATGCCCGAGCCCGTGTGGGAAGAAAGTTCGACTCATTCCTTCCTCAAAAATCTGCTCCGCTGGTAAATGAATAAATTGATGCTCGGCTAAAAGCTGAGAAATCAGCTGCTGCATTCGAGTATGGTAATGTAGATAATTAATACCAATAGATAAATCGGCAATAATCTCTAATTTAAATTGCTCCATTTTAGCAACCAATTCCGCAAATTCTGATGAACTATCAAAAGCATAAGTTCGAGTAAGATCAGAGGCATAGCCATTTATCGTTGTACCCGCATCAATTAAAAAACTATGGCGTTTTGTTTCAGCGTCAAAATCTAATGCTGTATAATGTAATATCGATCCGTTTTGATTAATCGCCATAATATTGCCGTAAGGGACATTTAGATCAGACTGCTGAGTGGCTTTTAAATACTCAAGATTAATTTCAAACTCACTTTTGCCTGTAAAAAAGGCATCTTTAGCCGCACTGTGTCCTTTCAACGCTGAAAATTGAGCTTGGTAAATACTCTCGATCTCAAATTCACTTTTAATTGAACGCTCAAAATTAAGTCTATTTAGGACTTTTTGCGGATTAATTTGGCTAAAGTCAAGTGAATTTGCAAGCAGGCTATCTTCTCCAATAAAAGCACAAGCGGTCGGATTTTGAATAAATTTTGCAATTTCAGTTTCAGACTTAAGTAAAACCCACTCAAATTCAGTAGCAAAAAAAGCTTCTGTTGGCACTTTTGGGATAGAAACCCAATAATCCTCAGGGGCATAAAAGTAAATTGTTGGCTTATTTTTACCGTCTAGGAATAACCAGCAATTTTCAGCTTGGGGATAAGGAAAAAAGTAATTAAAATAAGGGTTAATTTTAAATGGGGCGGTTTGGTCGTCTAAAAACAAATTTTTCGCTTTGCCTGAATAAATCCATAAACCGTCTAAAAAAGCTTTTTCAAGCAAGTCTTGTACGACATTTTGCAAGCGAGAGAGATGTTGAGAAAATAATGATTTCATAAGGAATAGAATGAATAAATTAGTTATAGATAAAGAATTAGATACCTTAGGGCTACGTTGCCCTGAGCCGGTAATGCTGACTCGTAAAACAATCCGCACGATGGAAGATGGCGAAATTTTACACATAATCGCCGATGACCCAGCAACTACGCGTGATATTCCAAGTTTCTGCGAATTTATGGATCATCAGCTCCTGCAAAAAGAGGTTTCTACCTCTCCCTATCACTATTGGATCAAAAAAGGATTATCCTAAATGTAAGACAAGCGGTGAAATTATGCAAAAAATTTACATAAATCCACCGCTTGTATTTTTAATGATGAGTTGGCTCATCATCAAAATCATCGTCTTCATCATCGAAGAACTCACCATCATCACCGTACTCATCGTCATCGGCATTTGGGTCTTCAAAATACGTTCCCCAGCCTTCATATTCAGCACCCGCTTTTTCAATTAAAGGCAGTAATTCTTTCTGTTGTGCCGTAATGAGTTCCGCGTTTAAGTTAATTTCACTCACAATATCACACACGAAAATAACTTTGCCATTTTCTTCTTCTACTTCTTCCGCTTCAGAAATTTCATAGCCAAGTTTATAAGCATCAACCACTAATTTCTCTAATTTATCAAAATCACTGTGTGCCACGTGGTGCTCAATAATATAAAGTGCGTCAGGATCTGAACCGTCTTTTAATAAATTCTCAATAATTTCATCGGTTTCAGAACGTAATCCTTCTAAATTGTACATACTTAATTCCTCATTTATTCCGTTTCAAAAATAGGGGCAAACCAGCTATCTAATTTAGCTGAGAGCTTATCCACGCCAATTTTATTTAATGCTGAGTAAGCCTCAACTTGAATATCGCCCTGAAAAGGCAAAATTGCCTCTCGCACCATTTTTACTTGTTTAGAGCGAGCGGATTGACTTAATTTATCCGCTTTGGTCAATAGTAATAAAACGGGTAAATCTGCTGAAACTGCCCATTCAATCATCTGTTGATCAAGATCTTTTAATGGATGTCGAATATCCATCAAAATCACCACACCACCTAAGCATTCTCTCTTTTGTAAGTATTCACCCAATGCTTTTTGCCATTGGATTTTCATCTGCTCTGGAACTGCCGCATAACCGTAGCCCGGCAAATCCACCAATTTACAGTTTGGCTCAACTTCAAATAAGTTAATTAACTGGGTTCTACCGGGTGTTTTAGAGGTTCTCGCTAAACTTTTTTGATTGGTAAGAGCATTTAATGCCGTTGATTTACCTGCATTTGAGCGTCCAGCAAAAGCAATTTCCACACCAATATCTTCAGGTAAATGGCGAATATCTGGTGCAGAAGTTAAAAAATGGGTTTTATGATAATTTAATTTCATTTTATTCTCTTAATTTAAACGATAAGCCTCGCTCACCGTACTGGTTTGGATTTGGATTTCCTTTAAATACTCCCCATTCTAAGAATAGGATCATACCAATAAAGGCAGGCATCACATTGCCAAGTAATACTTTCATTATGCCTTGAGTATAGGCTGATGCTAGGTAGCAAATAATCGGCACTAATACCATTAACAGAGCTTTACCTGAGCGATCTCTATCGTGCAAACGTTTCACAATAATCGCAGATAGGCTAAATACTGAAATCCATAGCGGCAGAAAACTTAAAAAAGTTAAATTAGCCAAATCTGCTATAAAAACAGTAACTATCAATAGGAGAATAAAGTTAATTAAAAAACCTATCCAAAAACCTTGCCTGTTTAATCTACCTTTAAATCCAAAAAGTGCGTTATACCAAATCATATCTTACCCTAAAGCAACATCTAATATCATCATCACCACAAAGCCTAGCATTAAACTTAAAGTAGCAATATCAGTATTACCGTGAGATTGCGATTCTGGAATTAATTCTTCTACCACAACGAAAATCATTGCCCCTGCAGCAAAAGCAAGAGCATAGGGTAGAATTGCCGTCATCGAAAGCACAAAAATCGCACCAATAACCGCTGCAATAGGTTCAACTACCGCAGACATTGCACCATACCAAAAAGCTTTTTTTCTGCTATACCCTTCAGCTCTAATTGGAAGAGCAAGGGAAGAGCCTTCAGGAATATTTTGTAAGCCTATACCTATCGCTAAGCCAATCGCCCCCATAATAGAAGCATCGACACTCGCTATTTGGCTTGCTAAAGCTCCAAAAGTTACGCCAATAGCTAACCCTTCCGGAATATTATGGATCGTAATGGCTAAAAACAATAAAGTGGTTTTTGACAACCCTTTTGTAAGCTGCTTATTTCCTTCTGCCTGCTCAATAGGCTTACTGAGGTGTAAGTGTGGAACGATATAGTCAATTAGTCTGATGAAAGCACCACCGGCAAGAAAGCCAATCGCTGCCGGCAGCCAAGCAAGCTCACCATAATCAGCTTCAGCATAGTCTAAAGAAGGTGAAAGCAAAGACCAAAATGAAGCTGCAATCATCACCCCACCAGCAAAGCCCATCATACTGTCTAATAATTTTCGATTTACCGACCTAAAAAAATAGACAAACGATGAGCCTAAAATTGTGCAGCCCCAAGTAAATAACCCTGCTAAAAATGCCTGCCATATGGGAGAAAGCGAAAGGAAATATTCAAACAAAACAAATTAACCATAAAAAAATCAATATGGATTTATTCTATCAAATATTCACTTTCTTTAATATAAGTATTATAGAGCTTGCAACTTTCTCGCAAAACAACCGCTTGCTACCTCATTTCAGGTAACAAGCGGTCATTTTCATACCTTATTTTATAAAATAACCTTCTATGCTAAGATAAAATAAAAAACAAAAACCCCTAAGTATCTCTACTTAGGGGCGCTTTCTGTATCTATTCTTCGTTATCTATTTTCTTCTATCTATTCAGTAAAACCCGATGATGCTCTACTCTCACATGGCGAATCACCACACTACCATCGACGTTACTGCGTTTTACTTCTGAGTTCGGTATGGAATCAGGTAGAACCACAGCACTATGGTCATCGGGATAATTGGGTCAAAATTCAAAAACAAGCTGATTATTCTGAGTGTATTTTTTTCTTTATGCGTTTAGTTTCTCCACTTGTGTTTTCTTCTTTCTCATAAAAACACTTGAGCGTTGTATAGTTAAGCCTCTCGGGCAATTAGTACGTGTTAGCTCAACGTCTCGCAACGCTTACACACCACGCCTATCTACGTCGTAGTCTCCAACAACCCTTACAGTCTTATAGACTGGGAGAACTCATCTCTTGGCAAGTTTCGTGCTTAGATGCTTTCAGCACTTATCTCTTCCGCACATAGCTACTCGGCAATGCGTCTGGCGACACAACCGAAACACCAGCGGTGCGTCCACTCCGGTCCTCTCGTACTAGGAGCAGCCCCAACCAATTCTCCAACGCCCACGGCAGATAGGGACCGAACTGTCTCACGACGTTCTAAACCCAGCTCGCGTACCACTTTAAATGGCGAACAGCCATACCCTTGGGACCTACTTCAGCCCCAGGATGTGATGAGCCGACATCGAGGTGCCAAACACCGCCGTCGATATGAACTCTTGGGCGGTATCAGCCTGTTATCCCCGGAGTACCTTTTATCCGTTGAGCGATGGCCCTTCCATTCAGAACCACCGGATCACTATGACCTGCTTTCGCACCTGCTCGACTTGTCTGTCTCGCAGTTAAGCTTGCTTCTACCATTGCACTAACCTGACGATGTCCGACCGTCATTAGCAAACCTTCGTGCTCCTCCGTTACTCTTTGGGAGGAGACCGCCCCAGTCAAACTACCCACCAGACACTGTCCGAGTACTCGTTCCGAGTACTTCGTTAGAACATCAAACGTTAAAGGGTGGTATTTCAAGGACGCCTCCAACAACACTGGCGTGTCATCTTCAAAGGCTCCCACCTATCCTACACATCAAAATTCAATGTTCAGTGTCAAGCTATAGTAAAGGTTCACGGGGTCTTTCCGTCTAGCCGCGGGTACACCGCATCTTCACGGCGATTTCAATTTCACTGAGTCTCGGGTGGAGACAGCCTGGCCATCATTATGCCATTCGTGCAGGTCGGAACTTACCCGACAAGGAATTTCGCTACCTTAGGACCGTTATAGTTACGGCCGCCGTTTACTGGGGCTTCGATCAGGAGCTTCTCTTGCGATAACACCATCAATTAACCTTCCAGCACCGGGCAGGCATCACACCCTATACGTCCACTTTCGTGTTTGCAGAGTGCTGTGTTTTTAATAAACAGTTGCAGCCAGCTGGTATCTTCGACCGGTTCAACCTTCGTGAGCAAGTCACTACAATCTACGCCGGCGCACCTTCTCCCGAAGTTACGGTGCTATTTTGCCTAGTTCCTTCACCCGAGTTCTCTCAAGCGCCTGAGTATTCTCTACCTGACCACCTGTGTCGGTTTATAGTACGGTTTAGTGTAATCTGAAGCTTAGTGGCTTTTCCTGGAAGCGTGGTATCGGTTACTTCAGCTCCGTAGAGCCTCGTCATCATCTCTCGGTGTTAATAAGTGTCCGGATTTGCCTAAACACTCCACCTACCAACTTAAACAGGGATATCCAACACCCTGATAACCTAACCTTCTCCGTCCCCACATCGCAATTACACCAAGTACGGGAATATTAACCCGTTTCCCATCGACTACGCTTTTCAGCCTCGCCTTAGGGGCCGACTCACCCTGCCCCGATTAACGTTGGACAGGAACCCTTGGTCTTCCGGCGAACGAGTTTTTCACTCGTTTTATCGTTACTTATGTCAGCATTCGCACTTCTGATACGTCCAGCAAGCCTCTCGACTCACCTTCATCCGCTTACAGAACGCTCCCCTACCCAACAGTGTTACCACTGATGCCGCAGCTTCGGTGACTAGTTTTAGCCCCGTTACATCTTCCGCGCAGGCCGACTCGACTAGTGAGCTATTACGCTTTCTTTAAATGATGGCTGCTTCTAAGCCAACATCCTAGCTGTCTAAGCCTTCCCACTTCGTTTCCCACTTAACTAGTACTTTGGGACCTTAGCTGGCGGTCTGGGTTGTTTCCCTCTCCACGATGGACGTTAGCACCCACCGTGTGTCTCCTATGCATTACTCTTCGGTATTCGCAGTTTGCATCGGGTTGGTAATCCGGGATGGACCCCTAGCCGAAACAGTGCTCTACCCCCGAAGGTATTCACATAAGGCTCTACCTAAATAGATTTCGGGGAGAACCAGCTATCTCCCGGTTTGATTGGCCTTTCACCCCCAGCCACAAGTCATCCGCTAATTTTTCAACATTAGTCGGTTCGGTCCTCCAATTAGTGTTACCCAATCTTCAACCTGCCCATGGCTAGATCACCGGGTTTCGGGTCTATACCTTGCAACTACACGCCCAGTTAAGACTCGGTTTCCCTACGGCTCCCCTATTCGGTTAACCTTGCTACAAAATATAAGTCGCTGACCCATTATACAAAAGGTACGCAGTCACAGAATAAATCTGCTCCCACTGCTTGTACGCACAAGGTTTCAGGTTCTATTTCACTCCCCTCGCCGGGGTTCTTTTCGCCTTTCCTTCACAGTACTGGTTCACTATCGGTCAATCAGGAGTATTTAGCCTTGGAGGATGGTCCCCCCATCTTCAAACAGGATATCACGTGTCCCGCCCTACTTGTTGTTAGCCTAGTACCACGGAAATATTTTCGAGTACGGGATTATCACCCTCTACGATTGAGCTTCCCAGCTCATTCCTCTAATAAATCCGCTATCACTAACTGGCTCTTTCGCGTTCGCTCGCCGCTACTAACGAAATCTCGGTTGATTTCTTTTCCTCGGGGTACTTAGATGTTTCAGTTCTCCCGGTTTGCCTCATTTACCTATGGATTCAGTAAATGATAGTAGGTTCTTCACCTACTGGGTTTCCCCATTCGGACATCTTGGATTAAACGCCTCTTATCGACTCATCCAAGCTTTTCGCAGATTAGCACGTCCTTCATCGCCTCTGATTGCCAAGGCATCCACCTTGTGCGCTTAGTCACTTAACTATACAACCTCAAATATTTTCATTTAAACAAGTCAAACGAATTGATTTGAAGCGATATTATTCAACTAAACACTTAGCTGCCTTTGTTCAGCTAAGATTTTTTAACTACTCAGACTTTCTTTCGAAAATCTCTCAGTTTTTCAGCTTGTTTCTAAATTTTTAAAGAACAAAGACGATATCTTTCGACTATCATCATACCTAAAATGGCAAAAAAGTTACTGTTTTTAACCGCTTGTCATCTTAGGTATGATGATTGGTGGAGATAAGCGGGATCGAACCGCTGACCTCCTGCGTGCAAGGCAGGCGCTCTCCCAGCTGAGCTATATCCCCGTACATCATAACCTTCCTTTCAGTTTTCACTCAGCATTCGCTCGTTCACTTTCGCTCACTTGCTCAATCGAGTGGTGGGTCTGAGTGGACTTGAACCACCGACCTCACCCTTATCAGGGGTGCGCTCTAACCACCTGAGCTACAGACCCAAAAGGATGTTTCCGTTATTCTACTTTCTATCAAACAATCTGTGTGAACACTTGCTGTCATTTCAAGCTCTCGCTTCTTGATTTTTGGTAAGGAGGTGATCCAACCGCAGGTTCCCCTACGGTTACCTTGTTACGACTTCACCCCAGTCATGAATCATACCGTGGTAAACGCCCCCCGAAGGTTAAGCTATCTACTTCTGGTACAACCCACTCCCATGGTGTGACGGGCGGTGTGTACAAGGCCCGGGAACGTATTCACCGCAACATTCTGATTTGCGATTACTAGCGATTCCGACTTCATGGAGTCGAGTTGCAGACTCCAATCCGGACTTAGACGTACTTTGTGAGATTCGCTCACCATCGCTGGGTCGCTGCCCTCTGTATACGCCATTGTAGCACGTGTGTAGCCCTACTCGTAAGGGCCATGATGACTTGACGTCATCCCCACCTTCCTCCGGTTTATCACCGGCAGTCTCCTTTGAGTTCCCGACCTAATCGCTGGCAACAAAGGATAAGGGTTGCGCTCGTTGCGGGACTTAACCCAACATTTCACAACACGAGCTGACGACAGCCATGCAGCACCTGTCTCAGAGTTCCCGAAGGCACTCTCGTATCTCTACAAGATTCTCTGGATGTCAAGAGTAGGTAAGGTTCTTCGCGTTGCATCGAATTAAACCACATGCTCCACCGCTTGTGCGGGCCCCCGTCAATTCATTTGAGTTTTAACCTTGCGGCCGTACTCCCCAGGCGGTCGATTTATCACGTTAGCTACGGGCACCAAGCTTAAAGCCCAATCCCCAAATCGACAGCGTTTACGGCGTGGACTACCAGGGTATCTAATCCTGTTTGCTCCCCACGCTTTCGCACATGAGCGTCAGTACATTCCCAAGGGGCTGCCTTCGCCTTCGGTATTCCTCCACATCTCTACGCATTTCACCGCTACACGTGGAATTCTACCCCTCCCTAAAGTACTCTAGACTCCCAGTCTGAAATGCAATTCCCAGGTTAAGCCCGGGGCTTTCACATCTCACTTAAAAGTCCGCCTGCGTGCCCTTTACGCCCAGTTATTCCGATTAACGCTTGCACCCCCCGTATTACCGCGGCTGCTGGCACGGAGTTAGCCGGTGCTTCTTCTGTAGTTAACGTCAATCAAACTTGCTATTAACAAGTCTGCCTTCCTCGCTACCGAAAGAACTTTACAACCCGAAGGCCTTCTTCATTCACGCGGCATGGCTGCATCAGGGTTCCCCCCATTGTGCAATATTCCCCACTGCTGCCTCCCGTAGGAGTCTGGACCGTGTCTCAGTTCCAGTGTGGCTGGTCATCCTCTCAGACCAGCTAGAGATCGTCGCCTTGGTGAGCCTTTACCTCACCAACTAGCTAATCCCACTTGGGCTCATCTTATGGCAGGTGGCCCGAAAGTCCCACCCTTTAGTCCAAAGACATTACGCGGTATTAGCTACCGTTTCCAGTAGTTATCCCCCTCCATAAGCCAGATTCCCAAGCATTACTCACCCGTCCGCCACTCGTCAGCAAAGAAGCAAGCTTCTCCCTGTTACCGTTCGACTTGCATGTGTTAAGCCTGCCGCCAGCGTTCAATCTGAGCCATGATCAAACTCTTCAATTCAAAAAGTTTAATCGCTCAATACTGCTGACATAAAATCACACTTTAATAAGAAAACTTAAAAAAGTTAAATGAATTTCTAGTTAGCACCTATTAAGACTTCAAGTTTTAAAAATATTTTTAAAATCAAGTCAATCAACAAGTGCCCACACAGATTGTCTGATAAATTGTTAAAGAACAAAACAAAACGACGCACCGGAATCAAACTTAATCTCTTCACAACAGTGCGTCGTTGTGTGGGGTGCATTATAGAGAAATATAAAATAAACGCAAGTACTTTTTGTAAAATTTTTCAAAAAAATCACCGCTTGCGTATTTTTTCAACCGAACGATAAATTATCATACTGCAAGCGGTCATTTTTTATGTTTATTTTGCAATTTCCTATACTATCTTTCTTGTAATGCCTGCTTCATTCGGGTGATAGGCTTGATCAGATATTGGAAAATCGTTTTTTCTCCGGTTTTGATATCTACCGTTGCTGTCATACCTGGCGAAATATCAAGTCGATTTCCAGCTTTGTCAGTAATATGGCTATCAGATGTTTCCACTAACACTCTATAATATGACTGTTCGGGATTGAGTTTAAGCTCACTTGGTCTGCGATCATCTTGTAATGTATCTGGGCTTAGTAATACCACTTTCCCTTCTAGACCACCATAAATCGCATAATCATAAGCACTAACTTTAATTAATGCTTCTTGTCCGACACGGATAAACGCAACATCTTTCGGACTAATATAAGCTTGGACAATTAATGTATCATCAAGCGGTACAATTTCAAGAATATCTTGCCCTGCTTGCACAACTCCACCAACCGTATTAATTCTGATATTTTTTACAATACCACGTAACGGTGCTTTAATTTGTGAGCGTTCAACTGGGTCTGCCCGCATTGCCATATTTTCTTTGGCTTGGGCTAATTCTGATTCCGCTTGAACTAGCTCGTTACTAGCGATTGCAGAATATTGATTTTTACGTTCCGTGATCTGATTAGCTAACTCTGCTGATTGACGTTGCATTCGCAATAACTCTACCGCAGACATTACCCCTTTCTTAACCATTGGTGAAACAATCGCAATTTCTTTATCAAGCAATGCTTTACTTCTTGCAAATCCATTTACAGCATCTTGCATTGCACGACGACGAGCATTATAAGCTGCAAGCTCTCGATCACGTACTTCCTCAGAAATCCTTTCTGGGAATTTTAGTGCCACACCATAGGCTTCAGATTGTAAACGGCTTACTACTGCTTCTAAGTTTTGCACTTTTGCTTCACTTTCTCGAAAAACGGCAGAGCTACGAGTATCATCAAGAGTTAAAAGCACCTGATCTTTCTCGACAATATCACCCTCTTTGACTTTCATTTCACTAATGATACCAGGATCTAAACTCTGCACTATCTGTTCTCGGCTACTTGGAATGACACTGCCTTGCCCACGAGTGACTTCTTCAATCGGACTGAAATAAGACCAAATCACAAACACTACTAAGAAAATCGCAAATAAGATAATCACTGCAAAAGAGCGATTATGCTTTTCTGTTTGTAGTGCGGCATTTAAATCATTAATTAAAGATAAGTCAGCCTGCTTAACTTTTTCCTGCATTTGATTCTGACTCATTATTTTACCTCTGTCTTATTTACTTTCTCCGCCGTCACAGTATGAGCTTGTACAGTTTCTTCATCGGCTTGCGGTCTATTTTGATTTCTTAAACGAGCCAATATCTCATCACGAGGACCATCCATTACAACCTTACCATTATCCATTACAATTACACGGCTCACTAACTTTAGTACTTGAGGACGATGTGTCACTACCATAAGCGTTCTACTTCCTATCCACTGTGCTAATGAATTTAGCACCATATCTTCCGAACCTTGGTCTAAATCGCTCGTTGGTTCATCTAATAATACTATTTTTGGATCTTTAATAGTCATTCGAGCAAGAGCAACTAACTGCTTTTGACCGCCAGATAGGCCTAAACCATTCTCACCTAATGGCATATCTAAACCTTTAGGATGACGTTGAACTAATGGTAATAAACCAAAACGTTGCAATGCTTGCACTAAAACTCGGTCATCAGCTAAGTTATCCGTTCTTGCCATATCTAAGTTTTCACGCAACGACCCCAAAAATAGGCGTTCAGACTGAGTCAATAAAGCAACTTGGCTACGCAAATAATTTGGATCAAGCTGACGAATATCCACATCATCTAGGGCTACACCACCTTTCATTGGTTCATATAAGCCAGAAGCTAATTTGAGCATTGTACTCTTACCACTACCGATTTTACCCAAGATCCCGACCTTCTCTCCAGCCCTAATAGTTATATTCAAACCATCCAGAGCTTCTGGTGAATCTTGGTTATATTGGAAAGACACATTCCGGAACTCTACTTTACCATACACTTGCTTAAGGGTAATGTACTGACGAGATGAATCGCGCTCAATAGGGCGTTCAACAATTGCATCAAGACCTTTTAAAGCTAATTTAGCTTGTTGGAAACGTACCGCTAACGAAGCAATCTGCGTAACAGGCGCTAACGCACGACCTGATAAAATCACCGATGCAATAATTGCACCAATAGTAATACGCTCTACTTCAGCTTCTGCATGCACCATATAAGCACCCAGGATAACCAAAAATACCGTATTTAATTGCTGTACCTTTGTGGCAAAGTTAGTCACAAAGTTACTTAAATCTTTCACTTTAATTTGTGCTGCAGATACTTTTGCCGTGTACATATCCCAGCGTTGTTGTGCCCAGTTTATGGCATTATTGGCTTTTAATGTTTCAATGCCATCTAATGCCTCTACAATCAAACCTTGACGTTGTGAAGACTCACGCATCGACTCGTTTAAACGAGCAGATAATTTTGGTTGTACCACAAAGCTTATTATAAGCACGATACTAATCATCACTAATGGCACAGCAGCTAAAATGCCACCTACTAAATATATAACGAATAAAAACAAGAATAAGAATGGGAGATCCACTAATGCCAGCAAGCTCGCACTTGTCATAAATTCACGAACTGACTCAAATTCACGCAGATTATTTGCATAAGAACCCGATGATGTTGGCTTATCAATTAAACGCAATGCCATCACCCGCCTAAACAAGGCTGAACTAATAATTAAATCTGCTTTTTTACCAGCTACATCGGTTAAATGTCCCCGAATCATACGCCCTACAAACTCAAAGAATATCGCAATAATCACCCCTATGCTCAACGCCCATAAGGTTTCATAAGTTTGGTTTGGAATTACACGGTCATACACATTCATTACATAAAGCGAACTTACCAAGGCTAAAAAGTTGATAATAAAACTCGCTAGCACAATTTGATAGTAATATCCACGGAAACGCCAAATCACTTTCCAGAACCATGCTTTTGGCATATCATATTCAGGCAATTCAGAACGTACATCCGACACTATTTTCGGCTTAATGAACCAGCAATAGCCTAAATAGTTCTGAGCTAAAGTTTTATGGTCGATAATCTGTTCACTATCACTTGATTGACGAATATGGTAGCGTCTCTCTAAACCTTTCCCCTCAATTTTGGTAATAACTACCGCTTCTTCATTTTGAAGAATAGCGACCACAGGCACAGATAAACTTGGAATTTCCTGTAATGGGCGTTGCGAGATCGAGTTTTCAAAGCCATAACTACGTAACACCTCAATCACAGAATAGAAATTCACTTTATTATTTACATCACGCACAACTTGAGCAGTTAACGCTTCTTGTGCAATTGGATTACCATAAATTTGGGTAACTAGTGAAATATGTTCAATAATTGATTTCATTATTTACTCTTTATTTAAAGAAAGACTCACAACCCCAGCCCAATCAGACACTCGAGCTTGTGAAACTAAATAGGTTAACGCAGCATCACGGAAGTCATTACGGGCTGTTACTTCAGTTGCTTGCATATTTGTTAATTCCTCATAAGCATCTAACACATTTAACAATGATTTCGTTGCAATTTGGAATTGCAACTCCGTATCTTCCACCACATTTTTCTGTAAAGCGATCTGCTTATGAGCTACCTGAGCTAATTTCTCATTACGCACCATATCAATTTCTGAGGTACGAGCTTGTTGGGCTACTTCTAACTCTATTTCGTGTAAACGAGCTTCTGCTGCTTTTTGTGAGTAGTAGCTATTACGCTCCTGATGTTTTGCTGCTGGATTATAAATATCCCAAGACATATTCACATAAATTTCACGCTCGTGACGGCTTGCAGCCCCCTCCAAATTAATGGCTGGAAGCTGACGAGCTTTCATTGCATCAACATCTGCTCTAGCTGCCTCAAATTCTTTTTGTTGTGCAATAAACGTTGGGTTTGTTCTCACATCTGGATTGTTATATTGCGCAATAAATTTCTCTGCTGATACATTTGCAAATGGATCAACTAAATCTTCAGGTGATAAAATTTTAGATGTATAACGGCTTAAACGGCTCAATGCGTTATACATTGCCCTCTCGTGTTGTAATACTGTTGATTCCACCTGATTACGACGAGAAAGAGCCTCATTTAGCTCAGAAACACGCCCCTCATCGTAAGTCACTATTACTTTGAGATCTTGAATCATTTTCTCATGGCGCTTCAAACTCTCTTTATAAATAACAATATTCTCTTTTGACCTTAATGCTATAAGATACAAAGAACCAATATCTTTACCTACTTGCTCACGAGTTTCATAAAATTTATATTGGAAAAAACCTTCTTTATGCTTATCACGCTCAATTTCAGACTCCACAGCCCCCCAAGAATAGAGATTAATCTTACCATTTACACTCGGACCCGAACGGCGCTCGTTTGAATAGGTATGTTTCTGAGCAATCATACCCGTACCAGATAAAGAGATAATTGGCTCATACCCTGCTTGAGATACCCTGGTTTTGCTTGCTGCCGCAGAAATATTAGCTCTTGCTTCATCTAAGCTCGGATCACGAACTAATGCAATTTGTAAAATATCTTGCAGCGGTATTGCAGCCGATAGAGTAGTTGGTAATAAACAACACAATAGTACTGCAGCTCCTGCCTTTAATGTTAAATGACGAATCATATAATCTTCCCTTCACAACCTAATAACTTAGGGCTAGAATTCCTTAAAATACAAATAGTAATCTGTACTCTATTCTATACAAAATAAATATAAAATCATACATACGATCTATTATCAAAGAAATAGATCTATTACTAGCTAAGATAAATAATTTTCTACTTAATGTAGCTAAGCTATGTTCTTATCTTCCCCTCTTTTAAAGTTGCTGCTATGATATAATAACCTTATTTTTAATAACTCAAAAAGGAAATAAAATATGAACCAACTTGATGCTTTACGTGAAATGACAGTTGTAGTTGCTGATACTGGCGATATTGATGCGATTAAAGCTTATCAGCCCTACGATGCAACAACTAACCCATCTCTAATCTTAAGCGCGTCTGCACTACCACAATATGCTCCATTAATTGATGATGCTATTGCTTATGCTAAGTCAAAAAGTAATGATAAAACAGAACAATTAGTAGATGCCGAAGATAAATTAGCGGTAAATATCGGTTTAGAGATCTTAAAAGTAGTGGAGGGTCGTATTTCAACTGAAGTAGATGCTCGCTACTCTTATGATACGGAAAAGACCATTGCTAAAGCTCGTAAACTAATCGGTTTATATAATGAAGCTGGTATCTCAAATGACCGCATTTTGATCAAAATTGCTTCAACTTGGCAAGGTATTAAAGCTGCTGAGCAATTAGAAAAAGAAGGCATTAACTGCAACTTAACATTATTATTCTCTCAAGCACAAGCACGAGCTTGTGCTGAAGCAGGGGTTTACCTAATTTCTCCATTTGTTGGACGTATCTTAGATTGGTATAAAGCAAACTCAGATAAAAAAGAGTATGCTCCGGCTGAAGATCCAGGTGTAATTTCTGTAACTTCTATCTATAACTACTATAAACAACACGGCTATAACACGGTAGTTATGGGAGCAAGTTTCCGTAATGTAGGTGAAATCACTGAGCTTGCTGGCTGTGACCGTCTCACCATTGCTCCTGCTCTATTAAAAGAGTTACAAGAGAGTAATGCAGAATTACCTCGCAAATTAGAATATAAAGGTGAAACTAAACCTCGCCCTGAAAAAATGACTGAAGCCGAGTTCTACTGGGAACACAACCAAGACCCAATGGCAGTTGAAAAATTAGCGGAAGGTATCCGTAAATTTGCAATTGACCAAGAAAAATTAGAAGCGATGCTTGCAACAAAATTATAATACTTAATTTAGGGCGATAATCTATTCGCCCTTTTTATCATAGTATTTCTCTCTATAAAAAAACCAGTATTTACTATTAAAGCAAATACTGGCTTCTAGTTTATAAACGATTATTTGAATTCATAACGTCTAATTGTTTTTAGATCTTCATGTTGATTCTGAATTTCATCTGCAAGGTGAACTCGAGCACCAACTGCTGCATGAGCATCATACTCACGAGTCAATGTAACTGTTTCACCATTATCTCTTTGAACTGTTAATTCTACAACATCGTTTGATAAATACTTGCTTGATAATACAGTTGCGTTACCTTTATCAGAGTAAACATCTGCTGTACATGCAGCTAAAGCTAACGAAGCTAATACAGCTAAGGAAAGTTTTTTCATTATTATATCCTCTAGGAAAAACTAAAAATTAAAGGAGAGATACATTCAGATCTGAATTAGATCCTACAATTCTCACACGTTTGCCCGGTACAAAACCATCTTCTTTCTTCTGAACGACTACGATTTCTTTACCATTATCTTTGCGAATTACCATTTCTAATGAAGAAACTTGACTCGCTTTTTGTTCTACTTGATTACCAATTACAGAACCTGCAATCGCACCAACTGCAGTTGCAATCGCTTGGCCTGTACCACCACCAACACCACTACCAGCAATACCACCTAATACTCCACCACCAACGGTACCAATGACGCCTTGGCTATCTGCTTGGATTTTAACATCACGCACAGATAAAATCGTTCCATAAGAGATAGAACGTGCTTCTTTTGCCTGAGCACCAGAATACACACTACCACTATAGATATCAGTATTTGCACACCCTACTAGAGTAAAACTTGAGATTAATGCAACGGCTAAAGTTAATTTTTTCATTTTCATTCTCCAAAAAATATCAGAAATTACCTTTCTGACATAACGATGCTGTTTATATCATAAGGGTGCAGCTTTAGACAAGAATGATTACAAAAAGTTACATTTCTCAAACTAATTGCAATACTTGGGTTTGGCAGCGCCTCTCTTTCTACCTTTGGTTGGCTAATTTTCACTTTAAGCTCGTTATTTTCCATCAACTTAAACTGCGATAAAGCTCTTTCCTGCCACTGTTTAACCGTTTCAGCTTCCTTCATTGGGAATACGATCTCAATATGCTCCCAGCCTTCTTGCGGATAAATTTTATCTTTCGGAAAAGGCAACTCGACAATCTTTACATTTTGTCCGCAAAATTTAACCGCTTGTGTGAGCGTAAATAATCCAATCGGTCTGCCATTTACCTCACTCTCTTTGAGCAGCATTGAACCATCAAGCAACAACGCCCGCCACTGCTCCGCCGTTTCCGTTTGGTTCATACGAACAGCGAGATGATCGATTTCATATTGAGATAAATCAATCCCTGCAATTTCAGCAATTTGTTGAATTTTTTGCTCAAATTGAGAGAAATCGCCAAAACAAGCGGTCATTTTCTCGAAAAATTTTGCGTTTTCTGCTACAATCTTGTCCATTTTTTTGTGAATCAAATTTAATAGGTTAAATCAGTGAATATTCAACAAATTTTAGCAGATAAAATTAAACAGGCAATGATTGCGGCAGGAGCCGATGAAAATGTAGAGCCGTTAGTGCGTCAATCGGGCAAGCCTGAGTTTGGCGATTACCAAGCCAACGGTGCGATGGGTGCAGCGAAAAAATTAGGAATGAACCCTCGTGAGTTCGCTCAAAAAATCTTAGATAACGCAGATTTGAACGGCGTTGCGGACAAATTAGAAATCGCAGGTCCGGGCTTTATCAACATTTTCTTAAACCAAGAATGGCTGGCAAATAACGCAAACGAGGCGTTACAAGCGGTGAATTTTGGCATAAAAACTGCAAATCCTCAGACCATTGTGATCGACTATTCTTCTCCAAACGTAGCGAAAGAGATGCACGTGGGGCATTTGCGTTCGACCATTATTGGTGATGCGGTGGTTCGCACTTTAGAGTTTTTAGGTAACAACGTGATTCGTGCCAACCACGTTGGCGACTGGGGAACGCAATTCGGTATGTTGATTGCTTACCTCGAAAAAATGGAAAACGAACACGCTTCTGAAATGGAATTGAGCGACTTAGAAGCTTTCTACCGTGCGGCAAAAGAGCATTACGATACGGATGAAGCATTCGCCGAAAAAGCCCGTAACTATGTGGTGAAACTACAAAGCGGTGATGAATATTGCTTAACGATGTGGAAAAAACTTGTGGATATCACGATGCACCACAACCAAGAAAATTACGACCGCTTGAATGTGACTCTAAGCGACAAAGATGTAATGGGCGAAAGCCTTTACAACCCAATGTTGCCTGAAATCGTGGCAGACCTCAAAGCCAAAGGTTTAGCGGTGGAAGATGAAGGGGCGTTGGTAGTGTTCTTGGACGAGTTCAAAAACAAAGACGGCGACCCAATGGGCGTGATTGTGCAGAAAAAAGATGGCGGATTCCTCTACACCACCACCGACATTGCCGCGGCGAAATATCGCTATGAAACGCTGAAAGCAGATCGTGCGTTGGTCTTCTCCGACAGCCGCCAAGCTCAACATATGCAACAGGCGTGGTTAATCACTCGCAAAGCGGGCTATGTGCCGGAGAACTTCAGCCTTGAGCACCCATTCTTCGGAATGATGCTTGGCAAAGACGGCAAGCCATTCAAAACCCGCAGCGGTGGCACGGTGAAATTGAAAGATTTATTAGACGAAGCGGTGGAACGTGCTGATGCGTTGATTTCCGTGCGTTCAACCGATTTAACCGCAGAAGAAAAAGCAGCCGTGGTGGAAGCCGTAGCCATCGGCTCGGTGAAATATTCGGATCTCTCGAAAAACCGCACCACCGACTATGTGTTCGACTGGGACAATATGCTGACTTTCGAGGGTAACACCGCCCCATATATGCAGTATGCCTACACTCGCATTCGCTCCATCTTTGCCCGTGCCGGCATTGATGAAAGTACGTTAAGCGGTTCAATCCAACTGCTCGAGCCAAAAGAGCGTTCACTTGCAGTAAAATTATTGCAGTTTGAAGAAGCCTTAAACGGCGTGGCAAAAGACGGTATGCCGCATATTCTCTGCCAATATTTATACGAGTTGGCTGGTGAATTTTCGAGCTTCTACGAGGCTTGCCCGATTTTGAACGCTGAAGAAAATGTGAAAAACAGCCGTTTACGTTTAGCCGCATTAACCGCAAAAACCTTGAAACAAGGTTTGGATTTGTTAGGCATTAAAACGGTTGAAAAGATGTAATCAGTTTAGGGCGAAAAATGTTTCGCCCCTACAAGAACTAAAAAGAACGTGATTTTGTAGGGGCAAATCATTATTTGCCCCAAAACCAAAAGGACAACAAAATGAAATTTATTGACGAAGCCCTGATCCGAGTGGAAGCAGGCGATGGCGGAAACGGTTGTGTGAGCTTCCGCCGTGAAAAATATATCCCGAAAGGTGGGCCGGACGGTGGCGATGGCGGTGACGGTGGCGATGTTTACTTAATCGCAGACGAAAACCTCAATACCCTTATCGACTACCGCTTTGAAAAACGCTATGCCGCAGGGCGTGGTGAAAACGGTCGTAGTGCAGGCTGTACCGGTCATCGTGGTAACGATATCACCTTGCGTGTGCCAGTCGGAACCCGTGCGATTGACAACGACACCCAAGAAGTGATTGGCGATTTAACTCGCCACGGAATGAAAATGTTGGTGGCAAAAGGCGGCTATCACGGCTTGGGCAACACTCGTTTCAAATCTTCGGTAAACCGTGCTCCACGCCAAAAAACCAACGGCACACCGGGCGAGAAACGTGATTTATTGTTAGAGTTAATGCTGCTTGCCGATGTGGGAATGCTCGGCTTACCGAACGCCGGTAAATCAACCTTTATCCGCAGCGTCTCTGCCGCCAAACCGAAAGTGGCAGATTATCCGTTCACCACCCTTGTGCCAAGTCTAGGCGTGGCTCGTGTGGGCGCAGATCGCAGCTTCGTGGTTGCCGATATTCCGGGCTTGATCGAGGGTGCAGCGGAAGGGGCTGGCTTAGGGATCCGCTTCCTCAAACACTTAGAGCGTTGCCGCATTCTGATTCACCTTGTGGATATTATGCCGATTGATGAAAGCGATCCGGCTCACAATATTTCGGTGATTGAATCCGAGCTTTATCAATACAGCGAAAAACTCTCCGAAAAACCGACTTGGTTGGTGTTCAACAAAATCGACACCATCGGCGAAGAAGAAGCCGCTGAACGAGCCAAAGAGATTGCCGAGCAAATCGGCTGGGAAGGCGATTACTACTTAATCTCCGCCGCCACGGGTCAGAACGTGCAAAACCTTACCCGTGATATTATGGACTTCATCGAAGCCAACCCTCGTGAAGTGGAAGAGGAAAATAAAGAAGCGGACGAAGTGAAATTCAAATGGGAAGATTATCACAACGAAGCAATGCAAAACCCGGTTGAAGAAGAATGGGATGACTGGGACGATGATTGGACCGAAGAAGATGACGAAGGCGTAGAATTTATTTACGAACGCCGATAAAACACAAGCGGTTGTTTTTAACTGGAAATTTGCAAAATTTCGAGGAAAAACAACCGCTTGTTCATTTAAGGAAAACCGATGCTTAGTTCAAAATCTTGCGAGATTTTTAATATTCCGTTTTTTCAATTCGCTCAACTTAAAAAATATTGCCCTGAGGAAATTCCTCGCATTAAGGCGGAATATAAAGCGCATTGGGAAGTGTGGAAAACGTTAAATTTGGAAATTTCCCGCCGGCTTGGGCTGCCGTTTGCCGAGCCACATATTGAGCGGTGGTGTAATGGCTGGCAGGTTCGGGCTCACTTTTTTGCCTATTACAAATATGAATTTAACCAAAATTCGGCGGCGATTATTTCCGTCATTCTTAACCGCCGTAGGTTGCAAGTGAGCCTTGATTGGCACTGCTATCGGGCTTCTCGTTCGCAAATTCAGGTTCATCAATACAATCAATGGTTTGAAAATTTGGATAGGGAAAAATTCCAAAAATTTGATATTTGGAATGGTCGTGAAAGCGAATATGCTGATTTTCGTAAAGTCAAAGAGGTTAAAGCTGAAGATTTAACGCTCAACGATGCTGAGGATTTTTGGTGCATTGGGCGGAATGTGGAAAAGGAAGAACTTGATAATATTGATGCGGTGGAGTTTATCTACCAAACCATTCGGGAACTTCTGCCGCTTTATGAAAAGTGCCATCAATGATAAAAAATAGGGCGAACATTATTGTTCGCCCTTTTACTATCTAATGACTCTTTAAGCCACTACTTTTTTGTTTTCAAGACGTAATCGGTAGCGTTTGTCCATCATACAGAGTAAGCCGCCGAGTGCCATAAAGAGTCCGCCGATCCAAATCCAACGAATAAATGGTTTGTAATATAAGCGAACTGCCCACGAATTATCTTCAAGTTTTTCGCCTAAGGCTGCGTATAAATCTCGGCTAAAGCCCCAGTCGATTGCGGCTTCAGTCATTCCCATTTTACTCACGTTGTAGAAACGTTTTTCAGCGTTGAGGGTCGCTTCATAGTTGCCGTTGCGGGTAATTTCAAGCTCAGCAGTTCCACCTTGGTAGTTAGCTCCATCGGTAATTTTGATGCCTTTGAACTCAAATTGGTAATCGAAAATTTGAGCTTTATCACCCACGTTCATTCGCACATCACGTTCCACGCTGAAGTTTTGGCTAAAGGCGATGCCAAATACCGTCATCGCCACACCTAAGTGTGCCAGCACCATTCCCCAATGGGAGCGAGAGAGTTTAAAAATACCGCTGAAGAATGAATGACGATGCGTTGCACGTTGGTGCAGTTCATATAGGCTCAACAGCACGATAAACACGCTCATCATTGTGCCAAGCACTACGCTGACGGTGATGGTATTGCGGAACAGATACGGCAAGCCAAAGCCGAGTAACGCCATCACAATCAAGACAATAATCACCGGCGTGCGAATAGCAGAAACCTGATCTCTTCGCCATTTTACAAGCGGTCCAATTCCTAGCACAAATGCAAAAGGCACCATTAAAATCATAAACATTTGGTCGAAGAATGGGGCTCCGATGGAGATCGTGCCCAAACCGATTTGCTTGTGGATCAACGGCAATAATGTGCCTAAAAAGACTACCGATAAAAACGCCATCAATAAAATATTATTGATTAAGAGCATTGATTCACGGGAGTAACGTTCGTAATTGTCCAAACTTTTGATTTGCGAGCCTTTGAATGCATAGAGCAATAGTGAACCGCCTACCACAATCACAAGGTACGCCAAAATATATAAGCCTCGGGTTGGGTCTGAGGCGAAGGCGTGTACCGATACCAAAATGCCTGAACGCACAAGGAATGTGCCGACTAAACAGAGCGAGAAAGCTAGAATCGCAAGTAACACCGTCCACGCTTTGAATGTACCACGTTTTTCAGTTACGGCTAGTGAGTGAATTAATGCCGTGCCGGCAATCCACGGCATAAGGGAAGCATTTTCCACCGGATCCCAGAACCACCAGCCGCCCCAGCCGAGTTCGTAATACGCCCACCAAGAGCCAAGCACGATACCAAGCGTTAAGAACACCCACGCCGCCATTGTCCACGGACGAGACCATCTTGCCCAAGCGGTGTCTAAACGCCCTGTCATTAATGAAGCAATCGCAAAAGCAAAAGCCACCGAGAAGCCCACATAGCCCATATACAGCAGCGGTGGGTGAAAAATCAAGCCCACATCTTGCAACATTGGGTTTAATTCTCTGCCATCAACTGGGAAATTAGGGAAAGTGCGATCAAACGGGTTCGAGGTAAAAATTACAAACACCAAAAAGCCGATGCTGATTAAGCCCATTAAACCCAGCACTCGAGCCACCGCATCTTCCGGCATTTTACGAGTAAACGCGGCCACGCCGACAGACCAGAGCGAAAGCAACCACACCCACAATAATAGCGAGCCCTCGTGAGCTCCCCACACTGCAGATAAGCGGTACTGCAACGGCAAGGTGGTATTCGAGTTGTTCACCACATATTGCACGGTGAAATCATTCACCGCAAATAAGTAAAAGAGCGAACCAAAAGAGAGGCTTAAGGCAAGGAACAACGCCCACGTCATCGGGCGAGCCAAGGCAATCAGGGTGCTGTTTTGTTTTTCTGCTCCCCAAATCGGCAAAATAGCCAATAACATTGAAATTGCCAGTGCTAACGCTAAGGCATAATTGCCTAATTCTGCGATCATTTAGCGTCCCCTTGAGCTTCTTCTTTCATTTGGCGATCTTTTTCTGATTCACCTTTTAAATCTTTTTCCGACACACCAACGGCATTGTGTTGAGTTTTCATTTTGTCGCCCAACTCCGGTGGCATATAATTTTCATCGTGTTTTGCTAATACTTCGGTCGCCTTTAAACGAGTCGGCTCAATTAAAACGCCTTGAGCCACAATGCCCTGCCCTTCACGGAATAAGTCCGGCAAAATGCCCTCGTATTCCACCGTGATAGATGGCCCGATATCCTCTAAATCAAACACCACTTTTAGGGTTTTGTCATCACGCTTCACGGTGTCTTCCACCACCATTCCGCCCACACGAATCCGCTGCCCGACTTCTGGTTTTTGTTTAGGATCGTCATTTTTACCGTTCACAATTTCAGACGGTGTATAGAACAAATCGATATTTTGGCTGAGTGCGTAAAGCGTTAGCCCTGCGGCAACAGAAAGCCCCAGTAATACGGAAAGCACCACTTTTAATCTTGATTTGCGTCTTGGATTCATCGTAATCACCCTCAAAATAAAAATGCAAAAATAAACTAGCGTAAGAATAACAAAAAACCGCAAAACATTCCCTCTATTTCAAGGAAGTTTTGCGATTTCTCAAATCAAATACCTATAAAGAAGTATCTGCAAAAAATTAACGTTTTTTCACCGCTTGTGATTACGCCGATTGTTTTAATTTTTCTTCTCTTGCCAGCTCTTTTTTCGCCTGAGCGAAAATCGCTTTATGCTCTCGGCGGCTAAGCCAAATCAGCCCGCCCATTGCGATAAAGGTGAGAGCGTAAGAGAGCCAAACATAGAAGCCATAACCGCCCATTGCGAAGAAATCGCTGATTGATTGAAATTGAAACGTCATTTTCTCTCCTTATGCCACTTTCGCCAACGCTTTTACCCACGGGCGTTTTTGTTCATCTTTCAGTAAAGCAATGCGGTAACGCCAAATGCTGAACCAAATCATAAAAATCATTGAGCCAAAAATCGCTAACAATAATGGAATCAGCATCTCCACCGCCATTGATGGTTTGTCGAACTTAGTAATAGTCGCACCTTGATGTAGTGTGTTCCACCACTCCACCGAGAAGTGGATAATCGGCAAGTTAATCACGCCCACCACCGAAAGCACCGCTGCCGCTTTTGCCCCAGTTTGCTTGTCTTGGAAAGCGGAATAGAGTGCCATCACGCCAATGTAGAGGAAGAACAGCACAAGGGCGGAGGTTAAACGAGCGTCCCACACCCACCAAGTTCCCCACATCGGTTTTCCCCAAATCGCCCCGGTTGCGAGGGAGATAAAGGCGAACACTAAGCCGATAGGTGCCATTGAGATCATCGCCAAATTTGCTTGGCGAATCTGCCAAACTAACGCAACTAATCCTGCCACCGCCATTGAGCCATACACGCCCATTGACCAAATCGCCGCCGGCACGTGAATAAAGATAATGCGGTAACTATCACCCTGTTGGTAATCTTTTGGTGCGAACGCCAGCCCCCACACAAAAGCCACAGCGAGCATAATTAAACTTAACCAACCTAAAAACGGTTGAATTTTCCCCAGCAAATGATACTGCGTTTCTGATTTTGCATAGGGGTGTAACCATTTCCACATAGAAAACCTCAATAATATAAAAAATACTTAATTCAAACTAATCCTCAACGCTCCAGCAATCGCAAAAGGCGAAAAGGTTAACGTCACCGCTAAAATCGCCCCGATAATCGCAAGCTGTCCGCTGTAGCCCATATTGAGCGTGGCGGCTTCCAGCACAGCGGCGGCGAAAATCAGTACTGGCAGGAATAGTGGTAAAATCAGTAGGCTTAATAGCGTGCCGCCTTTGCGTAACCCAACCGTTAATGCCACGCCTATCGCCCCTAAGCAGCTTAAAATCGGCGTTCCAAGCAGTAATGTCAGCACTAACGCCCACCAGACGTGGGTTTCGAGTGAGAGCAAAATCGCTGCCACCGGTGAGAGTAAAATCAGTGGCAAGCCGGTTAATGCCCAGTGAGCAATCACTTTCGCCAATGCCACTTGCGGTAAGCCGAGCGGCAATAGCATTAATTGTTCTAACGAGCCATCCAAATAATCATCTCGGAACAAGCGTTCAAACGAGAGCAAGGCGGAAAGCAATGCCGCCACCCACGCAATGCCAGCGGCGATTTTGCCAAGCAGTTCAGGATTTGGCCCCATTAAAATCGGGAACACGGTAATCACCATCAAAAAAAACCAGAGCGGATTTAAAATTTCCGATGGCTTGCGAAAGGCGATGGTTAATTCTCGCTGAATAATCGTAAATAAAATCATACTTTAAATTGATCTAACGAAATGGTACGCACTTTATCGCTTTCTGCGGTTTGGTGGCTGGTGAAAATCACCAGTCCGCCCTGTTCACAATGCTGTTCAATATGGGCTATTAAATCCGCCACCCCTTTTTTGTCAATGGCGGTGAAAGGCTCGTCTAAAATCCAAAGTTTCGCTTGGGTCAACCAAAGTTTCGCCAAAGCGACACGGCGTTGTTGTCCGGCAGACAAATGCGAGCAAGACAAATCTTCACGCCCAATCAACGACACTTTTTCAAGAGCCCGCCAAAGAGCCTCGTCATCTTGCGGCAGTTTCTGGATTTTTTGGTAAAAACTCAAGTTCTCCCAAGGGGTGAGTTCAGGCTTGATACCAGCGTGATGCCCCAAATAAAAGAGTTCTGAATAGTAGCTGTCACGCTGTTTTTGAATAGGTTCGCCGTTCCACAATACCTCACCCTCTGCCGCCAATGACAGCCCGGCTAAAATACGAAGTAAGCTGGTTTTACCGATGCCATTATGCCCTTCAACCTGCACCCAATCGCCGCTTTTCACGATGAAATGGCAACCCTCAAACAAACGGGTTTCGCCACGCTCGCAAGCGATATTCTTCAATTCAAGCTGATATTCGGTCATCGGGGTCTCATTAAAGCAGGGGTTAAAAAATTTAACGGAAGTGTAACATAAGCGATTGTTTTAACGTAGCAAATAAATTACTTATTTAGAGGTAGCAAGCGGTCAAATTTGAAAAAACTTTTGCAAATTTTGACAAGAATCAAACCACTTGTTACAGAGAAAGAGTTTCCTTCACAAAAGGAATGGTTAGTTTTCGCTGAGCTTGTAAAGAAGCGTGATCTAATTTATCTAATATTTTAGTGAGTTCTTCCAAATCCGAACCTATTTTTTTTAGCAGAAAATGGGCGGCTTCATCGGGCAACTCTACCCCTTTTTGGCGAGCATTCGCTTGCAAAATATAGCATTTTTGCTCGTCAGTGAGATCACTTAATTGATATACCTCTCCCCACGTTAAACGAGAGCGTAAATCCGGTAATTTAATATTTAATTGATGAGGCGGGCAGTTTGCGCTGATTAACAACAATGTTTTTATACCATCACTAAATAGTCCTTGTTGCTCTCGAATTTGATTGAATAAGTTGAAAATTGCCAGTTCCCATTCCTCATCGCCTGCAATGGCTTGAATGTCATCTAAACAAATCACATTCAGCAACTCAGCATTATCTAAAACCAACGGAGAAAAATAACGAGCTTTTGTTAAAGGAATGTAGCTCGAAGTTTGCTGGTTTAAAAGAAAATAATTGCTCACAGCTTTTAACAGATGACTTTTTCCACAGCTTTTTTCACCCCAAATATAGAAAAACGGCTGTTGTACATCGGTAAAATTCCGTTTGAGAGATTCAAGCAACACTTTACTATTTTCTGCGTAAAAATTATCGAAAGTGTCTTCATCAATTTGATAAATCGGTAGAGGTAACTGCAAAAATATTCCTTAAAGCCAGCCATCAAAAACCTTGTAAGAATATCGGAAAACTGCCATTTTGAGAAGTGGAAATTACTCAATCAAATTTCATTTGTAAATTTTGATAAAGTCCTCCCTCTATTTGTTAAAAAAAGATTGCAGTTCGCTAAAAAAATTGTATATTCAAAACTTCACACAAAAAAAGTAATTCAATCTATAAATAAAACTCAAGGAGTGAAAATGAAACACTTAGCAAAACTTTCTTTAATCGCGATGGCGGTTGCAGGTTCTGCAACTGCAATGGCTGCACCAAAAACCTTCGTCTATTGCTTAGAAGCATCGCCTTCAGCAATGAGCCCTGTTCTTGTAACAGACGGTGCAAGCCTTGATGCCAACGCTCGTCCTATCTATAACAAATTGGTGGACTTTGCAGAAGGCACAACCGATGTTATCCCATCGTTAGCAGAAAAGTGGGATATCTCTGAAGATGGTAAAATTTATACTTTCCATCTACGTAAAGGTGTAAAATTCCACGACAACAAAGAATTCAAACCAAGCCGTGAATTTAACGCAGATGACGTGTTGTTCTCAATCAACCGTCAGTTAGATCCAAACCACCCGTTCCACAAAGTTTCCGGCGGTAACTACGAATATTTCGTAGGTATGGATATGCAAAATATCATTGATAAAGTAGAGAAAGCGGACGATCACACAGTTAAAATCAGCTTAAAAGTACCAAATGCTCCGTTCTTAGCAAACTTAGCAATGGACTTTAACGCAGTTTATTCTGCTGAATATGCGGAGCAATCCTTAAAAGCAGGTAAACCGGAGCGTATTGATACTAACCCAATCGGCACCGGCCCATTCCAATTTGTGGATTACCAAAAAGATGCGACCGTTCGCTTCAAAGCCTTTGAAAACTACTGGCAAGGCAAAGCGAAAATCGACCGCTTAGTTTTCTCTATCACAACCGATGCGTCTGTACGTTTAGCGAAATTGCAAAAAGGCGAATGCCACGCAATGCCATACCCGAACCCGGCAGACATAGAAACCATCAAGAAAGATCCGAACATCAACTTGATGAGCCAAGCGGGTATGAACGTAGGTTACTTAGCCTTGAATGAAAAAATCAAGCCGTTAGATAACCAAAAAGTGCGTCAAGCTCTGAACCACGCTGTGAATAAACAAGCGATTGTGGATGCTGTGTATCAAGGTGCAGGTCAAGTAGCGAAAAACCCAATTCCACCAACAATGTGGAGCTACAACGATGACGTTCAAGACTACGACTACAACCCGGAAAAAGCGAAAGCGTTGTTAAAAGAAGCCGGATTTGAGAATGGTTTCACCACTGAACTTTGGGCAATGCCGGTGGCTCGTCCGTACAACCCTAACGCTCGCCGTATGGCTGAACTTATCCAAGAAGACTGGAAAAAAGTGGGCGTGAATGCCAAGATCGTCAGCTACGAGTGGGGCGAGTACCTCAAACGCTTACGCCAAGGCGAAGCGGCAACCTCAATGATCGGCTGGACAGGCGACAACGGTGACCCAGACAACTTCTTGAACACCTTATTAAGCTGCTCAGCGGTGGATGCAGGTTCAAACTACGCGAACTTCTGCCACAAACCGTTTGAAGAAGTGGTGTTAGGTGCAGCACAAGAGAACGACAAAGCAAAACGTACCGAGCTGTACAAAAAAGCTCAGGTGATTTTCAAAGAGCAAGCACCGTGGATCACCATCGCTCACTCAACGGTATATTTCCCGGTTCGCCAAGAAGTGAAAGGTTATGTCATGAGCCCATTCGGCTTGCATAACTTCTACAATGTGGATTTAGCGGAAAAATAATCCGTTTAACAAGCGGTCAATTTTGCAGATTTTTTGACAAATTTGACCGCTTACGCAACCAATGTAGGGGCGAATCATATTCGCCCATTTCAACAAATAAGGGCAAATATGATTTGCCCCTACAAGAAATCCCAAGAGATTTTAAATGTTCCAATTTATCCTTAAACGCATTTTGATGGTGATCCCCACCTTCATTGCGATAACTTTGATTACCTTTGCCCTTGTGCATTTTATCCCCGGCGATCCGATTGAGATCCGAATGGGGGAGCGTGGATTGTCGCCGGAAGTTCATCAACAAATGATGGAACAGCTCGGCTTAAATCGCCCATTGTTTGAGCAGTACATCAGCTATATTCAAGGCGTGCTGCGTGGCGATCTCGGTAACTCATTCCGTAACAACGAGCCGGTACTGAAAGAATTTTTTACCCTTTTCCCTGCCACCGTTGAGCTGGCGTTTTTCGCCCTGCTTTGGTCGCTGATTTTCGGCATCGCTTTGGGCGTGATTGCCGCCGTGAAAAAAGAGAGCTGGATTTCACACACGGTGACTTCTCTTTCTCTCACCGGCTACTCAATGCCAATTTTCTGGTGGGGCTTGATTTTAATCCTTTATGTTTCCACCCCTCTCGGCTTGCCTGCCTCAGGACGTTTGCCGTCTGAATACTGGATTGAAGCCGAAACCGGTTTTATGTTGATCGACACCTGGAACTCAGACGAACCAGGAGCCTTTTTAGCGGCGATCAAATCGCTGATTTTGCCGTCTATCGTGCTTGGCACTATTCCGCTAGCGGTCATCACTCGTATGACCCGTTCGTCAATGCTCGAAGTGCTAGGCGAGGACTATATCCGCACCGCCAAAGCCAAAGGCTTAAACACCACTCGCATTGTGATTGTGCATGCACTGCGTAATGCGTTAATTCCGGTAGTAACAGTGGTCGGTTTGATTGTTGGGCAACTGCTTTCGGGAGCGGTTCTCACCGAAAACATCTTCTCGTGGCCGGGAATCGGCAAATGGATTATCGATGCCATCAACAGCCGTGATTACCCGGTGCTGCAAGGTTCAGTGCTGATTATTGCGACCATTATTATCCTCGTGAATTTGACGGTGGATTTATTGTATGGGATTGTGAATCCGCGTATTCGTCATTCGTAATAATTTTTGGGCGTATGTCATACGCCCCCAACAAGCGGTTCAATTTCCGCCATTTTTTACAAAATACATTTTCAGTTGGAGTCAATGATGTCCGGAACAACTGCGGTGAATCCACCCGCACCGAAAACACCATTACAAGAATTTTGGTACTATTTTAGGCAGAACAAAGGGGCGGTGATTGGGCTTGCCTTTATTGCTGTGGTCTTCTTTGTGAGCGTTTTTGCCAATTTTATCGCCCCTTTCGATCCGATTTCGCAAAACCGTGCGGCGTTGTTACTACCGCCGGCGTGGTTTGAGAACGGTCAAGCGGCACACCTGCTCGGCACGGACGATATCGGCCGGGATATTCTCTCTCGTATTATTTACGGGGCAAGACTTTCCGTCTTTATCGGCTTGATTATCGTGCTGATGTCCTGTGTGCTGGGCGTGATTTTAGGGCTGCTCGCCGGTTACTACGGCGGCACGCTCGACATCGTGATTATGCGATTTGTCGATATTATGCTCGCCATTCCTAGCCTGCTTTTAACCATCGGCGTGGTGACGATTCTCGGGCCCTCGCTTATCAATGCGGCGATTGCGATTGCGATTGTCTCCATTCCAAGCTATGTACGTTTAACCCGAGCCTCCGTAATGAGTGAAAAAAATCGGGACTATGTAACCGCTTCCCGAGTGGCGGGGGCTGGTGTAGGGCGGCTGATGTTTATCGTCATTCTGCCGAACTGTTTGGCTCCCCTTATTGTGCAGATGACAATGGGCATTTCCAACGCCATTCTTGAACTTGCCGCTCTCGGCTTCCTCGGTATCGGGGCACAGCCGCCAACGCCGGAACTCGGCACAATGCTGGCGGAATCTCGTGGCTTTATGCAGTCGGCGAACTGGCTCGTGACCATTCCGGGCTTGGCAATTTTGTCGCTGGTGCTCGCATTCAACTTGATGGGTGACGGCTTGCGTGACGCCCTCGACCCGAAATTAAAACAGTAGGAGAGCAATATGGCATTATTAGAAGTACAAAATCTCTCCGTCCATTTCGGCGAGAAAAACGCTCCGTTCCGTGCGGTGGATCGCATCAGCTACACCGTCAATGAAGGCGAAGTGCTGGGCATCGTGGGCGAATCCGGCTCAGGCAAATCGGTCAGCTCTTTGGCGATTATGGGCTTGATCGACTACCCGGGCAGAGTTATGGCAGACAGCCTCCATTTCGACAATAACGACCTGCTCGCCCTCAGCCCGAAAGCGAAACAGAAAATTGTCGGGGCGGACGTGTCGATGATTTTCCAAGACGCAATGACCAGCCTCAACCCAAGCTACACGGTCGGTTTCCAAATTATGGAAGCCCTCAAAGTGCATCAAGGCGGCAGCAAAGCCAGCCGTCGTGAGCGAGCCATTGAGCTTTTAACGATGGTGGGCATTCCTGATCCGGTTTCCCGTTTGGAAGTCTATCCGCACCAACTGTCGGGCGGTATGAGCCAGCGTGTGATGATCGCAATGGCGATCGCCTGCAACCCGAAATTATTGATTGCGGACGAACCGACCACGGCGTTAGACGTAACCATTCAAGCCCAAATTATCGACCTGCTGTTGGAGCTACAACGCAAAGAGAATATGGCGTTGATTTTAATCACGCACGACTTGGCATTAGTTGCCGAAGCCGCTCACCGCATTATCGTGATGTACGCCGGACAAGTGGTGGAAGAGGGCAAAGCGGAAGAGATTTTCAAATCCCCGCTGCACCCTTACACCCAAGCGTTGCTCAAAGCGTTGCCAGAGTTTGCCGAAGGCAAATCCCGCCTGCAATCGCTCCCCGGAGTTGTGCCGGGCAAATACGACCGCCCACAAGGCTGCTTGCTCAACCCACGCTGCCCGTACGCCACCGACAAATGCCGCACGGTTGAGCCGGAAATGCAAACCCTCAACGGCAGACGAGTGAAATGCCACTCACCGCTGAATGAAATGGGTGAGCCGACAGGGAGAAATTAAATGCAAGTCCGTTTAATGCAACCGCAGGATATTCCACAAGTCTTTGATTTAATGGAAAAATTCGCGGCATTTGAACATTACATCGACAGTTTTGCAATTACTCCCGAAGTTGTGCAGCAAAGCGGTTTTGACAAAAATCCACCGGATTTCTACTGCTTAGTTGCGGACGATAACGGTACGATTGGCGGAATGTTGGTCTATTATTTTCTGCCTTATACCGCTCAAAATCGCCCAGCGATTTATATGAAAGAGCTGTTTGTAGCAGAAAATTACCGCAATCAAAAAGTCGGTGAAAAACTGATGACCGCCTTGCAAGAAGTAGCTCACCAAAATAATTGCCAAACGATCAAATGGACAGTCGCTCCGTGGAATAAAGACGGTATCCGTTTTTACGAACGGCTGGGAGCGAAAGAAAATAACGAATGGCTCAATTATGAGTGGCAAGTGAAATAATTTGCAAAAAATCTTGAAAAAATAACCGCTTGTAGGGGCGTATTGCATACGCCCGTGCATTTTCCGAGAAGGAAAAAACAAAATGAAAGAAAATAATTCTACCCCATTGCTAAACGCAGTGGATCTCAAAAAATACTACCCTGTCAAAAAGGGAATGTTTGCCAAGCCGAAGCTGGTTAAGGCGGTTGATGGCGTGTCTTTTACCCTCGAACGCGGCAAAACCCTTGCGGTGGTGGGCGAGTCGGGTTGTGGCAAATCCACACTGGGGCGTATGCTCACGATGATTGAGCCGCCAACCGAAGGTGAGCTGTTTTACAACGGCAAAAACTTTTTGGAGAACGACAAGGAAACCGAGCAGCTTCGCCGTAAAAAAATCCAAATCGTGTTCCAAAATCCGTATGCCTCGCTCAATCCACGCAAAAAAATCGGTTCAATTTTAGAAGAGCCGCTGCTGATCAATACCAATTTGTCGGCGAAAGAACGCAAAGAGCAAGTGCTGAAAATGATGGCGAAAGTCGGCTTAAAACCCGAATTTTACGACCGCTATCCGCATATGTTCTCGGGCGGACAACGCCAGCGGATTGCGATTGCTCGTGGTTTGATGTTGCACCCCGACATCGTGGTGGCGGACGAGCCGGTGTCGGCGTTGGACGTCTCCGTTCGAGCTCAGGTGCTAAACCTGATGATGGATTTACAGGACGAAATGGGCTTGTCTTATGTGTTTATTTCACACGATTTATCTGTTGTTGAGCATATTGCGGACGAAGTAATGGTAATGTATTTAGGGCGTTGTGTGGAGCAAGGCGACACTAAAACGATTTTTAGCAACCCACGCCACCCTTACACGCAGGCACTGCTTTCGGCGACTCCACGTTTAGATCCAAACGAACGCCGTGAGCGAATTAAACTGACTGGCGAGCTACCAAGCCCACTCAACCCGCCAAGAGGCTGTGCGTTCCACGCTCGCTGCCGCTTTGCAACCGACCGCTGCCACATTGAGCGACCGGATCTGAAAACCTATAAAGACGGTACGCAAATCGCCTGTTTTGTGATGGAAGATCAACGCTGATCTTCTAAGCTCTCACAAGTTAAAACGAAAACAGCCCCAAAGGGGCTGTTTTTACATCATTGTTGAACGGCTTTTATTCAGTATTTTAGTGAGTAAATTTTCTGCCGATTGCTCTAATTGCGAGCCGATTTTTTGCGTCAGTTTTTTCTTCTCTTTGTATTTCAGTTCAATCACCTCTTTGCTTTCAATCGCTTTGAGAATCAGATCATCGCTGGTTGAGATCTCATCCACCAAATTCAATTCAATCGCTTGCTGACCAAACCAATGTTCGCCAGTCGCCACTTTTTCAATATCCAACTGCGGACGGTGTTGAGCCACAAATTGCTTAAAGAGCGAGTGGGTTTCTTCCAGTTCTTGTTGGAATTTTTGCTTGCCTTTCTCCGTATTTTCACCCGCCAAGGTCACGGTACGTTTGTATTCGCCAGCGGTCATCACATCAACATCAATATCGTGTTTTTTGAGTAAACGATGGATATTCGGCACCTGAGCCACTACGCCCACCGAGCCAATTACGGCGAAAGGAGCGGAGACGATTTTATTCGCCACACACGCCATCATATAACCACCGCTAGCGGCAATTTTATCTACGGCGGCGGTGAGGGGAATATTACGATCACGCAAGCGTTGCAACTGAGAAGCCGCCAAGCCGTAGCCGTGAACTACGCCGCCCGGGCTTTCTAATTTCAACAGAACCTCATCTTTTTCAGGATTGGCAAGGCTAATCACCGCATCAATTTCACGGCGAAGCGAATTGACTTCGTGAGCCATCATATCGCCATTAAAATTCAGCACGAATAAGCGAGATGGAGCTTCCAAAGTTTCTCCTCCATCTTTTAGTCGTTTTTTCTCTAACTTGGCTTTCTCTTTTTCCGCTTTCTTCTCGGCTTTTTCTTGGTGTTTTAACTCTACTTCACTCAAGAAAAATCCTGCAAGCGATTTTTGTTGTTCTTTATACTTCTTCGTTAAATTAGTAATCGATACTGTACCATTCTCAGTTTGTTTTTTAGATTCCAAAATCAACATCACGACCACTGCAACAATGCCGAAAACAGTCAATAATTCTAATAAGAAAATACCATAATTAAGTAAAACTTCTTTCCACATACCTCTTCCTTTTTACAAAAAAATTAATAAATATGACCGCTTGTAGAGCCATTTAATAAATCGACAACCGCTTGAGCGGCTTGCTTATCTGCATTACATTGAATGGACTTGTGCAGCTCAACAAATCGCTGTTTTAAATCCGCCTTTTTAGCTTGGCTTTCTTCATCATCTGCGAGAAAAACCGTTAAATGTTTTGCTAAACTCTCTGGATTACACTCCTCTTGGATTAGCTCTGGCACAAGAGGCTCTTGAGCAAGCAAGTTAGGTAGAGAAATATAGTCCGTCTTAACGAGTCTTTTTGCCAGCCAATAAGTAAGGGGCTTCATTTTGTAGCCCACCACCATCGGCGATTTACACAGCATTGCTTCTAATGCTGCCGTGCCGGAAGCTAAAAGCGTACATTCTGCTGCAATCATTATCTCACGAGCCTTACCTTGAATAATATTAAGTTCTAGCTCTGGAGCAATTTGTGTTTTAATCTCGTTAAATTGTGCGATTCGCTTTTCATTAACCATTGGCACTAAGAATTGCAAATCAGGAAAACGAGCCTTTAGAAGCTGAGCGGTTTTTAAAAATGGCTCAGCTAAAAAGTGAATTTCACTCCCTCGACTTCCCACCAAAATTGCCATATAACGCTTAGATTCATCAATATTCAGCGAAGCACAAGCCTCCGCACGGTTCGGTTTGAGCGGAATGCAGTCTGCCATCGTATGCCCAATAAAACGGCAAGGCACATTGAATTTATCGTAAAAGGCTTTTTCAAACGGCAGGAAAGCCAGCACTAAATTAGTCGCTCGCTCAATTTTAAACACTCGCTTTTGACGCCACGCCCACACTGATGGGCTAACATAATGAATAGTTTTGATACCATTCGCTTTCAGCTTTTCTTCAACTGTTAGATTAAAATCTGGTGCATCAATACCAATAAAAATATCAGGCTTTAATTGAAGCATTTCATCAATTACTTGCTTACGACGCTTAAGTAATCTAGGAAGATGTTTAACAACCTCAGCTAAGCCCATTACTGAGAGTTCTTCCATATCAAACAATGTCTCGCACCCCTCTGATATCATTCGTGGACCTGCAACACCAATAAAACGGGCATTTGGAAAATGTGTTTTCAATTCTTTAATTAACCCTGCTCCGAGAATATCGCCAGAAACTTCTCCTGCTACTAGGGCAATAATAGGTGATTGTTCTTTCATAGTTAGATATTATAGAAATAAGTATTTGAATTGTACTATTATACCAATCAATATAAAAAGATATTATGTTAATACTACAAAGGTAAAAAGATAATTTAATATATTTTATAAATGGGGATTAAATTTTATTTTGCAACTTTCTCGCAAAACAACCGCTTGCTACCTCATTTCAGGTAACAAGCGGTCATTTTCATACCTTATTTTATAAAATAACCTTCTATGCTAAGATAAAATAAAAAACAAAAACCCCTAAGTATCTCTACTTAGGGGCGCTTTCTGTATCTATTCTTCGTTATCTATTTTCTTCTATCTATTCAGTAAAACCCGATGATGCTCTACTCTCACATGGCGAATCACCACACTACCATCGACGTTACTGCGTTTTACTTCTGAGTTCGGTATGGAATCAGGTAGAACCACAGCACTATGGTCATCGGGATAATTGGGTCAAAATTCAAAAACAAGCTGATTATTCTGAGTGTATTTTTTTCTTTATGCGTTTAGTTTCTCCACTTGTGTTTTCTTCTTTCTCATAAAAACACTTGAGCGTTGTATAGTTAAGCCTCTCGGGCAATTAGTACGTGTTAGCTCAACGTCTCGCAACGCTTACACACCACGCCTATCTACGTCGTAGTCTCCAACAACCCTTACAGTCTTATAGACTGGGAGAACTCATCTCTTGGCAAGTTTCGTGCTTAGATGCTTTCAGCACTTATCTCTTCCGCACATAGCTACTCGGCAATGCGTCTGGCGACACAACCGAAACACCAGCGGTGCGTCCACTCCGGTCCTCTCGTACTAGGAGCAGCCCCAACCAATTCTCCAACGCCCACGGCAGATAGGGACCGAACTGTCTCACGACGTTCTAAACCCAGCTCGCGTACCACTTTAAATGGCGAACAGCCATACCCTTGGGACCTACTTCAGCCCCAGGATGTGATGAGCCGACATCGAGGTGCCAAACACCGCCGTCGATATGAACTCTTGGGCGGTATCAGCCTGTTATCCCCGGAGTACCTTTTATCCGTTGAGCGATGGCCCTTCCATTCAGAACCACCGGATCACTATGACCTGCTTTCGCACCTGCTCGACTTGTCTGTCTCGCAGTTAAGCTTGCTTCTACCATTGCACTAACCTGACGATGTCCGACCGTCATTAGCAAACCTTCGTGCTCCTCCGTTACTCTTTGGGAGGAGACCGCCCCAGTCAAACTACCCACCAGACACTGTCCGAGTACTCGTTCCGAGTACTTCGTTAGAACATCAAACGTTAAAGGGTGGTATTTCAAGGACGCCTCCAACAACACTGGCGTGTCATCTTCAAAGGCTCCCACCTATCCTACACATCAAAATTCAATGTTCAGTGTCAAGCTATAGTAAAGGTTCACGGGGTCTTTCCGTCTAGCCGCGGGTACACCGCATCTTCACGGCGATTTCAATTTCACTGAGTCTCGGGTGGAGACAGCCTGGCCATCATTATGCCATTCGTGCAGGTCGGAACTTACCCGACAAGGAATTTCGCTACCTTAGGACCGTTATAGTTACGGCCGCCGTTTACTGGGGCTTCGATCAGGAGCTTCTCTTGCGATAACACCATCAATTAACCTTCCAGCACCGGGCAGGCATCACACCCTATACGTCCACTTTCGTGTTTGCAGAGTGCTGTGTTTTTAATAAACAGTTGCAGCCAGCTGGTATCTTCGACCGGTTCAACCTTCGTGAGCAAGTCACTACAATCTACGCCGGCGCACCTTCTCCCGAAGTTACGGTGCTATTTTGCCTAGTTCCTTCACCCGAGTTCTCTCAAGCGCCTGAGTATTCTCTACCTGACCACCTGTGTCGGTTTATAGTACGGTTTAGTGTAATCTGAAGCTTAGTGGCTTTTCCTGGAAGCGTGGTATCGGTTACTTCAGCTCCGTAGAGCCTCGTCATCATCTCTCGGTGTTAATAAGTGTCCGGATTTGCCTAAACACTCCACCTACCAACTTAAACAGGGATATCCAACACCCTGATAACCTAACCTTCTCCGTCCCCACATCGCAATTACACCAAGTACGGGAATATTAACCCGTTTCCCATCGACTACGCTTTTCAGCCTCGCCTTAGGGGCCGACTCACCCTGCCCCGATTAACGTTGGACAGGAACCCTTGGTCTTCCGGCGAACGAGTTTTTCACTCGTTTTATCGTTACTTATGTCAGCATTCGCACTTCTGATACGTCCAGCAAGCCTCTCGACTCACCTTCATCCGCTTACAGAACGCTCCCCTACCCAACAGTGTTACCACTGATGCCGCAGCTTCGGTGACTAGTTTTAGCCCCGTTACATCTTCCGCGCAGGCCGACTCGACTAGTGAGCTATTACGCTTTCTTTAAATGATGGCTGCTTCTAAGCCAACATCCTAGCTGTCTAAGCCTTCCCACTTCGTTTCCCACTTAACTAGTACTTTGGGACCTTAGCTGGCGGTCTGGGTTGTTTCCCTCTCCACGATGGACGTTAGCACCCACCGTGTGTCTCCTATGCATTACTCTTCGGTATTCGCAGTTTGCATCGGGTTGGTAATCCGGGATGGACCCCTAGCCGAAACAGTGCTCTACCCCCGAAGGTATTCACATAAGGCTCTACCTAAATAGATTTCGGGGAGAACCAGCTATCTCCCGGTTTGATTGGCCTTTCACCCCCAGCCACAAGTCATCCGCTAATTTTTCAACATTAGTCGGTTCGGTCCTCCAATTAGTGTTACCCAATCTTCAACCTGCCCATGGCTAGATCACCGGGTTTCGGGTCTATACCTTGCAACTACACGCCCAGTTAAGACTCGGTTTCCCTACGGCTCCCCTATTCGGTTAACCTTGCTACAAAATATAAGTCGCTGACCCATTATACAAAAGGTACGCAGTCACAGAATAAATCTGCTCCCACTGCTTGTACGCACAAGGTTTCAGGTTCTATTTCACTCCCCTCGCCGGGGTTCTTTTCGCCTTTCCTTCACAGTACTGGTTCACTATCGGTCAATCAGGAGTATTTAGCCTTGGAGGATGGTCCCCCCATCTTCAAACAGGATATCACGTGTCCCGCCCTACTTGTTGTTAGCCTAGTACCACGGAAATATTTTCGAGTACGGGATTATCACCCTCTACGATTGAGCTTCCCAGCTCATTCCTCTAATAAATCCGCTATCACTAACTGGCTCTTTCGCGTTCGCTCGCCGCTACTAACGAAATCTCGGTTGATTTCTTTTCCTCGGGGTACTTAGATGTTTCAGTTCTCCCGGTTTGCCTCATTTACCTATGGATTCAGTAAATGATAGTAGGTTCTTCACCTACTGGGTTTCCCCATTCGGACATCTTGGATTAAACGCCTCTTATCGACTCATCCAAGCTTTTCGCAGATTAGCACGTCCTTCATCGCCTCTGATTGCCAAGGCATCCACCTTGTGCGCTTAGTCACTTAACTATACAACCTCAAATATTTTCATTTAAACAAGTCAAACGAATTGATTTGAAGCGATATTATTCAACTAAACACTTAGCTGCCTTTGTTCAGCTAAGATTTTTTAACTACTCAGACTTTCTTTCGAAAATCTCTCAGTTTTTCAGCTTGTTTCCAAATTTTTAAAGAACATTAAGACAATAAAAATCATCTTTAAATGGCGTCCCCACGGGGATTCGAACCCCGGTTACCGCCGTGAAAGGGCGATGTCCTAGGCCTCTAGACGATGGGGACAACATTTAAAGATGCTTTCCGCTTTGCCATTTTAGGTCGAATATTCTAACGATTTTTGCAAAACCTTTCAAGATTCTAACCGTTTGAATGCCTAAATCTCATTCATCTCTTGTCCTACTGCTTTATCAAACAATCTGTGTGAACACTTGCTGTCATTTCAAGCTCTCGCTTCTTGATTTTTGGTAAGGAGGTGATCCAACCGCAGGTTCCCCTACGGTTACCTTGTTACGACTTCACCCCAGTCATGAATCATACCGTGGTAAACGCCCCCCCGAAGGTTAAGCTATCTACTTCTGGTACAACCCACTCCCATGGTGTGACGGGCGGTGTGTACAAGGCCCGGGAACGTATTCACCGCAACATTCTGATTTGCGATTACTAGCGATTCCGACTTCATGGAGTCGAGTTGCAGACTCCAATCCGGACTTAGACGTACTTTGTGAGATTCGCTCACCATCGCTGGGTCGCTGCCCTCTGTATACGCCATTGTAGCACGTGTGTAGCCCTACTCGTAAGGGCCATGATGACTTGACGTCATCCCCACCTTCCTCCGGTTTATCACCGGCAGTCTCCTTTGAGTTCCCGACCTAATCGCTGGCAACAAAGGATAAGGGTTGCGCTCGTTGCGGGACTTAACCCAACATTTCACAACACGAGCTGACGACAGCCATGCAGCACCTGTCTCAGAGTTCCCGAAGGCACTCTCGTATCTCTACAAGATTCTCTGGATGTCAAGAGTAGGTAAGGTTCTTCGCGTTGCATCGAATTAAACCACATGCTCCACCGCTTGTGCGGGCCCCCGTCAATTCATTTGAGTTTTAACCTTGCGGCCGTACTCCCCAGGCGGTCGATTTATCACGTTAGCTACGGGCACCAAGCTTAAAGCCCAATCCCCAAATCGACAGCGTTTACGGCGTGGACTACCAGGGTATCTAATCCTGTTTGCTCCCCACGCTTTCGCACATGAGCGTCAGTACATTCCCAAGGGGCTGCCTTCGCCTTCGGTATTCCTCCACATCTCTACGCATTTCACCGCTACACGTGGAATTCTACCCCTCCCTAAAGTACTCTAGACTCCCAGTCTGAAATGCAATTCCCAGGTTAAGCCCGGGGCTTTCACATCTCACTTAAAAGTCCGCCTGCGTGCCCTTTACGCCCAGTTATTCCGATTAACGCTTGCACCCCCCGTATTACCGCGGCTGCTGGCACGGAGTTAGCCGGTGCTTCTTCTGTAGTTAACGTCAATCAAACTTGCTATTAACAAGTCTGCCTTCCTCGCTACCGAAAGAACTTTACAACCCGAAGGCCTTCTTCATTCACGCGGCATGGCTGCATCAGGGTTCCCCCCATTGTGCAATATTCCCCACTGCTGCCTCCCGTAGGAGTCTGGACCGTGTCTCAGTTCCAGTGTGGCTGGTCATCCTCTCAGACCAGCTAGAGATCGTCGCCTTGGTGAGCCTTTACCTCACCAACTAGCTAATCCCACTTGGGCTCATCTTATGGCAGGTGGCCCGAAAGTCCCACCCTTTAGTCCAAAGACATTACGCGGTATTAGCTACCGTTTCCAGTAGTTATCCCCCTCCATAAGCCAGATTCCCAAGCATTACTCACCCGTCCGCCACTCGTCAGCAAAGAAGCAAGCTTCTCCCTGTTACCGTTCGACTTGCATGTGTTAAGCCTGCCGCCAGCGTTCAATCTGAGCCATGATCAAACTCTTCAATTCAAAAAGTTTAATCGCTCAATACTGCTGACATAAAATCACACTTTAATAAGAAAACTTAAAAAAGTTAAATGAATTTCTAGTTAGCACCTATTAAGACTTCAAGTTTTAAAATATATTTTTAAAATCAAGTCAATCAACAAGTGCCCACACAGATTGTCTGATAAATTGTTAAAGAACAAAACAAAACGACGCACCGGAATCAAACTTAATCTCTTCACAACAATGCGTCGTTGTGTGGGGTGCATTATAGAGAAATATAAAATGAACGCAAGTACTTTTTGCAAAAAAATTGAAAAATTTGACCGCTTGCATAATTTTGCAACAAGTTGGTTAAATTATGTAATTTATTGTTTTATATTACTTTATACTTAGCAGAATTAATTTAAATAAGGAGACTATCTATGACTACAAAACATTTTATCGGCTTAGGCGTTGCCGGCAACTTTGCTGGACATTTGGAACAAGCTGGCGAGGCGGCGGATTTTGCTAAAGTCAAAACAGCTGAGGCGGTTCAGCCGAAAGCGATTTTCCCGTTTTATGTGCCAGCGGATAATTTAGGGGATTACCAATTTCTTGCTACTTATCCACTCTCAAATGATGCAATTAATTTTCCGCAAGATGCAGATAATCTGCAAATTGAGCCTGAAATCGCCTTGATTTGTGACATCACTTACGAAAACAACCAAGTCACCGCACTCATTCCAACCCATTTTGCTGCTTACAACGACTGTTCAATCCGTCGTCCGAATGCTCGCAAAATTTGTGAGAAGAAAAACTGGGGAGCATCGTCTAAAGGGATTTCCGCCACGCAGCTTCCACTTGATCATTTCAACGAGGGAGGTACGCTCGATCACTACAACATCGCTTGCTTCCACAAACGTAATGGTGAGCTGAATGCTTACGGCATCGACAGCCCAGCGGTGGAATATAGCTATTTCCACCAAAAATTATTGGATTGGATTGTCAATCAAATGAACCACCAGCCGGACGAAGGCCCGATGAACCACATTGCGGCAATGCTCAAACAGGCAAATTACCCAACCCAAGCGGTTATCAGCATTGGGGCAACTCGCTACACCCCATTTGGCGAAACGAATTTCTTGCAACCGGGCGATGTGAGTATGGTGGTAGTTTACAATGCGAAGAAATATTCTCACGCCCAAATTGAAGAAATGGCGAAGCTGGAAACTTTCAGCGAGGATATTTCAGCGTTGGTGCAAGCCGTGCGTTAAGCGTGCAAGCGGTCAAATTTGAGAAAATTTTTGCGATCTGCATCGAAAATTTGAATTTCTTTTCTGACGCTTTCCTTTCTTTATTTTATAGTGCCTTCAATTCTTGGAGGCACTATGAAAAAACTTCTCTTTTTATTACTACTCTGCCCTGCTCTTTTAGCGAAATCACCTGACTTGATGCTGCTCGGGCAGTATAAAGATCAGGATCTTTCCGGTTGGGTGATGAGCGAGAAGTTAGATGGCGTGCGTGGCTTTTGGGACGGTAAGCAGCTGATGAGCCGTCAAGGTTATCCTCTCAATCCACCAGATTATTTCATTCAACATTTCCCGCCGTTTGCCATTGATGGCGAGCTGTTTAGCGAGGTGGGGAAATTCGAGGAAATTTCGTCCATCGTCCGTTCTGCCGAGCCGAAAGGTTGGTATAAGCTAAAATTGCACGTTTTTGATGTGCCGAATGCGGAGGGAGATTTATTCAAGCGGTTGGATTTTTTGCGAAAATACCTAAACCAGCACCCCACGCCGCACATTGAGATTATTGAGCAGATTCCGATTCAAGATAAAACCCATTTGGAGCAATTTTATCAATCTGTTCTGGCAAAAGGTGGCGAAGGCGTGGTGGTGCGAAATCCGAATGCAGCTTATGTGAATGGGCGTTCCGCTCAAATTTTGAAAATCAAACCGGTGTTAGATGAAGAGTGCACCGTCATCGCCCACCATAAAGGCAAAGGGAAATATGCGAACAAGCTCGGAGCGGTGAGTTGCGAAAACCAGCGTGGGCGTTTTCGTATCGGCTCCGGTTTTAAAGATAAAGATCGGGAAAATCCGCCGCCGATTGGATCGACCATTACCTACAAATATCGAGGGCTAACTGAATCGGGCAAACCACGCTTTGCTACCTACCTCAGAAAGCGAGAGGCAACAGATTAATCCATTTATTATTACCCATCAAAAGTTATCAAGCGGTTAAGATTAGTAAAAAAATTGTAAAATTTAACCACTTGTAAAAATAATTTGTGATCCATTCATCATTTATACACAAAAGCATTTGAAATTTCACTCTATTTTCTTTATTTTTTGGTTTAATTCAAACGCTATTTAATGAAGGAAATCACTATGACAAACGCAGAACTTTTTGGCGAAGGGTTAAATCTGATGTTTGCGGGAATGGGATTTGTAATGTTCTTCCTGCTTGCTTTAATTTATGCCATTACATGCCTCTCCGCCCTCATAAACCGCTATTTTCCTGAGCCGATTCCAACACCACCTATGCCGAAAGCCGTGCCACCTGCTCCAGCCGATGATTTAGAACGTTTACGTCCGGTTATTGCTGCGGCCATTGCTCATCATCGTAGAGTGCAAGGTCAAAATCTTTAACAAATTCAAATAATAAGAAGGAATAACATTATGACAACTCAACAGAAAAAAATTGCGATCACCGATGTAGTTTTGCGTGATGCTCATCAATCTCTCTTTGCGACCCGCTTACGTTTGGATGATATGCTGCCGATTGCCGCCGAGCTCGACAAAATCGGCTATTGGTCTTTGGAAGCATGGGGCGGTGCGACCTTTGACAGCTGTATTCGCTTTTTAGGGGAAGATCCGTGGGTGCGTTTGCGTGAGCTGAAAAAAGCAATGCCGAAAACTCCACTGCAAATGTTGCTACGTGGGCAAAATCTGTTGGGTTATCGTCACTATGCCGATGATGTGGTGGATAAGTTCGTAGAGCGTTCTGTTGCCAACGGAATGAGCGTTTTCCGTGTGTTTGATGCCTTGAACGACCCTCGCAATATGCAGGCAGCGTTACAAGCGGTCAAAAAACACGGCGGACACGCACAAGGCACATTGAGCTACACGACAAGCCCGGTTCATACGCTGCAAACGTGGTTAGATGTGACCGAGCAGTTATTAGAAATCGGCGTGGATTCTTTGGTTATCAAAGATATGTCGGGGATTTTGACGCCTATGGCAGCTCACGAGTTGGTGAGCGAAATCAAAAAACGCTACGATGTGGAACTTCATTTGCATTGCCACTCCACCACCGGTATGGCAGAAATGGCGTTACTTAAAGCGATTGAAGCCGGTGTGGATGGTGTGGACACCTCCATTTCTTCAATGTCCGGTACTTATGGTCACCCTGCTACCGAATCCATCGTGGCAACCTTGCAAGGCACGCCGTATGACACGGGCTTGCAAATTCCTGAATTAGAAAAAATTGCGGCTTACTTCCGTGATGTGCGTAAAAAATATGCGAAATTTGAGGGACAATTACGAGGTATCGACAGCCGAATTTTAGTGGCTCAAGTGCCAGGCGGAATGCTCACTAACCTTGAAAGCCAGCTCAAACAGCAAAATGCCTCCGACAAATTAGATTTAGTGTTGCAAGAAATTCCACGAGTGCGTGAAGATTTGGGCAACATTCCGCTCGTTACGCCAACCTCGCAAATTGTCGGAACACAAGCGGTAATGAACGTGTTAATGGGCGAGCGTTACAAAACCATCGCTAAAGAAACTGCTGGCATCTTAAAAGGAGAATATGGCCGTACACCAGCTCCAGTGAATAAAGCGTTGCAAGATCGTGTGCTGGAAGGGGCTGCTCCGATGACCGATCGCCCAGCGGATCATATTCCACCGGAAGTGGAGAAATTGATCGCAGAAGTGACCGCTCAAGCAAAAGAAAAAGGTATTACGCTTTCTGAAAATACTATTGATGATGTATTAATCGTGGCACTATTCCAACAAATCGGTTGGAAATATTTGGAAAACCGCAACAATCCGTCTGCCTTTGAGCCGGTGCCGAGTGCCGATGATGTGAAACCGGCTGCAGCTGTTCCGAAAGCTCAGCCGCAATCAGGTTCTGCAGTTTACACCGTTGAGCTTGAAGGCAAAGCTTTTGTGGTGAAAGTGAGCGAAGGGGGAGATATTACCAATATCGCTCCAACTACCGCTGCTGCCCCTGCTCAACAAGCGGTCAATTCCACTCAAAAATCTGCAAATGCCGAGCCGGTGAATGCACCGATGGCAGGCAATATTTTGAAAGTGGAAGTGAAAGAAGGACAACAGGTTGCCGAGGGCGATGTGTTGCTGATTCTTGAAGCGATGAAAATGGAGACTCAAATTTGTGCGGCAAAATCCGGTACAGTGCAAGGCATTAATGTGAAACAGGGCGATGTGGTTGCTGTTAATCAAACCTTGATGAGCATTGCGTAGAGGTGAGATATGGAAGGTATTATTGCTCTGTTTAAAGGAATGGGAATAATGCATCTCGAGTGGGGGCAAGCTGTGATGATTGCGGTGAGCGTGCTTCTGCTCTGGCTTGCTATCTCCCGAAAATTTGAGCCACTTTTGCTCGTGCCGATTGGTTTTGGTGGATTGATGTCGAACATTCCCGAAGCCGGAATGGCAATGACGGCATTAGACAATTTGCTCCATAGCGGCACGGCGGAACAGCTTGCGATGGTCGCGGCGAAAGTGAATAGCTCTAGCCTTGATCTGCACGCCATCAAAGATGCGATTGCACTTTCTGCCCCTTCCGTTCAAAACGAATTGGAAGTGATGGCTGGCGATATGGGCTATACCGCTGGTGTGCTGGCTTTGTTCTACAAAGTAGCGATTGGCTATGGCGTTGCTCCGCTTATCATCTTTATGGGCGTGGGGGCGATGACCGATTTCGGGCCATTGCTTGCAAACCCTAGAATGTTGCTACTTGGAGCAGCGGCTCAATTCGGTATTTTTGCAACCGTACTTGGGGCGTTAGGCTTGAACTGGCTTGGCATTATTGATTTTACCTTGCCACAAGCGGCAGCGATTGGGATTATCGGTGGGGCAGACGGCCCAACCGCCATCTATTTAGCCAGCAAACTCGCTCCTGAATTGCTCGGGGCGATTGCAGTTGCGGCTTACTCTTATATGGCGTTAGTGCCGCTTATTCAGCCGCCGATTATGAAAGCCTTAACCACCGAGCAGGAACGCAAAATTCGTATGACGCAACTGCGTGAAGTGAGCAACCGTGAAAAAATCATTTTCCCGATTGTGCTACTGCTTCTTGTTGCGTTGCTGTTACCTGATGCGGCACCACTACTCGGTATGTTCTGTTTCGGTAACTTGCTCCGCACCAGCGGCGTGGTGGAACGCTTGAACGACACTGCTCAAAATGCGTTGATCAACATCGTGACGATTTTCCTCGGCTTATCCGTTGGGGCGAAATTAGTGGCAGATAAATTCCTCCAACCGCAAACGTTAGGGATTTTGGTGCTCGGTGTGATCGCTTTTGGTATCGGCACGGCAAGCGGTGTGATTATGGCGAAAATTATGAATCGCTTCAGCAAACACAAAATCAATCCGCTGATTGGCTCGGCTGGGGTTTCAGCGGTGCCGATGGCAGCTCGTGTTTCTAACAAAGTGGGGCAAGAATATGACAAACAAAACTTCTTGCTCATGCACGCAATGGGCCCGAACGTGGCAGGGGTGATCGGCTCGGCGATTGCCGCTGGAGTGATGTTAAAATATATTGCGAATATGTAGCCATTGTACGCTACAAAAGCTTCCGAATATCTTCTCTCGGGAGCTTTTTTATTTTGTTGATAATAATTCTCAAAAAGTTATTGACTTATTATTTGAGAACTATTATCATCAACTCACTTCAAAAATAATAGGTAATCACTCCAACTCTTTACGCCGTATTTCCCCCACAGAATGCGGCGTTTTTTTCATCTTCGCTGCAAAAAGCCTATCAATTTCAATTCAGACCGCTATAATAGAAGCATTTTTTGACATATTAAGAAAGGAAAGATCAATGACTCAATCTATCGAATCGCTCCTTGCCGAACTCAAGCGTGGCGTGGAAAATATTTACTCAGAAGAAGATTTAATCGCAAAATTAAAAGAAAACCGCCCATTACGTATTAAATTAGGGGCAGACCCAACGGCTCCAGACATTCACTTAGGGCACACCGTAGTCTTGAACAAACTTCGCCAATTCCAACAATTTGGTCACGAAGTTTATTTCTTAATCGGCGATTTCACCGGAATGGTAGGCGATCCGTCAGGCAAAAACTCAACTCGTCCGCCATTAAGCCGTGAAGACGTGTTACGCAATGCGGAAACCTACAAAGAGCAGATCTTCAAAATTTTAGATCCGCAAAAAACCAAAATCGTGTTTAACTCCGATTGGCTTGGCAAATTAGGTACAGAAGGAATGATCCGTTTAGCCAGCAACTACACCGTTGCCCGTATGCTTGAGCGTGAAGATTTCAAAAACCGCTTCACCAACCAACAGCCGATTGCGATCCACGAATTTATCTACCCATTATTACAAGGCCACGACTCTGTTGAACTGAAAGCAGACGTGGAACTTGGTGGTACAGACCAAACCTTCAACTTGTTGGTAGGACGTGAATTACAAAAATCTGCAGGGCAAAAACCGCAAGTAGCGATGACGTTACCACTTCTCGTTGGCTTAGACGGTGAGAAAAAAATGTCGAAATCCCTCGGCAACTACATTGGCGTGACGGAAGCTCCAAGCGAAATGTTCGGCAAAATTATGTCGATTTCAGACGATTTAATGTGGGATTGGTACAACCTACTTTCATTCCTCCCATTAGACGAAATCGCCCAATTAAAAGCAGATGTTGCGAACGGCAAAAACCCTCGTGATGTGAAAATTCTGTTAGCGAAAGAGATCATCGCACGCTTCCACGATGAAACCGCCGCCGATGCTGCAGAACAAGAGTTCATTAACCGCTTCCAAAAAGGGGCAATCCCGGACGAAATGCCGGAATTTACTTTTGAAGGCGACATCGGTTTAGCCGCATTACTGAAAGAGGCGGGCTTAGTGCCATCAACTTCTGAAGCAATCCGCTCGGCTCAACAAGGTGGTGTGAAAATTGACGGTGAGAAAGTCGAAGATGTGAAACAAAATGCTCAAAAAGGCACTTTTGTTTACCAAGTCGGCAAACGCAAATTTGCACGCATTACCGTGAAATAATTCCATTTAATAAGCAAGCGGTCATTATTTGCAATTTTTTTGCAGATAATGACCGCTTGTATTTTCTTATAAATCAATAAGTTACTTCGCAACCGGCACTAAATCCAGTGAAAGATCGTTATCAATCACTTTGAATAACAAATCAATATTCGGGTGCTTGCCCACGTTGACTTTCGCATCTTCAACGTGCTCCGCAAACCATTCAATGCCTTGTTTTGCTACTGTGGCATCTAATTTTCCATCAAATTTTTCATAAAGTGCATAGTAGAGTCTGAGCGAGCCTAGTTTGCCTTCAATTGCTGGAATATGTTGCATTACTTCACCGCTATTAATCACATCTAAGCCTGAAAGGTGATCGATGGCTGGAAAAGTCGCTAAGTAATCTTTAAATTGCATTTTATTCTCCCTAATAAATAAGGCAGACACAATGCCTGCCTTTTGATTATATGCTGTTATGATTAAAATTTATAGCTTAAAGAACCACTAATTTTACGCTCTGCACCATAGTAGCAATAGAAATCACAAGCGGCGACATAACGGCGGTTGCCTACGTTATCTACATTTACTTGTGCAATCCAGCTTGGCGTAATTGCATAGCGAGCCATTAAATCAACTACGGTTGCTGACGGTACTCGATAATGTGAGTAGTTGTTATAGAGTGATTTAGTTGCAACACTATGCCCAATATGACGGATACCTGCTCCAAGTGTTAAGCCACTTAATGCACCATTATTAAATGTATAAGCAGTTTTAGCTGATAATATATTAGTTGGAATATATTGATTTCGGTATTTTGTACCTATTGCTAAACCAGTATTATAAGTATGATCTGTTGCTACCTTTGTTTCAGACTTCGTGTAAGTATAAGCAAGCGTTGCATTCCAGTTTTCAGTTAAATTAGCATCAATCTGAACTTCCATACCTTTACGGTAAATCGGATCACCGCTAGACACAGTTACACCGCCATCTTTAGATTGTAACGCCCCAGTATCTTTTGCACGGAAACCAGCTACAGAAATCGTACCATCTAACCAAGTTGGCACATATTTCACCCCTAATTCATATTGGCGAGTGATTTGTGGATCATAGAGCTTGTTTACACCACTCACACCCAACGGCATATTGAATGATTCGCTATAGCTAAAGTATGGGTTAAGACCTAACGGTGCCTCATACATAAATGAACCAGAATAAGAGGTTACATTATATTTAGCATCTTCGGATAAATTGCCTTCTGATACATTAGAACGATCGTGACGAACACCTAAACCTAAAATATATTTATCAGCTAAACGAGCGTTATTTTGCAAATAGAAACCTAATTGACGCCCTTTAAGCATATAATGCTGAGTATCAAATTTCGTATCTTGAGCTTTCCCCCAACCTATTTGTGGATTATAAATATTTGTAGGTGAGGTAGCATAAGCATTACCATAGAGAGATGCCGTTGATCCCCAAGCCCACCCATCAGGTGAATACATTGTATCTACTCTGTTATGTCGATAATCCACACCAACAACCAATGTATTTTTCAGCCAATCATTGTTATAGTCCCAGCTTAAATGATTGTCTAATGTATGTGAAATCGCTTTACCATTGTTATATACCACTCCACGATCTATATTACCATTTGCATCAACAGTACTAAAAGGATAAGAACCACGATGGAAGTTCTGAGCATGTTGATATCTATAGCTCGAATTTAAACGTAATCCATTATCAAAGTTATGGCTGAACTCATAACCAACACTATATTGACGGTTAGTTTCAGTATCGTTTACCGGATCACCTAAATTTGTCGAGCGATCAATATAACCATTCGCCGCTGGCACTAATGTTCCATAAGCTGGGTAGAAGTTACTACTTGGCGTACCATGATCTCTTTGATAGCTGGTTAATAAGGTAAAACGTGTTTTATCGCTAATATCCCATTCAATAGTTGGGGCAACATACAACGTTTGATTATTCGTTAAATACCATTCTCCATCACGGCTTAAATAACTTCCGACAACACGATAACGCAAGCTCTCATCATTTAAAATCTTGCCTGTATAATCCGCTGCAAAACCATACTGGTTATGGCTACCAAACGTCGTTTTAAATTCGCCCTGCCCGATTTTTTCACGGTGAGCTCGTTTAGTTACATAGTTAATCAAACCACCACCATTAGCCGCACCAAAAGTCATCGAATCTGCACCTTTTGTCACCTCTACAGCTTCTAAACCGAAACTGTCTACATAAGGTGTAAAGAAACCATAGCTAAAGGTTGGCAAACCATTTACAGCTTGCGAAACTTCTGCCCCACGTACACGAAACCAGTTAGTGTTAGTATCGTTTCCAAAAATTTGATTCGCAAAACCTGCTTGGTATTTTGCGATTTCATCTAGTTTATCGACTTTTTGATCGTCTAATTGTTCACGAGTAACCGCCACCGCAGATTTAGCTTGATGAAATGGTACTTCACCCATTTTATACATTGAACCGCTTGATACTGTTACTTCATCAAGCAATGCATTCTGTTCATTAGCAATAGCACCTTGTGCTATTGCAAGTAGCACTACTTGCGAAATTGCTGTGTATGCGAATGCTTTTTTCATTTTAATTCCTTAGACAATTTATTGAGAAAATGCAAAATTTTTGGCGATTATAATAATGAATCTCATTTAAGTAAATGAAAAGAAAATTAAACTTTCCTTACCATTAGTAAAAAATAAGTGCCTCCAATCAGGGTTGCTACTAACCCCGCAGGGAGTTCATACGGGAACATAATTTGTCTGCCAAACCAGTCTGCTAACACCATAATCAAACCACCTAACAAAGCTGAAATGAATAGTTGCTGATAAGCCCTCGTTACCCCTAAAAATCTTGCAATTTGTGGCACAAGTAAACCAATAAAACTGAGTGGACCAATAATCAAGGTGGCTAACGCAGTTAATAAAGCACTAAATAAAATCAGTATCCAACGAACCTGTTTAAGGTTCAGCCCTAACGCTTGAGCAACAGGGGCTTGTAAAGATAATATTTCTAGCCAGCGGCTAAACATTAAGCTGACAAGTAATAACACAATACTTGTAATAGCAAAAGGTAATGCAAGCTCCGCACTCACACTTTGAGTCGAACCAGATGTCCATGCAATGAGTTGATTAGCTCTTGGATCACCACTGGCAATGGCAATACGTTGCAATGTATCAAAAAAGGCGGAAAGCGAAATCCCCGTCAGCAATACCTTTTCTGGCAACATACCGCTCTTTTGATTAATCAATGTAATGACAAACAACACTGCCAATGCTCCTAAAACTCCTGCTAACCAAAAATATTCAGTTTGCTGTGCAGAAAAGAGAAATAGCATCACTAAAATTCCCATTGACGTACCTGAAGATACTCCCAGTAATTCAGGGCTTGCCATTGGATTAAGAGTTAAACGTTGTAAAATCACCCCCGCTACAGCTAATAAAATGCCAACCGACAGCGCAATTAATACACGCGGGTAACGAATTTCCAGCAGTCCTTTCTCCCATTGCGTTTCTATCTTGATAAACGATAAACCGCCTTCAGCATTGCCCATAAATAACGCCAATAACACTGCTGCCATAAATCCAAATATAATGAATCCGATTACAAGCGGTGAAATTTTGCGACTATTTTGCAAATACGTTTCTTGCACTCGCCCTGTATGAGGCAAAGCTTTAAACATTAACCACAATAATAATGGCGTGCCAAGTAAAGCTGTAATTGCCCCTGTTGGTAAATTGATTCCTTTAAAATGAGCTAACAATTGTAAACATAAATCGGTAACACAAAGTAACAATGCTCCAAAACTAAAAGCAGAAATTAACTGCCCTCTTAAAGTTCTGACACCAAACTGACGAACCATTGTTGCGGCTGTTAGCCCAACAAACCCAAGCATTCCTACTGCAGATACCACTACAGCAATTAAAAATGCTGAAACCAACACCCCTATGAATCGTAACTTTCCAACTGATACTCCTAGACTTTGAGCATTATTGTCATTCAGTGATAAAATCGTTAAAGGGCGAATTAACACTGCAACTAGCACAAAAGTTGGCACAGATTGAACGATCAGCCAAAGGCTATCTCGCCAACTTTCTTGAGTAAGTGAACCAGCTCCCCATTGCGATAGCCCTCTTGCTTCCTCTGGGTAAAATAGCATCATCATTGCCGAAAATGAGCCAAAATAAAGATTAACGACTAAACCTGCTAAAATCAGCAACAATGCCGACATTGTTTTTCTCATTGCAAGACTTAATACCAACACCAAACTCAATACCGCACCAAAAAGAGCAATCACACTTGAACCCTGTTCTAACCATTGCGGAGCAAAAATCGCCGTAAGAAATAAGGAGAATTGCGAACCACTGCTGATACCAAGTGAATAATCCGAAGCTAGAGGATTAGCTAAGACTTGTTGTAATAACAAACTGGCAAAACCTAAAATTCCCCCTGCCAATAATGCCATTACTACACGAGGAAGCGTGTAGTTTTGTACTAAAAGCAGCTCTACATTTTCAGTAGCTTGAAACAACGCCCAAACACTCGTTTCACTCGGTAATTGTGCATTCAATAAAATGGCAAATAACCCACAAAAAATGACCGCTAGTAACAAGCCTAATCGTAAAATAGGTTTAGCTACCACTCTTCACCTCCATTCATTAACGCATTTGCCAGTACATCAGCAAAACGTTGAGCGGAAGGAATACCGCCAAAAGTCCAGCCTTCAGGTAAAATCAACGGTGTTTTTGCCATTTCTAAACGTTGCCAAATACTATTATATTTCAATGCTGAAGCTATATTTGTAGGATAAGGCTTAACCACTACAAATCGACTGTTTTGTGGCAAGCTGACTAATTGCGTTACGTTAATCACTTCAAAGCCCCAATTATTGTGTGAACCGCGCCAACTATTTTCAAAACCAAGCTGCGAAAGCACCGCACCAAAGGGGCTATTTTTCGCATAAATTCGTAAATGTCGTGTGTCGATAAACTGCACTAAGGCAATAGGGCGATCTAGATATGGCGCTACAAGCGGTCGAATTTGCTCAATTTTTTGCAAATAACGCTGCTTGAGTGTATTGAAGGCTTCTGGCTTTTCAATCAGCTCTGCCACTTTTTCCGATGCACTGAGAATATTTTGCCACGCATCACCCTCACGATAAAAATCTACAATATCAATCTGCTTGGTAAAGCGAGCTAACATTGGCGTAGCTTGAGCATAAAAACCACTATTAATAAAATGTAACGACTGATTCTCTTGGCTTTGGGAAAGTAACAATAACTGTTCAATATTAGGCTGTAAGCGAATGCCGAGATCTTTCACGCTTTTAGGTAAAGCAGGCTCTTTTACCCATTTTTGATAGCTATCCACATCGCCCACGGCAACAGGCGTTTCGCCTAATGCAATTAACGTTTCGGCGACTGTCCAATCCAGTGTGGCGAAACTTCTTTGCGATTCGCCGGCTAAGGTGATGTTAGTAAAAAAAAGAGAAAAAACAACCGCTTGTAATAATTTCATCAGATTAGTCATTAATAAAAACTCACTGGTCGTTTGGTTTCAGGGTGTTCAATCACATTAAGGTCGATGCCATAAATGGCTTTCAATGAGGGAGAATTCACAATTTGGTGAGAATTCCCTTCCGCTAATAATCTTCCGCTGTGTAAAGCGATGAGATGGTCGCAATAACCTGAGGCTAAATTAATATCGTGAATCACAATAATAATGCCCAAATTTAGCTCGTGGGCAAGCTTTTGCACCAACTGCATCACTTCAATTTGATGAGCTATATCAAGGGCGGCAAGCGGTTCATCAAGCAATAAAAATTGGCTTTGCTGAGCCAGCAACATTGCCAGCCAAATACGGGAACGTTCGCCGCCAGACAGCACATCCACCAGCTGATCGGCAAATTTTTCGGTGTGAGTTAGGGATAACGCTCGTTCAATGGCAGCGTTATCTTCCGCTTTATTGCGGCCAAATAAACCGTTCCACGCATAACGTCCCATTGCGATCAGCTCTCGGGCAGTGAGGTTAGTGGCCTGCGGTAAATGCTGGGGCAAATAGGCAACTTGCTTGGCAAATTCACGGTTAGACCATTCGTTTAGCTCTTTTTGATTAAAGGTAATTCTGCCCGATGAATACGGATTTTGTTTTGCCAGTAACTTGATTAAGGTGGATTTACCCGAACCATTATGCCCGATTAAGCCATAAACTTTACCTCGCTCAAATTGCAATGAAATCGGATGCAATAAACGCCGAGTTGGAATATCAAAGGTTGCATTTTCAACGCTAAACACGTTTTTTCCTTAAACGATAAATAAACTGTCCTATTCTAGTTAAAAACGATTAGCATTTAAACCACTTTTTAGGCGTGTAATAACAAAAAGGCTACACCAAGTGTAGCCTTATTAAAGAACATCTTAATTCCAATGTAATAGTCCGTTCACTGCCGTGCCTTTTACATTAAATTGATTATCGAAAATAGCTAAGTTTGCAATTTTACCTACCTCTAATGAACCGAGCGTATCATCCACACCGATTGCTTTCGCTGGGTAAAGGGTACTCATTCGGATTGCTTCATTGAGGCTAATGTCACAATGCAGAACTACGTTGCGGATCGATTCAATCATCGTAACCGCTGCTCCGCCTAAAGCACCAAACTCATCGTAACATTTGCCATCTTTTACCGTCACTTTTTTGCCGACGAAAATGAACGATTCAATATCGCTACCAGCAGCAGCTACCGCATCGCTTACGATCACTAATTTATCGCCTTTCGCTTTTTTCGCAATGCGGATATTTCCCCACTCTACGTGCAAGCCATCGCAGATAATGCCGGCGTAAATGTCGCTGTCTAGCACCGCACCAACTACGCCACCTTCACGTCCGTTGCTCACCGGCGACATCGCATTGTGCAAGTGGGTAGCGAATGATGCCCCTTCGGCAATGCGTTGTTTGGTTTCAGCGTAAGTCGCATCGGAATGCCCGATGGAGACGATGATACCCGCCTCGTTAAAATGTTTAATGTGGTTAGCAGTTGGGTTTTCCGCCGCAATAGTGACTTTGGTGATCACATCGCTGTTTTCGCAGAGAAAATCCAACATTTCAGGGCTGATTTCACGGATAAATTCCGGGCGATGTACCCCTTTTTTCGCCACACTTAAATAAGGGCCTTCAAAGTGAATCCCCAATGCTTGGTTTTTGTGTTTGGCTAAATAGTCACGCATTACCGAAACTGCCTGCTTCATCCCCTCATCAGGCGAAGTGATGAATGTCGGCAAGTAGCTGGTTGTGCCTGAACAGAGGTTGGTTTCCTGCATAATTTCTAAGGTACGAGTGGTGATTTCCTCGTTAAACATCACGCCACCGCAGCCGTTTAATTGCAGATCGATAAAACCGGCAGATAAATTCGCACCAGCTAAATCAATTTTTTCTAAATCGCTTGGTAAATTTTCTTCTAGCGTAATCTCGGCAATTTTGTCATCTTTCACCACTAAAGCGTGCTGATACAACACCTCTTCACCGGTGTAAATCACACAATTTGTTAAGGCATAATAGGTCATTTTTCGTTCCTTTTTATGGCAACAAGCGGTCGTTTTTGCAACATTTTTTGCGAAAAGAACCGCTTATAATCAAGCACTAACGTGCTACGTTTTTCTCTAACTCTTTGAAATACTTCACAGTTTTAACTTTCAGCTCTTGGGTTGCCGGCTCATCGCACACCACAATGCCACGGCGGTGTAACTGCAAGCAGCTGATTGTCCAGAGGTGGTTCACGGCACCTTCCACACACGCTTGTAATGCTAGAGCTTTATTATGACCTGTAACTAAAATCATCACTTCTTCCGCATCAAGCAATGTGCCAACGCCCACCGTTAACGCAAATTTTGGTACTTGGCTGACATCATTATCAAAGAAACGAGAGTTCGCAATGCGAGTATCTTCGGTTAAGGTTTTGATACGGGTGCGAGAAGAGAGTGAAGAAGCTGGCTCATTGAACGCAATGTGACCATCCACACCTACACCGCCCATAAAGAGGTGGATTTTGCCGTAAGAACGGATTTTTTCTTCGTAACGTTCACATTCTGCATTAACATCTTCCGCCATACCGTTCAAAATATTGATATTTTCTAACGGCACATCAACGTGATCAAAGAAGTGTTTGAACATAAAGCTATGATAACTTTCAGGGTGTTCCTTAGGTAAGCCAACGTATTCGTCCATATTAAATGTTACCACGTTTTTAAAGCTCACTTCACCCGCTTGATAGAGTTTAATTAATTCTTTATAAGTTTTTTCTGGCGTACCGCCGGTTGGCAAACCAAGCACGAACGGTTTTTCTTTAGTCGGTTTGAACGCATTAATGCGATCAACAATATAACGAGCTGCCCAAACACTAACATCGTGATCCGTTTCTAATGGAATTAAACGCATAATATCTCCTTAAAATATAAATATTGAATGAATTGCTTCATTTTTTATGATTTTAATGAAATATAACTTCAAATTCTATTTTTTATGCTGTTTTTGTGATCTGGATCACATAAAATTTAAGCAGTCGGATTTTTGCAAAAATCTGCAAATTTCCGACCGCTTGTTATGCTTAAATCGACTGTGGCGATACGGCATTTTGGTAGCCGAACTGCCGCCACGCTTCGTACACCACCACCGCAACGGAATTGGATAAATTCATACTGCGGCTGTCTTTGCACATTGGAATGCGGATTTTCTGCGACATCGGCATTTCCGCCAACAATGGCTTTGGAATACCCCGGCTTTCTGGCCCAAACATTAAGAAATCGCCCAACTCATATTTCACATCGCTATGATTTTGTTCGCCTCGGGTGGTGAGGGCGAACAGGCGTTTCGGCTTGGCTCGTTCCAAAAAATCCTCAAAGTTTTTGTATTTTTGAATATCGACAAACTCGTGATAATCCAGCCCTGAGCGGCGGAGTTTTTTGTCGTCCCAAGCGAAACCGAACGGCTCAATCATATGCAGACGAAAGCCACAGTTGGCACAAAGGCGGATAATGTTTCCGCTGTTTTGCGGAATTTCAGGTTCGTATAAAACAATATCTAACATTTTACACTCCAGTTGAAAACGTAGGGGCAAATTGCAATTTGCCCCTACCTCGTAACGATTATATATGCTTCACAATCCAACAATTATGAATCTGCGGATTGCGTTCAAAATCAAGCGGTAGGGTTTTGTGCGAGATATTTTCTGCCGTCAAGCCGAGTTCCGCCAAGCCGTCAAAATCCATTTTGAAACCCCGTTTGTTGTTCGAGAACACGATGGTGCCATCTGCGGTTAAAATGCGTTTGAGCTGCGTCATCAGCTTGATGTGATCTCGTTGCACGTCCCAGCTGTCTTCCATTCGTTTGGAGTTAGAAAACGTTGGCGGATCCACGAAAATCAGCTCAAAACGCTCCCGACATTCCGCCAGCCATTGCAAACAATCAGCTTGGAACAAGCGATTATTACGTAGTGGTAAATTGTTCAGTTCCAAATTCTGCTCCGCCCAGTTCAAATAGGTGTTCGACATATCCACCGTGGTGGTCGATTTCGCCCCATTGAGTGCAGCGTGAATGGTTGCCGAGCCGGTGTAGGCAAACAGGTTCAAGAACGTTTTGCCTTTCGCCATTTCGCCCACCATTTTACGGGTTAGGCGGTGGTCGAGGAACAAGCCGGTGTCCAGATAATCGGTCAAGTTTACCCAGAGTTTCGCCCCATATTCATTGACGTAGAAATAGTCGCCTTTGTTCGCCAATTTTTCGTACTGATTCGTGCCTTTCTGTTTTTGGCGAACTTTCAGCACCAATTTGTTGGTTTCCACGCCGGTTACATAAAGCGTGGCAGAAACCGCATCCAGCAAGCGTTGGCGAGCTTTTTGCTCATCAATATTTTTCGGGGCTTGGTACTCTTGCACCACGATGTTATCACCGTATCTGTCCACCGCCAAATTATATTCCGGCAAGTCGGCATCGTATAAACGGTAGGCATCAATGCCCTGCTGCTTCGCCCATTTTTCGATTTTTTTGATATTTTTCGCAAGGCGGTTCGCAAAATCCGGAGCCACTTGGCTGTTTTGCTCAAATTGTAAATTTTCGTCTAAATCTGACCGCTTGTTGGCATTTTCGCTGATCAAATAATTCTTCTGCACGCAATCCAACGGGCCATTTTTCGCCTTGAACTGGCGGGCAGAGCGCAAACGCAGGCAATTTAATAATTCAGGCTCGCCGCTGAAAATCGAGGCATTCCAGCCGCCGAATTGCTGTTTTAAACGCTGCCCGAATACGGAATAGAGCGCAATTAACGCAGGTGTTGTGCCTAAACGCTCACCGTACGGTGGGTTACAAATCACTGTGCCGACTTGTTCCGGGCATGGATTTTTAAGTGCCGCCACATCACCTTGTTGCCATTGGATTAAATGATCCACGCCAGCATTTTTAGCGTTTTGTTTGGCTTTGGCAAGCACACGGTGATCGAGATCGAAGCCGTAAAACATTGGGGATTCAGGCGAATGATGATTCGCCCCTACGTTATTAAATGCTTCATCTAACACTTCACGCCATAATTCGACATTATGCCCTTTCCACGCATTAAAGCCCCAATATTTGCGGTGCAATTGCGGGGCAATATTCGCTGCCATTTGAGCTGCTTCAATCAGTAGCGTGCCTGAGCCGCACATCGGGTCAACCAACGGCGTACCTTTTTTCCAGCCGGAGCGTAGCACAATCGCTGCCGCCAAGGTTTCACGCAAAGGGGCTTTGCCGGTTTCTTCACGGTAGCCTCGAATGTGTAGAGCATCGCCGCTCAGATCAAGGGAGATCACCACATTTTCACGATCTAAATAGACGTGGATTCGTACATCTGGATTGTCTTTATCCACCGTTGGGCGAGCTGAGCCTTTGCGTTCAAAATAGTCCACAATGCCGTCTTTGACACGCATTGCCCCGAATTGGGTGTTGCGAATTTCACGGTTAGTGCCGTTAAAATCCACAAAAAAAGTATCACGAGGATCGAACAGTTCCGCCCAGTTAAAGGAAACGATGGAAGCGTATAAATCGCTGTCGCTGAAAATTTTGGTAGTGATTAACGGCAGTAAAATGCGAGAGGCTAGGCGGCTGTGTAGCAACGCTTGGTACGCCCCTTTTTGCGTAGTGGTGAAATGCACGCCGCCTTGGGCGACTTTGCATTCTGCCCCGCAAATTTGTTCCAACTCGGTTTTGAGTATTTCCTCAAAACCTCGGGCTGCGGTGGCGAAATAGGTGGTTTGGTTCGTCATATTCTTCATATTTCAAAATAAAAATTGGGGCTATTATAGCCGAACAAACGGTCTTTTTCTTGCAAAGTTTTGCAATTTCTTGATGAATTAAAAACTTAGCTAAGATCAAAAAAGAGGCATTTATTAAAATCGTAAACTTGCTATTTCGCAGTAATAATTGCAGAATTAACCGATTATGAAGAAAAAAAGGAGAAAGAAATGGCAACTCCAACAACAATTTTATTAATTGATGACCACCCGTTAATGCGTCAGGGAATGCGTCAGTTATTGGAATTAGACGATAAATTTACCGTGGTAGGCGAAGCCAGCAACGGCACAGATGGCATCAAATTGGCATTACAGCTTGAGCCGGACGTCATCATTTTAGACTTAAATATGAAGGGGCTTTCCGGATTGGATACGCTGCGTTCGTTGCGAGCGCAGGGTGTAGATGCTCGCATTATTGTGCTAACCGTTTCAGATGAGCAATCGGACGTATTTGCCTTAATGGACGCCGGAGTTGATGGCTATTTATTGAAAGATACCGACACACCGGAATTGTTAGATAACATTCGCCGAGCGGCAGCTGGTGAGGTGGTGTTAAGCGAAACGGTTCGCCAACACTTGCTCAATCGCCAGCCGGAAAATGATCCGCTAAGCTGTTTAACCGACCGAGAATTAGACGTTCTCCAGTGGATCGCAACAGGGATGTCAAATAAACAGATCGCAGCCCAGCTCTTTATTTCGGAAGAAACGGTGAAAGTGCATATCCGTAACCTGTTACGCAAGCTAAACGTGCATTCTCGTGTGGCGGCAACGGTTCTCTATTTAGAGCAACAAAAAGGCTAAATTAAGACGCATAAAAAACGCTGAATATGAAAATATTCAGCGTTTTACTTTATCTGACGAACCGAATTTCGCTGTACCAATTCAGGCTCAAGCATAATGGTTTGGAAATCGCTCGACTTCGCCCTAATCCGCTTCAACAAGGTTTCCACCGCCAATTTGCCAAGCTCTGCTTTCGGTTGGCTGATAGTAGTGAGCGGAGGAGAGAGATATTTCGCTAACTCAATATCATCGTAGCCGATAATCGAAATATCGTTCGGCACAGTTAAGCCTTTCTGCCAAACAGCTTGGTAAGCCCCAACCGCTATGGTGTCGCTGCAAGCAAACACGGCAGTCGGTTTTTCGGGCTGTTCGAGCAATTTGTTCATTCCCTCAATGCCGCTGGCGAAATCAAAATGGCTTTCGATAATCCAATTTGGATTCAGCGGAATGTTCGCTTCCGTTAAGGCTTTTTTGTAGCCTTCCAAACGGTTTTGAGCGAGGGATTTTTTGAGATTGCCCGTGATGATACCGATTTTGCGATGCCCTGCTTCAATCAAGGTTTTTGTCGCAAGATAGCCGCCAGATATTGAGTTTTCAAAGATTTTATCCGCATTTAGCTCAGTAAACCACCAGTCCACCACCACAAGCGGCAGTGGAATATTTAACTGCTCACCGCTGTTTAGCCTTGCATCGCCACACATTAACAGTAAGCCATCAACCTGCCGTTGCACCAGCATTTGCAAATGGTGCTGCAGGCGTTCAGCATCGCCATTGGTGGTGGCGATAATCAAGTTGTAATGATGCTGTTGGCAATATTGCTCCACCCCTGCCATCACTTCTGCAAAGAAAGGGTTGCTGGTGGCGGTCACCAACATGCCGATCGTTTTGGTCTCTTTCACCTTAAGGCTGCGAGCCAAAGCGGAGGGGGTATAATTCAGCTCTTGCACCACTCGCAGCACCTTTTCCCGAATTTCCTCGCTCACAAAACGGCTGCTGTTGATAACGTGGGAAACAGTGGAGGTGGACACCTTCGCCAAACGAGCAATATCTTTCATCGTTGCCATTTGCAAAATTTCCTCAAAAAGAAACCGCTTGTTACTGCTTACTCAAAAAATCTAAGGTTTCTTGACGGCTTGGAATCGAAGGCTGTGCCCCTTTTCGGGTTACGCTGATGGCTGCCGCTGCATGGGCGAAACGAATTGCCTCGCCAAACGGTTTATCTTCCAACATTGCGGTGACTAATGCTCCGTTGAAAGTGTCGCCGGCTGCCGTGGTATCCACTGCTTGCACTCGAAAGCCTGCCACGATGTTGCCCGAGCCGTTTTCACTCACAAACACGCCTTTTGAGCCAAGTGTAATCAGCACGGTTTCGATCCCTTTTTGGTGGAATACCTCTGCTGCTTGGCTAGCGGTGGCTTCATCAACCACTTTCACGCCGGTGAGAATTTCCGCTTCGGTTTCGTTCGGGGTGATCATATCCAACAAGCCTAAAAGCTCGTCCGGTAACGCTCTTGCTGGTGCTGGGTTTAACACCACTTTTGTGCCGTGCTGTTTAGCGATTTGAGCCGCTTGGATAATCGCAGGCAATGGCGTTTCTAGCTGCATTAGCAAGCAATCGGCTTCGGAAATCGCAGATTTGGTTTCAGCCACGACTGATTCGTCTAAATGTCCGTTTGCTCCGGCTGAAATCACGATACTGTTCTCGCCTGATTCCGCCACTTGGATCATCGCAATGCCGGTCATTTGGTTGTCGATGGTTTTGATTGCCCCGACATCAATGCCGTCTTGAACAAACGCCGTCTTCATCGCACGTCCAATGTCATCATTGCCGATACAGCCGATAAACGATACCTTCGCCCCAAGGCGAGCCGCCGCTACCGCTTGATTCGCCCCTTTGCCGCCGTAAGCGATGTGGTAACTATGCCCTGTGAGCGTTTCCCCCGGTTTGGCAAAATAGGGGACGGAAATCACGTGATCAGCGTTAATGCTACCGAGAACGGTGAGTTTTTTCATAGTAAGTCCTTAGTTGCCAACATTTTTGTTTACCCAGCACGGCAAAGCCGTACTGGGTTACGCATAATTCAGCCCCTCTGGGGCTGTAAAGCGATTATTTTGCGATAACTTTTAAATCCACTGGGATTTTCGCTTCGACTTTTTCGCCTTTTAACACTTTGTCAGCGGTTTCCACGCCAAGTGAGCCGATTAAGTCCGGTTGTTGAGCAATCGTTGCCGCTAATTTGCCGCCTTTAACCGCTTTCACGCCGTCATCTGTACCGTCAAAGCCAACGATTAATACATCTTTCTTCGCAGCACCCACGGCACGCAATGCACCTAATGCCATTTCATCGTTTTGAGCAAAAATCGCTTGTACATCGCCTTTGCTGGCTAATAAGTTTTCCGTTACGTTTAAGCCTTTGGTGCGGTCAAAGTCTGCCGGCTGGCTGGCAAGTACGTTGAATTTGTGAGCGTCAATCGCTTGTTTGAAACCTTCGCCACGTTCACGAGCCGCTGATGTACCGGCAATCCCTTCTAATTGGATCACTTTTGCCCCTGCACCTAATTTTTGTGCGATGAAATCACCAGCCATTTTACCGCCGGCTACGTTGTCTGAAGCGATATGGCTTACCACATCACCTTTCGCTGCACCACGGTCAAGGGTGATTACCGGAATTTTGTTGCGATTTGCAATTGCCACTGCATTTCCGACCGCTTCCGAATCCGTTGGGTTAATTAAAAGCACTTTCGCCCCACGCACGGTCAAGTCTTCCACGTTAGAAAGCTCTTTTGCCGGGTCATTTTGTGAATCAAGCACCACTAATTTGTAGCCTAATTCATCCGCTTTCTTTTGAGCACCATCTTTAAGGCTCACGAAGAATGGGTTGTCTAAAGTAGATACTGCTAAGGCAATGGTCTCTTTCGCTGAAGCAGTTGCCGCTACAGAGAAACTTAACATAATTGCTGAAGCTAAAGTCGTTAGTTTTTTCATAGAAAATCTCCTTTGAAGATTGATTACACTTTTTTCGTGCCTAAGTAATTATCAGCCAATACCGCTGCGAGAATAACCAATGCTTTGGCGATCATCTGATAATATGAAGAAATGTCTAATAAGTTTAGTGCATTGTTTAAGAAGCCGATAATTAATGCCCCAACTAATGTGCCCATTACACGTCCTTTACCACCCATTAAGCTGGTTCCGCCAACTACTACCGCTGCAATCGCATCCAGTTCGTATGAAATCCCAGCCGTTGGTTGTGCAGATGAGAGACGAGAGGTCACAATTAAGCCTGCCAGTGCTGATAAGAAACCGCTCACGGCAAATACGAAGATCTTAATTTTAGTAACGTTAATGCCTGAAAGTTGGGTCGCCGATTCGTTGCCGCCTAAGGCGTAAATGTAGCGTCCAATTGGAGTGTGTTTGAGGATATACCAAGCAAGAGCGAACACCACCGCCATAATCCAAATTGGGAACGGAATCCCGAATAAATAGCCTGTTCCGATGAATGAGAAAGCGTCTGCTTGGTCAGAAAAACCAGTGCTGATTGGTCGCCCGTCCGTGTAAACCATGGTTAAACCACGCAATAATGTCATTGTAACTAAGGTGGCGATAAAGGCTTGCACTTTTCCTTTGGCAACAATGGCTCCGCTAATGCCACCAAATGCTGTACCTAGCAATAACACAAGAGGGATCACTAAGAAAATCGGCAGTTCTGAGCCGACTAGGGTTGCCGCCACCGCTCCGGTTAAAGCTAAAACCGAGCCGACAGAAAGGTCGATCCCTGCAATTAAGATCACGAAGGTCATTCCCACCGCAATAATCGCATTAACGGATGTTTGACGTAAAATATTGAGAATGTTATCCACACTGAAGAAATCAGGGTTGATCATCGACACAATCACGATCAAAATGAATAACGCCACAAATGAACGCTGTTCAATTAAAAATCTGCCTAATTGAAATTTATTTGCTTGAGTTGTCATAAAAACACCTTAATTTAATGTTCTGTTTTGCCAATTGCCGCTGCGAGCAATTTTTCTTGGGTTGCTTCTTCACGAGAATATTCGGCTTTGATTTTGCCCTCGTGCATCACCAAAATGCGGTCGCTCATTCCAAGCACTTCCGGCATATCGGACGACACCATCAAAATGCTGAGTCCATCTTTCTTAAATTCGTTGATTAATTGATAGATCTCTTTCTTCGCTCCCACGTCCACGCCTCGGGTCGGCTCATCTAAAATCAGCACATTCGGACGAGTCATCAAGCCTTTTGCAATCGCAACTTTTTGCTGATTACCGCCAGAAAGCAAACCGATTTGCTGTTCACGGCTTGGCGTTTTGATGTTGAACATTTCGATAAAATCATCCACTGCCATTCTTTCTGCTTCGTGGCGAATGGAGCCACCTTTGGAGAAATGATCGAGCGAAGTCAAAGACATATTCTCTTTCACCGACATTCCTAAAATCAGCCCATCACCTTTGCGATCTTCAGAAATATACACAATGCCGTTGTTCAAGCCATCTTGCGGACAGCTGTTTGAAATAGCCTTGCCTTTCAGCTCAATCGTACCACCTGTTTTTGGCAACGCACCGTAAAGCACTTTCATTAACTCGGTACGCCCTGCTCCCATTAAACCTGAGATGCCGACAATTTCCCCTTTGTGCAGTTGGAACGACACATCATTCACACCGCTACCGGTTAGATTTTTCACATTCAGTAACAGCTCGCCACGAGGTTGCTCCAAGTGAGGATATTGCTCTTCCAAACGGCGACCCACCATCATTTCGATCAACTTGTCTTCATCAAGATCCGCGACTCTCGCCTCGCCGATAAATTGACCGTCACGCAGTACCGTCACGTCATCGCAAATCTCGAAAATCTCTTTCAAGCGGTGAGAAATATAGACAATGCCACGATTTTCCGCTTTCAACTCACGAATCACCTTAAATAACGCCTCGGTTTCAGTGTCGGTTAAAGCATCGGTCGGCTCGTCCATAATGATCACTCGAGATTCAAAACTCAAGGCTTTGGCAATTTCGACCATTTGCTGCTCACCGATGGATAACTCCGAACAGAGCTGATGACTGCTATGTTTCACGCCAAGTCGAGCGAGTAATTTGTCTGCCTCTGCGTACATTTTTTTCCACTCAATCGCCCCCCAAGCGGTTCTAAATTCACGCCCGAGGAAAATATTTTCCGCAATGGTTAAATTGCCGACTAAGTTAAGCTCTTGGTGAATAATACTAATACCGGCTTCCTGTGAATTTTTCGGCCCTTTGAAGGCGACTTCATTGCCTAAATAGTGAAGCGTGCCGGCATCTTTGCTGTAAATGCCCGTTAACACTTTCATTAACGTGGATTTACCCGCTCCGTTTTCGCCCATCAACGCCATCACTCTGCCGGCATACACCGACAAACACGCATTGCTTAACGCTTTTACGCCCGGGAACGATTTGTCGATCCCACTCATTTTTAACAAGGTTTCCATCATTCCACCTTAAAACGGCACACCCGAATATAGAATAATATTCGCATAAGGCGAGCATTCGCCCGTCCGCACAATCGCTTTACTGCTATGGGTTTGCTCTTTAAATATCTCGTGATTCACATAATCAATTTGAATTTGATTGTTTTGAGCTTGCTCCAATTGGTTTAAACGAGCTAATAATGCGTCTAAAATTTGTGGATTTTTTTGTTTAATTTCTTCCGCAATCAGCACTCTCTCAACAAAAAGTTCACTCACTACCACATCAAAAGTTTGTAAAAAACTCGGCACGCCAGCGGTTAATGCTAAATCGATTCGCTCAACAAAATCGGGAATCGGCAAGCCTGCATCGCAAATAGTCAGGCTGTCGGTATGCCCAAGGGTCGCAATACTATGCGAAAGCGGAGCATTCAAATTTGTCGTTTTTTTCATTCTTTTCTCCTTTCATTTCTTTTCTCAGTTTCGCTTAATTTCCTGGTGGGAAACCCCATCGAAACGTTTCGATGGAGTAAGAATAAAAAATTTTCCGAAAACAATAAACAAGCAAATTGCAAAAATGTGAAGTAGTTCAAATTTTTTTGCTTTATAATAGGTAACCTCGAATGACAAGCGGTCGACTTTGCAAAATTTTTTACACAAACGCTTGCGTTTGAACATCGGCTTTTGCCTATGGCACGAAGTGCGAGCGAAGCGAGTAAATCTAACCGCTTGTTTGATTTTTATTTTCTGAAAACAAACTATGGCTTTACTGATTACCCACAAATGTACCAACTGCGATATGTGCTTGCCCGAATGCCCGAATGATGCAATTTCGGTGGGCAGTGATATCTATGTGATCGACCCCGTACTCTGCACGGAGTGTGTCGGGCATTACGACAAGCCAACCTGCCAGAAAGTCTGCCCAATTACGAATTGTATTGTGAAAGATCCCGATAATCAGGAAACCGAAGAACAGCTTTGGGAAAGGTTTGTGATGATTCATCACTCAGATAAGATATAGAAAAAACGGTCATAACAATATGACCGTTTTTCTTTAATTTTCTTCCAAACTATACGGTAGTTCGTACAGTTGTAACGCCACGCCATTGACTCGGAACTGGGTGTCAGGCTCAACGTCTTTATTCATCACCACCTGCACCCAAAGGGTGTTTTCGTAGGCGATTGAAGTCAGCACTGTGCCGGTCGCTCGCCAGTTTTCGCCGAGTTGCATTTCGATTGCAGAGGCGGTTTCAGGAAGCGTGATTTCTCCCTCAAATCGCCCCACCAAGGTGAACAATGCCCGTTTATTTGCCCCACGATATTTCGCACGAGCCACGGTTTCTTGCCCAATGTAGCAGCCTTTAGTAAACGAAATCGCATTTTCCAACAGCTGTAAATTAGCCGCTTGTGGAATAATTTCAAACTGATTTTCTTTCAGCAGCACCGGCACGCCATCTTGAATGTCCATTAACGTCCAGAGGCGTTCATCGCCGTTTGGCTCGAAGTTTCCGCCCCAAACGAAGGCTCGTTTTTGCCCTTGGCTAAGGGTTAAAGCGGTCACATTTTCAGGTAATTTTGCAAATGCTTCTTCGCCGGCAATGCCGTAAACCGGGGTGTCTAGCTCAGTGAAGGTCACTTTGGAGAACACCGCATATTTTTTTAATTGAGTGAGGGCTTCGGGCAGTAGGCTTGTGTGAATAATCGCCACAAATTTGTCGCTTTCGGCACGGTATAATCGCAACAACGCACTCATTTTACCTTTTGGGTCACAATGGCTAGTTAAAGTGTGGCTGCCCACTTCGATTTTTGCCACATCACAGGTTAATTGCCCTTGGAGATATTTCTCCGCATCTGCCCCTGCAATGTCAATTAAGCGATATTGGGAAAGTTGCACGCAGAGATTTGGGTAAGCGTGGCTGACTTGGTTACAACTCAATTTCATCGATTTTCCTACTCTAAATTCTGAATTTGCTCACGCATTTGTTCGATTAAAACTTTCAGTTCCACCGCCGAATTGGTGACGTCCGCATTGATAGATTTTGAAGCAAGGGTGTTCGATTCACGGTTAAGCTCTTGCATCATAAAATCTAACTTACGACCCACCGCTCCGCCTTTTTTCAGCACATTCGTGGTCTCTTTAACGTGGAGTTGCAAGCGGTCTAATTCTTCCGCCACATCAACACGCTGGGCAAGCAGCACCATTTCTTGCTCTAAACGTTGTGGTTCAAGCTGTAAATTCAGCTCATCAAAACGTTGCTGCAAACGCTCTTTTTGCCATTGCAAAATTTCTGGCATTAAGGCTTGCACTTTTGCCGCTTCCACCGAAATCGCATCTAAACGCTGTTGGATCAAGGCTTTCACGTTCTCGCCCTCTCTCGCACGCATAGCGATAAAGTCTGCCAAAATTTGCTCGAAACCAGCTAATAAATCTTGCGAAATTTGGTCGAGATCTTGGCTTTCGTTATCCACCACACCTGGGAAACGCAATACATCAACAAGGTTGATGTCGCCCTCATTCGCTGTTTCTTTTAGCCATTTTAGCGAAGCCAACACCTGCTTGGCGTAATCTTGGTTGAGAGCAATTTCGCTGTTTTGGGTTTTGCTTAAATCAATGCGTAAACTACATTCCACCTTGCCTCGGGTTAGCGTTGCTCGCAGGCGTTCACGCAAGGTCATTTCAAGATTGCGGAACTGCTCCGGCAGGCGAAAATAGGTTTCTAAAAAACGTTGGTTTACCGAGCGAAGCTCCCACACCGCACTGCCCCACTCTTTTTTGATTTCTAAATGGGCGAAGGCTGTCATACTGTAGATCATTGTTATTCCTTAATTTCATTACTGTTATTTACACTAACCCCCCTCTTTAGAAAAGAGGGGCAGGGGGAGATTTGATTAAGATGTTAAAATTTCTTATGAGCGTAAATCAATTCTGCCACAAACGCTTGCGTTTGAACGTTGCTTTAGCAACGGCACGAAGTGTGAGCGAAGCGAATAAATCTCCCCTTAACCCCACGTAGCTCAAAGAGGGGGAACAAATTCTTTAATACACGTCTTCATAAAGAAAACTCACATTCTACTGTTTTCTTTGTTAAAATGGTAAAAATTTTAGAGAAAAGGAAAAGAAAATGCGTCCAAATAATCGACAAGCTCATCAAGTGCGTGACATCAAAATCACCCGCAATTACACCCGCTATGCTGAGGGTTCAGTCCTCATCGAATTTGGTGAAACCAAAGTGTTGTGTAACGCTACGGTGGAAGAAAGCGTGCCACGTTTTTTAAAAGGTCAGCAGCAAGGCTGGGTTACGGCGGAATACGGAATGTTGCCACGAGCGACCCACTCTCGCACCCAACGTGAAGCGGCAAAAGGCAAACAAGGCGGTCGTACAATGGAAATTCAACGCTTGATCGCTCGTTCTCTACGTGCGGTAGTGGATTTAAAAGCCTTAGGCGAACGCACCGTAACAGTGGATTGCGATGTTATCCAAGCAGATGGCGGTACTCGTACGGCTTCTATTACTGGGGCTTGTGTTGCACTCTATGATGCAATGAATAAATTGGTCGCCGATGGTGTGCTAAAAACCAATCCGATGAAAGGTTTAGTTGCTGCAATTTCTGTTGGTATTGTAGCAGGCGAAGCAGTGTGCGATTTAGAATATGTGGAAGATTCCAACGCTGAAACCGATATGAATGTCGTGATGGTAGAAGACGGCAGATTAGTGGAAGTACAAGGCACAGCCGAAGGCGAGCCATTCTCTCACGAAGAATTACTCACTTTACTTGATTTAGCGAAGCAAGGTATTAACCAATTAGTTGATGCTCAACGCAAGGCATTAACAGCATAATAGCTTATATCCTCTCTAACAAAAATCTCCCTCTGAATTTGAGTATTCCGAGGGAGCTTTTTTATCAATCTTTCTCTCCTTAACTCCTACAAAATCATATTTATCTTTTATGGATATATTGCGATTTTATAGAAATCATTGTAAATTTCATTTCCATGATTTATTTATGGTTTTTATTTTTGAGGTTTGAATGTTTAAGAAAAATAATCTTGCAGTTGCGGTATTTATTGCAATTAGCGGAATCAGCTATGCAAATGAAGCTGTACTGGAGACAATCAATGTTGATGGTAGTATTCCTTCAACAAAAGGAAAGTTGCTAGGTGATGAGTTAAATAGCAATGAAGCTGTTATTGATGAAAAAAAACTAAAACAAGGCGGTATCACCTTAGGAAATGCTCTTTCTGGTGAACTGGGGATCCACTCTAGTCAATTTGGTGGTGGGGCAAGTACGCCGATTATTCGTGGACAAGAAAGCAAACGTGCCAAAATCTTACAAAATAACGGCGAAAATTTAGATATGTCGGGAATGTCGCCCGATCACGCTGTTACAGTTGATGCGTTACTGGCTAAACGGATTGAAATTTTACGAGGTCCTACTACCCTGCTATATAGTGCAGGTAATACTGCCGGTGTGATTAATGTCATAGATGAAAAAATTCCAACCGCTATTCCAGAAAAAGGCTATAAGGGGCAATTTGGTGTACGTTTTGGCTCAGCGGGTAAAGAACGCTTAACCTATGGAGGCTCAACCTTTGCACTTGGTAATAATTTTGCATTACGTGTACAGGGTATGTATAACAAAGCCTCCGAGTACTATGCTCCGAATTTTACGATTGAAGGGAAACCTTATCACCGAGTTCCAGATAGCGATGTACAATCACAAACAGGTACAATCGGGCTTTCTTGGATTGGCGAACGTGGTCATCTTGGTGTGGCTTACACTGATCGCCGTGATAAATACGGCTTAGTCGGACATACCCATAAATATGATCACTACACGATCAGCATTATTCGCCAATCAGTGATGTTTGCAAAAGGTTATTTACGTTTCTATCCACACCTTGCTGAAGAAAATGATATTGATTACAACAACCCAGGTTTACGTTTACTACATACTCATATTCCGGGAGGCTCACAGCACGGTGCTGTAGAAGAACACCCGCACGGTAAACCTTGGATCAATATGCACAGCAAGCGATATGATTTAGACGGAGAATTGAAAAATCCATTACCTGGGTTTGAATCCTTTAAGGTATCTGCCAACTATGTGGACTATTACCACGATGAAAAAGATGGCCAACGAGTTGAAAACTACTTTAAAAACAAAGGGAAAAATCTCCGATTTGAATTAGTACATAACGAATGGAAAGGATTAAAAGGGGCGATTGGGATTCAATATACTAGTCAAGAAACCGGTGCATTATCTTTAGAAGCCTCTCGTGCGGTTAATAAACAACAGTTGTTGAATAACCCTAAAACTAAGCAGTTAAGTCTCTTTGCGATTGAGCGTTGGAATCTGGGCGATTTTTCTTTTGAGCTAAGCGGACGTGCAGAACGCCAGAAAATCACAATGGATTACGATGTAAAATTGATTGATGACTGGCTGGGCTTTAATGAGCCAATGCCAAAACTCGATCCATATAAAGGTAAAGGCTACTCTTATAGCTTCGCAACCCATTGGTATTTTGCGCCAAACCATAAATTGACCGTTAATGCCGCTCATCAAGAACGTTTGCCGAATGCACAAGAGCTTTATGCTCACGGTAAACATATTGCGTTGAATGCGTTTGAGGCAGGTAATAAAAATCTGACAAAAGAGCGTTCAAACCATATTGAGCTCTCTTTAGCTTATGTCGGCGATAAATGGGACTACAAATTCAATGTATTCCATACCAAATATGGTAACTACATTTATCCTTTGACCTTGAACGATAACCGTGGGCCTAAATCCTTTACTGATGAATATAACTTGAAAGTGAATCGCTATTATCAAGGCAAAGCAAGATTCAGTGGGGTAGAAGGCGAAATTGGTTACTTATTTACACCGAACTACCGCTTATCAGTTTTTGGCGATTATGTTCGCGGCAAGTTAGTCGATTTGCCTGATGTGCCGATGGGTTTCCATATTTTCGGACCACTGCGTGGGCAAGTTACCCATTGGGAAAAACAACCCGATTTTTCCGCACCTCGTGTTCCGCCACTACGTTTAGGGGCAAGATTTAATGCCGACTTCAACCAAAATTGGTCGGGAATGTTGGAATATTATCGTGTCTTTGATCAAAATAAAGTCTCAAAATACGAACAGCCAACAAAAGGTCATCACCAAGTTAATCTCGGTGTAACTTATAGTAATCAGTTTAATCAAACGGATTATCAGATTTTCCTTAAAGTGGATAATATTCTTAATCAAAAAATGTACCAACACACCTCATACCTACCACATATTCCACAAATGGGTAGAAATGCAATGCTTGGTTTAAATATGAACTTCTAATTGAAAATTAGGAGCAAAACTAAACCGCTTGTAATTAAACCTTACAAGCGGTTATTTTTCTGTGTTTTTTACCAATTACAGATCATCGATTACTAGGTAAATTTTATTCACCGGGCCGTGTACGCCAACAACTTTGATTAACTCAATGTCGGCAGTTGCTGATGGACCTGAAATAATATTCACACAAGATGGCATTCTTTCCCCACGTTGAGCTTTGTCGTGTAGGATTTTCGCCAGTTGTGCCACACGAGGTAACACGGTGCTTTTGCGTAATACCACCACCGATTTTTCAGGTAACAAGCTCACTGAACGTCCGAACTCTTTATCTGAGAAAAGCACGATACCGCCCGACTCCGCCAAGCCATACTCAGCGTACACCACACCGATATTCGCATTTTTCGCTTTCTCAAAGTTGGTTTCCGGTTGGTTGAAATCCCAAATATAGCTCTCTTCGTATTTCGCTTGAATCGCTGCGGTAATGCCAAGATCTTTTAAGCGTTGATCGTTATTGACGATCACGCTTGCTCCGCCATATTTTTCGCAAATGTCGATAATCGCTTGTGGTAAATCCGCTTCTTTCGCTTCCACCACATCCGCCATCATTACACGAGCAAAGTCAATAAACTCTTGGCAAAGCTGTGGTTGAGCACGATCAGTTAAACGGGTGATCGCGTGGTTGTTTTCCAACACAGGCATTGGCTCAGGCACATTTTGGCGTGGTCTGCCCATACGCTGTGCCAATTTATTTAAGAAATTTTCACGATTTTGTAAATCCATCTTAATTTTCCTCTTAACCTCTGTTGTTGAACCAATCACGGAAGCTCTCACCTTCTGGTTGAGGTAAATCACGAGCTTTTGTCCATTCACCTAACGCACCAAAATTCACAGGGGCTTTACCGTTTTTAATGAATTTGCTTGCTACTTTTGCCCCTACATTCATACCCACTTTCCAAAGTGTTGGGTGTGAATTAGCAAAATTGAAGCCGAAAATCGATAAACGCTCTGTCATTGGTGTTAAGCCGGCGTCCGCAATTTTCTCACGGTGTTTTAAAATCAGTTGTGCTAGTGGAATTTTCACCGGACACACGCTGTTACACGCCGTACAGAGTGAACAAGCGTACGGTAACTCTTTAAATTCTTCATAGCCTCCGAGTAATGGCGAAATCACCGAACCAATCGGGCCCGGATAGATTGAGCCGTAGCCGTGACCACCAATTTGGCGATACGCTGGGCAGGTGTTCAAACACGCACCGCAACGGATACAACGTAAAACTTCTTGGAATTCGCTTTCTAAAATTTTAGAACGGCCGTTATCCACAATCACCAAGTGGAAATCTTCTGGGCCGTCTGTTTCACCTTCAAGACGAGGGCCTGTTAGCCAAGTATTGTAAGCGGTTAATTTTGCCCCTACCGCACTGCGAGCAAGCATTGTGATTAAGACATCCACTTCTTGGAAAGTTGGGGCGATACGCTCCATACCCATTACCGCAATATGCGTTTTTGGCACAGTGGTTGCCATACGCAAGTTACCTTCGTTAGTTACCAAGCAAACAGAGCCGGTTTCCGGTACGGCGAAGTTACAACCTGATACACCAATATCTGCCCCTAAGAAATCTTCACGGATTTTTTGACGCACGAAAGCGGTCATTTCTTCAGGTGTTTCTGAACCTTCGTAACCTAATACGTCGTGTAATTCTTGGCGGATTTTAAAACGGTCTTTGTGAATTGCCGGCACTACGATGTGTGATGGTTTATCGCCCACGATTTGTAGCAAATATTCACCCAAGTCGGTTTCCACCACTGTCATACCTTCCGCTTCTAAAACGTGGTTCATCCCGATCTCTTCGGTTACCATTGATTTCGATTTTACAATCTTTTTCGCATTTTTCGCTTTCGCTACTTTCTTGATGTAATCTGTTGCTTCTTCCGCCGTTTCAGCGAAGAAAACGTGTCCGCCATTTTGAGTGACTTTTTCACTTAATTGGTAAAGGTAAGCATCAAGGTTGGCTAAAACGTGGTTACGAATTGCTTTCGCATCATCACGCCACTCTTCCCAGTTACCAAGCTCGTCCACCATACGCTGACGGTTCGCCCCGATGGTTTCTTGAGCTTTCACCAAAGCTTTACGCACCATTTCGTTATTAACTTGTTGTTCAACACGCTGTTTAAACGGTAGGGTATTTGTTTGTAAATAAGACATTTTATTTTTCCCCCTGCATTAACACTTCAGCAATGTGCATCACTTTGATTGGCTTGCCTTCACGGCTTAAACGACCACCAATGTTCATCAAGCAGCTTACGTCCGCACCGATTAAGTAATCTGGCTCATCAGTATCAATATTCGATACTTTCTCTTTTACCATTTCGCCGGAAATTTCCGCCATTTTCACCGAGAACGTACCGCCGAATCCGCAGCAGGTTTCTTGGTTTTTGATTGGTAATAGCTCTAAGCCTTTTACATTTTGTAATAAGGTGATTGGCTCATCTTTAATGCCTAATTTACGGAATAGTGAACAAGATGGGTGGTAAACCGCTTTACCCGGTAAGTAAGCCCCAACATCTTTAACGCCTAATTTGTTCACAATAAAATCGGTTAAGTCAAAGAAACGATCTGCCACTTTCTTCGCACGCTCTGCCCATGCTTTCTCGCCAAAACGCTCAAAATGCTCAGGGTAGGTTTTAATCGCATACACACAAGAACCAGCAGGAGCAACGATTGGGTAATCGTTCTCTTCAAAGGTTTCAACTAAGGTTTTCATTCCAGCTAATGCTTGTTTGGTATAGCCACTGTTGATTGCCGGCTGTCCACAGCAGCCTTGCTTCTCTAGGAAGATAACGTTACAGCCCAATTTTTCTAACAAAAGCACCGTGTTTTTCGCCACGCCTGCTTTCATCACATCAGCGATACAAGTCACATAAAAATTCACGTTCATAGGGAACCCCCACAATAAAAATAAGAATTAAACTCAGACTGCCCTATTTAAGACAGAGAAAGGAAGGGGATTTGCAAAATTTTAGCAAAATCTGACCGCTTCCTTTTTATATTCATTAAATACTAATTATCTAGTTGTTAAACATTATAGAAGATTGGCACAATCAATAGCGCAGCAACTGCAGCAATCACCCCGTATACAATCATTGGAACAACCGTTTTCTTAATAATCGTACCTTCTTGTTTTTCAATACCTGTTACTGAACATACCGCAACAATGTTATTGATACATACCATATTACCCATTGCACCACCTACAGATTGTAATGCTAAGATTAGGGTTACTGATAAACCAACTTGTTGAGCAGTTGCATATTGCACTGTACCAAAGGTTAAGTTAGATACCGTGTTAGAACCTGAGAAGAATGCACCGATTGCTCCTAAGAATGACGCAAATAATGTCCAAGATTGACCGGTGAACTCTGCAAAACTTCTACCAATAACTTGTACCATTGACTCAGAACCGCCAATCAACATTAATTTTACCATAATAATTGCACCTAAAAGGGCTAAAAATGGTTTTTTAACTTGGCTTAACGATGTACCGAAAATATCTTTGGTATTTCTAGCGGATACCGAGAAAATCGGTAAGCAGATTAATACCGTAATCACAAAAGGAATCAATGCCGGTACATAAAGTAACTTATAGCTGGTTGCAACATTCGTGCCTAAAATATTTTTCAGTGCGAAAATCAAACCTTGGCTGATTTCAAAGTTAGCAAAACCTAGTGAACTTGCAATCCAAGTCGTCGCATCATTCAACCACGCTTTAAGTGGAAGTTGTTGAATACGGGTAATCACTAAGATGAAGATTAACAAACCTGTTGGTAATAATGCTTTCGCTACTTCACCAAAAGTTGCTTTTTCGCCTGCAAGATTATTCTCAGTTTTCGCTAAACCAATACCTGCATTTGCTACAAATACAGAAACCAATAAACCAATTGCACCTGCCACTAATGAAGGGAATTCATAGTTAAATTGAGCAATAATAAAGTAAGGCACAACACAAGCTAGAATACTAATGTAGATAAACACAATATTCTGACGAATTTCTTTCCAGCTTACAATTAAACGCAATGCCATAATTGGAATAATGAATGCCGCAACGGAGTGAATTAGAGCTGTCATAGAGCCGATTTCAAGCACTTGTGCATCACTTAATAAACCATCTTTTAAAAGTGGTCCCATACCGAACCACGTTGGCGTACCTACTGCACCAAATGAAACCGGTACAGAGTTCATCACGAGTGCTAACATAGCTACTTGTAATGGTTTAAATCCCAAACCAACTAAGATTGGGGCCGCAATAGCAGCAGGCGTACCAAAACCAGATGCGCCTTCAATCATAAATGCAAATGCCCAACCGATAATCATCAACTGAGCAACAGGGTTCGGGTTAATTGCTCCCAACCATTTACGCATCGTATTAGTTGCACCGGATACTTCTGAGAAACGATTAAATAAAATTGCTCCGAATACCACAGTAATCGGCGTTAACACATCACCTAAACCTGCAATAATATTTGCAAAGATTAATGTAACATCATTACCAAAATAGGTAAGTTGAAGGATAAAAATAAGTAACGCTGTCAGTGGAAGAGCTACATAAGATGGCAATGCATTACGTTTTACCATTAAATAAATTAGTAAAACAATTGGAAAGACGCTCAGAAATAGAGCCATAGAACACCTCTTTTATGATGGGAAAACAACCTTTATGGTCAAGATAGGTGCGAATTGTACTCCTAAAGTAAAGCAATGTAACTGGTGTGTTACAAATTTGTGATCTAATTCAAATTTTTTATGTTTATATGATTAAAAAAAACACATTATTTTCTATATCAATACTCATAATAGGCTTATTTTGGGATTCTATACCGATTTAGCTAAGAAAAAGACCGCTTACAAGCGGTCTTTTTTTAGGAAAATGTTACACATTGAAGCGGAAGTGCATTACATCGCCATCTTGAACGATGTACTCTTTTCCTTCCAAACGCCATTTTCCGGCGTCTTTCGCACCGGCTTCACCTTTGTACTCGATGTAATCTTGGTAAGCGATCACTTCAGCACGAATAAAGCCTTTCTCAAAATCGGTGTGGATAACTGCTGCTGCTTTTGGTGCGGTTGCACCAACGGAAACTGTCCATGCACGCACTTCTTTTACGCCTGCGGTAAAGTAAGTTTGCAGGTTAAGTAAGCGATAGCCCGCACGAATTACACGGTTTAAACCCGGCTCTTCAATTCCTAAATCTTGTAAGAACTCGACTTTTTCTTCGTCATCAAGCTCTGCAATTTCAGACTCAATCGCCGCACACACTGGCACAACCACAGCCCCTTCTTTTTCCGCAATTTCACGCACACGATCAAGATACGGGTTATTTTCAAAACCGTCTTCGTTTACGTTGGCGATATACATTGTCGGTTTTAAGGTTAAGAAGTTGTATCCTTTGATGGCGTGAAGTTCGTCTTTGTCTAACTCCACTGAGCGGATCATTCCTGCATTTTCAAGTACCGGCAGGATTTTTTCCATAATCGATAGCTCGAATTTAGCGTCTTTATCGCCGCCTTTCGCACGTTTTTGTAAACGTTGGATGGCACGCTCGCAGCTGTCTAAATCAGCCAATGCTAACTCGGTATTGATGATTTCAATATCGTCCGCCGGGTCGATTTTGCCGGCAACGTGCACGATATCATCATTTTCAAAGCAGCGTACAACGTGCCCGATAGCATCGGTTTCACGAATGTTAGCTAAGAATTTGTTACCCAAACCTTCGCCTTTGCTTGCACCGGCAACTAAGCCTGCGATGTCAACAAATTCCATTGTGGTTGGCAACACACGTTCAGGTTTCACGATTTCCGCTAATGCGTCTAAACGAGGATCCGGCATTGGCACCACACCGGTGTTTGGTTCAATAGTACAGAACGGATAGTTCGCCGCTTCAATACCTGCTTTTGTTAATGCGTTGAAAAGGGTTGATTTACCCACGTTTGGTAAACCGACGATACCACATTTAAATCCCATTTTTTGTTCCTTTAAATTACAAAATTTTGTGAAAATTTGACCGCTTGTAGGGCAAATGGCAATTTGCCCTATCAATCGTAAGAATGGGGCGTATGCAATACGCCCCTACATTTATGCTTTAAAACTGTTTAAACGGTTAGTTGCTCTAACGATACCGTCTTTTAATAAAATCTCGATACAACGACTACTTTCATCCACCGCAGCATTAATCAGCTCTTTTTCCTGCGGAGCTGGTTTGCCGAGTACATAGCCTGCCACCAAATCTTTATGCCCCGGGTGTCCGATGCCGATTCGCACACGGTAGAACTCTTTGTTATTGCCGAGGGCGGCGATGATGTCTTTCAAGCCGTTATGTCCGCCGTGTCCACCGCCTTTTTTCAGTTTTACGGAGCCGGGTGGTAAATCCAGCTCATCGTGAGCCACCAAAATTTCTTCTGGTTTGATGCGGTAGAAATTGGCTAACGCCCCCACCGCTTTGCCGCTTAAGTTCATAAAAGTAGTGGGCACTAATAAACGCACTTCGCCTTGAGCGGTGTTGATTTTGGCGACTTTGCCGAAATATTTCGCTTCTTCTTTCAAGCTTACGTTATACATTCGAGCCAGTTTGTTAATCAGCCACTCGCCTGCGTTGTGGCGAGTTTCCTCATATTTGGCTCCGGGGTTGGCAAGCCCGACAATTAATTTAATTTCTGACACAATTTCATCTCAATTCATTGAATTACAAGGCGATATTGTAGAGAAAAAATGCCTTTTGCTCAACCTTGTCCATTAGCCATATTGGCGATACGGGTTCGCAACACATTGATATTTTGCCAACATTGATTCGGTGAAATCAGTGCGTGAAGCGGCGTTATCATTGTTTAAACTCACCACGCCAATTCGCTTGCCTCGGCAATCCCCTTTGGCAATAAAGGCTAAATTGTAGCCAGCCTCACGGGTGTAGCCAGTTTTGCTCACTAACGCTTGGTAAGATTGAGAACGCACCATACTGTTGGTATTTTTCATTGAAAAATGTTGCCCGCCGGCATACACGCTCACCATCGGGGAGTTAGAAAGCTGCTGAATTTCAGGCTTACTTGCGGCATAACCTGCCAATTTTGCTAAATCTACCACGGTTGAAACATTATCCGCAGACAAGCCGGAACTGTCGCCAAAGTAGGTTTGAGTCATTCCGATTTCACGGGCTTTGCTGTTCATTCGAGCCAAAAATTGGGCTTTATTTAAGTGAGTCGCGTGAGCCAGTGCGTGTGCCGCATAATTATCTGAACGCACTAACATTGCTTTTAATAATTCGCCACAGGCAATGTTAGTATTCTTTGGTAACGGGCTGGTTGTGCCTTTAATGAAATCCGCATCTGAAGGCAAAATTTGCGTTTGGCAGCTTGAGCCGTAGCGGTTTTCTTCCAAGAAAACGACCGCTGTCATCAATTTAGTTACAGATGCAATCGGACGAACTAAGTTAAAGTTCTTCCCTTCTAAAAATTTTTTCTGTTTTAAATCAAACACCACATAAGCTGAATTTTCAGTTGGAATATAAGCCGCTTTCGCTTTAATACGAGGGCTTGGTTTCTTTGCAGGTTGGGAAGAACAAGCACTTAGCACCATCGCCGCAATCAATACAGGAAGTAATTTTTTCATTATCAATATAATCCGAGAGTAAAAGTTCGCTATTCTACCCTGTATTGTGCCAAAGTTCAAAAAGCAAGCGGTCGTTTTCCTCTGCTTTTTTGCAATTTTTCGGAAAAATTTAACCGCTTGCCCTCTTGCCTCAAATCAGCGAAAATATCAGCGAATTTTCGGCGGGCTTTCCGCCCTTTTATTTTTAATTTATTGAGAAAAAAATGTCATATCCACAAGAAGTTAATAAACGCCGCACCTTTGCGATTATTTCCCATCCCGATGCGGGTAAAACCACCATCACCGAAAAAGTGCTTTTATACGGAAATGCGATTCAAACCGCAGGCTCGGTAAAAGGCAAAGGCTCGGCACAACACGCCAAATCCGACTGGATGGAGATGGAAAAGCAACGTGGGATTTCCATTACCACATCTGTTATGCAATTCCCTTACAATGATTGCTTGGTGAACTTGCTCGACACGCCGGGGCACGAAGACTTCTCGGAAGATACTTATCGTACTTTAACCGCTGTAGATAGCTGCTTGATGGTGATTGATTCGGCAAAAGGGGTTGAGGAACGTACCATTAAATTAATGGAAGTTACCCGCTTGCGTGATACGCCAATCTTGACCTTTATGAATAAGCTTGACCGTGATATTCGTGATCCAATGGAATTATTGGACGAAGTAGAAAGCGTATTGAAAATCAACTGTGCACCGATCACTTGGCCAATCGGTTGCGGTAAGTTGTTCAAAGGGGTTTACCACATTTATAAAGATGAAACTTACCTTTACCAAACAGGCCAAGGGCATACTATTCAAGAAGTCCGTATTATTAAAGGATTAGATAATCCAGAGTTAGATCAAGCGGTTGGCGATGATTTAGCCCAACAACTGCGTGATGAGTTGGAATTGGTACAAGGTGCTTCACACGAATTTGAACACGAGGCTTTCATCAACGGCGAATTAACCCCAGTGTTCTTCGGTACAGCGTTAGGCAACTTCGGGGTAAACCACTTCTTAGACGGTTTAACCGAATGGGCTCCGGCTCCGCAAGCTCGTGAATCTGACAGCCGTACCGTTGAGGCAAGCGAAGAAAAATTCAGCGGTTTCGTGTTTAAAATCCAAGCGAATATGGATCCAAAACACCGCGACCGAGTTGCCTTTATGCGTGTGGTTTCCGGCAAATATGAAAAAGGAATGAAGCTCAAGCACGTACGCATCGGCAAAGATGTGGTGATCTCTGACGCCTTAACCTTTATGGCGGGCGACCGTGCTCACGCAGAAGAGGCGTACGCCGGCGATATTATCGGCTTACACAATCACGGCACAATCCAAATTGGCGATACCTTCACCCAAGGCGAAAACCTGAAATTTACCGGTATTCCAAACTTTGCCCCAGAACTGTTCCGCCGTATTCGCTTAAAAGATCCGCTCAAACAAAAGCAACTGTTAAAAGGCTTGGTTCAGCTTTCAGAAGAAGGTGCAGTGCAAGTTTTCCGCCCACTAATCAACAACGATTTAATTGTGGGAGCGGTCGGTGTGCTACAGTTTGACGTGGTGGTTTCCCGCTTAAAATCGGAATACAACGTTGAGGCGATTTACGAAACGGTAAACGTGGCAACCGCCCGTTGGGTTGAATGTGGTGATGCGAAAAAATTTGAAGAATTTAAACGCAAAAATGAGCAAAACTTAGCCCTAGACGGCGGCGATAACCTCACTTATATCGCCCCAACGATGGTGAACTTGAACTTGGCACAAGAACGTTATCCTGATGTAACCTTCTTTAAAACAAGAGAGCATTAATCCTTTAATACAAGCGGTCGATTTTGCAGAAAATTTTGCAAACCGACCGCTTATTTTATCCATAAACGTTTATTTTTCCTATGAAACGCCTCTTAATCCTCTTATCACTACTCTCCTCTAGTTTCTCCTATGCTGAACATCAATGTATTGATTATTCCGATCAATCCCCTTTTCATATTACTCGGGTGGATTTGAACTGCAAAAATTTAGCTTTTGTCGGTTCGGAAAAAAGCGATAACGGCTCAACAGTGTCTGATTTTGCGAAGAAATATGAAACCGATGTTGCCATCAACGCCAACTTTTATTGGAAAGATTACACGCCGATTGGCTTGGTGGTAAGCCAAGGCAAGCGTTGGTCTAAATATGGTGATGTGCGTAATCGGGTGGTATTTGCCTGTGATAAATCTAATCAGTGCAGCATTGAGGGAAAAAATACTCTCTCCAAGCAAAATTCGACATGGCAAGTGGCAGTGAGCGGCTGGCATTGGTATAACGCCAAAAGCGGGAAATTTGAGTGTGCGGAAAATGATAAGGTCGGCTGTTCGCAAAGTATTTTTCACGATAAACACCCTCGCACCTTGCTTGGCTTGAACGAGCAGAAAAACTGGCTCTATTTGGTTGTGGTTGAAGGGCGTCAATTAACCTTTGGTGGCGTTACCTTAGATGAGCTAGCTGAACTTGCCGGCAAACTTGAACTCACCAAAGCCATCAACCTTGACGGTGGCGGCAGTTCAACAATGGTCATTGGTAACAAGCGGGTCAATTCTTTGCCGATTTTGCAAAATGAGGAACGAAAAGTCGCCAACCATTTTGGAGTAAAAATAATTCCGGTGCCAAAATAGAGCTCATTTCACATACCGACTATTAAATAACCAATTAAAACACTCAACTTAAAAAACTCTACTTTTTTTATGGAAATATGCTAAAGTTCGCGGTTATATAACCCCTTATTTTTTTATGGAGAAAAATAAAATGAAAAAATGGTTAATTCCATTAACGATGGCAGCATTTTGTGTTGCAGCTTGTGATGATAAAAATAATACACAAGCTAATGTAGAGAAACCGGTAGCACAGCCTGAACAATCGCAAAAAAATCCGGAAACTTTACCGCTTGTAACGGTTGTTGCGCCTTGGGAATTAAACAGTTTAGATTTAAACCAATCGGGCGTGATTTTCCAACGTATGAATATTGCTGAAACCTTAGTTGAAGCTAATCTTGAAGGTCAATTAGTAGAAGGTTTGGCAACGAAATGGGAGAGCAATAGTGATGCAACTATTTGGACTTTTACCCTACGTGATGCCAAATTCCACAACGGCAAGCCTTTAACCGCACAAGCGGTCGAAAAATCGTTAAAAATTGCACTTTCCAAACCGGGTGTGTTGCAAAAGGCGTTTATCAAAGAGATCAAAGCAGTCAACCCAACACAAATTCAATTTGAATTAACAAAATCTTTTGTGCCATTTCCTTCTTTCTTAACACACTATACGACCTTAATTTTGGCGGAAGAAAGTTTTAATGATAAAGGCGATGTAGCACAAGTAATTGGTACAGGTGCATTCAAAGCTACTAAAATCGAAGCTCCACAAAAATTAGAAAGCGTTCGTTTTGATGAATATTGGGGCAACAAGCCACAACTTCAGCAAGCGAATTATTTGGCAAGTAGCCGTAGTGAAACTCGGACCTTAATGGCACAGAGTGATAAAACGTCGTTAGTGTTTAATTTAGATAAAGCAAGTGTCGCACGTTTAAAAGCCGATCCAAATTTGCAACTTATCAATACCTCTATTGCCCGCACGACTCAGCTTAAAATGGATGTTGCGAAGCCATTCTTTAACGACTTAGCTATTCGCCAAGCCTTATCACAAGCGATTAATCGTAAAGCGATCGCCGAACAGATCTTAAAAATCCAAGATGGAATGGCAGATCAAATTTTACCTAAAGCCTTTGCTGACTGGCGTGTTGCAACCACAGAATCAACCTTAAGCCACGATGAAACTATTGCAAAAATTAAGGAAAATTTAACCGCTTCTGGTTATGAATATAACGCAGAAGGCAAACTAACCAAAGAGGGCAAGCCGTTTACTTTCACGTTAAGAACTTATTCAGATCGTCCAGAATTGCCGATTATTGCAACTATTTTACAAGCTGAATGGAAGAAAATCGGGATTGATGTCAATGTATCTGTTGGTAACTTCAGTGAAATTCCGCTAGGACACCAAAATGGGACTTTAGAGATGGCGCTTTATGCGTTCAACTATGCGAAAACCCTCGATCCATTCGCCTTGTTAGTGCAAGACTTTGCCAATGGCGGAAGCGATTGGGGAACAATGAACTGGCGCAATGACAACCTAGATCAGGCTCTAAAACAACTTGAAACAGAAGTCGATTCTGAAAAATCGAAGCAATTAAAGCAGCAAGTGAGCCAAATTATTCACGATGAATTACCTATTATTCCGATTGTGTACGATCAACAAACCGTAGTCGGACACCAAGGTATTAATGGCTTGACGCTTGATCCGTTTGAAAGACGTTTTTATTTGGAAAAACTAAGTAAATAATCGTAGGGACAGGCCTATGCTTGTCCATATTCTAATATTAATTTTAAGGGCGGGTACAGGACCCGCCTCTACATTTTGGAAAAACTAGACGTGATTCGTATCTTACTCCGCCGCCTTACCCAACTCTTATTAGTGATTTGGTCAGTCGGCACATTAACTTTCATTATTACCCGCCAGCTGTCGGGCGATATGGCATACCGTATCGCCGCCAGCCGTTATGGTTACGACCAAGCCGACAGTATGGCTGCTGAAGCAGTGCGAGCCGAGTTAGCGTTAGATCAGCCTTGGTGGCAAAGCTACTTCAGTTGGTTGGGCGATTTATTGCAGTTTAATTTAGGCAAATCGTTGGTAACAGGCGATTCCGTCTGGGCTGAAATTCAGCACCAATTCGGGCATACCTTAAGCCTTGCGATTGTGGCACTTATCTTAGCTATTCTTATTGGTCCGACACTTGGACTACTTGCCGCTCGCAAACCAAACGGTTTTTTTGATCGCTTGACGCTGGTATTTAGTACCTTATTCCGTTCTGTGCCAGCTTTTATTATCGCTATTGGCTTAATTACTCTTTTTTCAGCACAGCTTAAATGGTTGCCTGCAGGCGGATACGGCAGTTGGCAACACTTTATTTTACCCGCATTAACTCTTGCGATTGGATTGAGTGCGGTTTCAGTGCGGGTAACTCGATCTGCAATGGTACAAGTGAAAAGTGCAGAATTTTACCAATTCTCACAATTAAAAGGGCTAGACCGCTGGAAAACCTTCGTGCGACACGGTTTACCAAACATTGCTGTGCCTGTTATTGCCTACCACGCAGTACAACTCGTTTACTTAATTGAAGGTGTTGTAGTGGTAGAAAGTTTATTCGCTTGGCCAGGCAGCGGACACGCATTGGTTCACGCCATTATTGCCCGAGATGTACCGATGATTCAAGGCACAACCCTCGTAATGGGCGGATTATTTGTTGTATTAAACACCCTTGCTGATCTACTCAGTGCTTGGATTGACCCACGAATTAAACGATAGGATGCAAAATGAAAATTTCAACTTCACAATATTTAGGCGGTGCAATCCTACTGATTATGCTAGGGTTTGCCTTCTTACAACCTTATTTTTACCCGATGGATATCGGCTTTCAAGATTTAACTAATACACTTTCTAATCCAAATGAATTAGCATGGTTCGGCACAGACCATCTCGGCAGAGATATGCTTGCTCGCCTTTCTTCTGCAATCCGCCTCTCTTTTGGCTTATCGCTATTTAGCGTATTTTGTGCTTTAGTAGCAGGATTAATTACAGGCATTATGGCAGGCTTTTTCGGCGGCTGGATTGACCGCATTTTCAGCTTTATTTGTGATTTGGTAATGGCTCTGCCGGGCTTACTATTAGTGCTACTCTTTGCTGCCCTCTCTCCGGGTTCGTTCTGGACACTTTACTTAGGGATTTCACTGGTAATGTGGGTGGAGTTTTTCCGTGTGATCCGCTCAATCAGCTCGACAATGGCAAACAGCTCAGAAATTCAAGCCTCTCGCTTAATGGGAATGGGCTGGCTTTATAGCTTCAAACGCCATTTATTACCTCGTTTACTGCCAATGATCGCCACATTATCTGCTTTTTCACTCGGCAATGCGATTTTAGCCCTCGCAACACTCGGCTTTGTAAGCGTGGGGTTACGCCCACCTACAGCAGAGCTTGGCTTAATGATGACGGAATTATTCCCTTATTACTATGAAGCTCCGCTCATTTTCTTACAACCTGTAGTAGCGGTGTTTTTAATGGTGCTTAGCCTACAATTGTTATCAGGGAGAGTGAAATAATGTTACTGGAAATTCAAAATGTAAGCGTAAAAACCAAAGAAGGCACAACGCTGGTTCAACCTATTTCTCTCTCATTGCAACAAGGCAAAAATATTACCATTTTAGGCGAAACAGGTTCAGGAAAAAGCCTGTTAATTCAAGCTATTATGGGAGCTTTACCTGAAGGGCTGATTGCAAGCGGTCAATTTTTTGTTGAAACTTGCAAAATTGATTTTAACCAACAATCTGAGATTGAAAAAATGTGGGGTAAAACCTTAGTAATGCTGCCACAAGAACCTCGCCGCTCGCTCAACCCTATTATGGCAATAGGCAAGCAGTTATGGGAGAGTTTTCACTATGTAGCAGGGAAATCGTCTCCCCAAGCGAAAACAGAAAGCCAAGCCTATTTAGCCAAGCTCGGCTTAAAAGAATCTGTGGAAAGCTATCCACACCAGCTTTCAGGCGGAATGGCACAACGTGCTTCCTTTGCCATTGCAACTGCTGCGGGTGGAAAAATTTTACTGGCAGATGAACCGACCAAAGGGCTTGATCCAATTAGCAAAGGCAAAGTGATTGAACTGTTAAAATCCGCTTACCAAAATGGTGGTGGTTTATTGACCATTACCCACGATATTGAAGTTGCCGAACAACTCGGTGGCTACATACTGGTAATGAAAAAAGGCGAGCTGTTGGAACAAGGCGAGGCAAAAGCTCTATTAAGCAATCCACAACACCCTTATACCCAAGCCTTAATTGCCGCTGATCCAAAACATTGGCAGCCATTGCAAGATTTGCAAAATATGAGCCAAAAACAACCGCTTGTATCGGTTAAAAACCTGAGTATTGCTCGAGGCAAGAAAACCTTGTTTAGCAATCTCTCTTTTGATCTGCACAAAGGCGAAGTGCTAGGCATTGTAGGACATAGTGGCATTGGCAAAAGCTCATTAGCTGATGTGCTGTGTGGCTTACTCAAACCTAAATCGGGCGAGATAAAATGGTACAGTCAAAGCCATAAAAAACACCAAGTGTTAAAGCTCTACCAAGATCCACCAGAGGCTTTTGCCCCAAATGTAAGCTTGCAAACCTTGCTTGATGATGTAATAAACAAGCATAAACTCGATCGCTTACCAATTCCAAGTTTGTTAGAGCAGCTTTCGCTTAACCCAGATATTTTACAACGCAGTGCGGAAAATGTATCAGGTGGCGAGCTGCAACGGGTGGCAATTTTACGAGCATTATTACTCGACCCTGTGCTGCTATTTGCTGATGAAGTGACATCTCGACTTGACCCTATCACACAACAAGAAACGATTGAATTACTGATAAACCAATGCCGAGCCAGAAATTGCAGCTTGATCTTGGTGAGCCACGATCCTTATTTAATCGAGAAATCGTGCGACAAGGTGATTAATTTGGAAGATTATTTAGATAAGTAATAAAAATAGGGGCAAATAATAATCTGCCCCTATTTTTTCACTATTTTGCTGCCAACTTTTGGCGAACAATTTCAAACAAACAAACACCTGTTGCAACCGAGACATTCAGTGATGACACCGAACCTGCCATTGGAATGCTGATAAGTTGGTCGCAATGTTCACGGGTTAAGCGACGCATTCCATCGCCTTCTGCACCCATCACTAAAGCAATTGAACCTGTTAATTTCGCTTCATAAATGCCCGATGTTGCTTCACCTGCCGTGCCAACAATCCACACATGGTGGCGTTCTTGCAAATCACGCATTGTGCGAGCAAGGTTAGTTACTCGAATAAGTGGCATTACCTCTGCTGCTCCACACGCCACTTTACGGGCAATTGAAGTCAGTTGAGCTGATTTATCTTTCGGTACAATAACCGCATCAACCCCTGCAGCATCAGCAGTACGTAAGCATGCACCGAGATTGTGGGGATCAGTTACGCCGTCTAAAATGAGCAGTAGTGGATTTTGTTTTTGGCTTAAAATTGCATCAAGATCGTGTTCGTTTAGCTCTTTTTGTGGCACAACTCTTGCAATAATGCCCTGATGTACTTCGCCTTGCGATTTGTTATCTAATGCTTGGCGATTAACCTGCTGAATCGAAACACCTAAACGCTGAAGTTCATTTAATAACGGCATTAAACGTTTATCTTCTCGCCCTTTTAGGACTAACACTTCGATTAAACGCTCTGGGGCATTATCTAAAAAGGCTTTCACAGCGTGAATGCCATAAATTTGTTCACTCATTTTTATCCTTAATAATTGAGCGAACAATCAATTCGCCCTTATATTGCATATTTTACAGTAACATCTTCACAATCTTATCAAGTTTTACTCTGCCAAATTTTTTCAGCAATTTACGCACATTTTCAGGGTAGTCTGCTAACACTTCTAAGTCGCTGTAATGACTTAAAATTTGAGTATATTGGCGAATTTGGCTTAACTCCATTTCCGCTTTCTCGCTGAGTTCAGCTTTTGGGTCAGACACTAAAATCGCATTTTCCGCATCTAACCGCCATGCACGTGGATTTAAATTATTCCCCGTGAGTAGAATATAGCGGTTATCTACCCATACACCTTTAAGGTGGTAACTATTTTCATCGTCCTTCCATAAACGAATCGTAAGTTGCTGATTCTGAATATAAAAATCTAATCGTTTCGCAAAAGCCCGCAAATTCTTTTCATACAAATAAGGTAGAGCTGATGCCATCGTAAATTTTTCATCAGGCTTGGTATAGAAATCATTAGCGGTTTTATCGCCCACAATAATTTCCACTGATTTACCGTTTGCCAACAACCACTCAATGCGGGTTCTTAGCGAAAGCGGAAAATTAAAATAAGGTGTGCAAATCGTTAATTTTTGTTCGGTTTGGTAGAACAATGCCTCGATAACTTTGTTGAGCTGATTTCTGCGACGTCCTAAACCAAATAATGGAGAAACCAGCAAATCATCACTTTTCGCCATTCCATTAAATTGATATTGCTCACGACTTAACTGTTTGCGGAATGCTTTAATCTGTGAGCGAATTTCGATCGTTTTAGGGCGATTCGCTATATCTAAACGCTTAACTGCTTCATTCGGTAAGATATTTTGCTGAACAAACGTTACCCAGCTATCCGCTAACTCTTTATTTTCCAGAACGTGATAACGATCGTAACGATAACGATCAAATTGGTGCAAATAGACATTATTAATGCTAGCACCGCTATACAAAATGGTATTGTCAAACACAAAACCTTTTAGATGCAACACGCCAAACACTTCTCGCCCATTAATTGGCACACCGTAGAACTCAATTTCTTGCCCTTCAGGGAGATTTTGTTCGGCTTTAAATTTCGTGTACCAATCAGCATTCGATAGACTTTCCACTTCGCCAATACGCCCACGTTGAGCTCTGTGCCAGTCCACCAAGATTTTAATGTCTAAATTTGGATTACTCCGTTTAGCATTATAAAGTGCGCTTAAAATTTCCTGCCCTGCTTCGTCCTTTTCAAAATAGAGAGCGGTTAAATAAATTCGTTTTTTTGCCGTTTGAATCAGCTGTAAAATTTGCTGTTTAAACGCATTGCTTGAAGAAAGAAAAGTAACTTGCTCTGCATTTTGTGGCAGATATGGCAGGCTTTTCAATAGCTGTTCGGCTTTGCGTTGTTTATTCAAAATTAACATTAATGATTCCCGATTTTTAATAATTTACTACTATTTTACACCGAAATTGCCAATAAAGCGATTTTACATTAATGGCACTCTGGGGAAAAGGTGGAATCTTCTTGAGAAAACATTGAGATAAAAGAGAGGAAAAGAATAATTTTTTCATTTTTATAGGGATGCAAGCGGCTATTTTTTAGGAAATTTTTGCAAATTTTAAGAAGGTGTCTATCTATAACTGAAAAAGCTAAGGCAGGGTTTTCCCTGCCTTAAACTATATAGAATGATTACGCAAACAACCGTTTTTCGCCCACTTTCGCTACGTTTTCCACACAACGTCCGCAAATTTCTTTGTGCTCGACGTGGCTGCCGATATCGGTGGCGTAGTGCCAGCAGCGTGGGCATTTTTCGCCGTCTGCATGTTCCACTTTCACTGCTAAACCGGCTAATTCGCCTTCAGCTACGTCTGCTTCTGCGAGCGGTTTGATAATTGCTTGTGAGGTAATCAACACGAAGCGTAATTCATCGCCAAGTTGTTCTAGCAATGGACGAATTTCTTCATTCGCATAAACCGTCACTTTCGCTTCTAAACCTGCACCGATGATTTTGTCTTTACGGGCTTGCTCAAGCACTCGGTTCACTTCAGAACGCACTTTTAAGATCTGTTGCCAGTAAGCATCGTCTAATTTGTCCGCTTCGGTTAAGCCGAATAATCCGTTATAGAACTCTTCAGTGAACACAAATTCGCTTCTGCCTTCCAGTTGCGGCAAGTAGCTCCAAATTTCATCAGCGGTGAATGACAGGATTGGAGCAATCCAGCGTACCAAGGCTTCTGAAATGTGCCATAACGCCGTTTGGCAGCTACGGCGAGCTAGGCTATCCGCTTTGGTGGTGTATTGGCGGTCTTTAATGATGTCCAAATAGAACGAGCCCATTTCGATTGAGCAGAAACGCATTAAGCGTTGCACCACCGTGTGGAATTGGTAGTTGTCGTAAGCTTCTTTGATCTCGTTTTGAGCCTCTAACGCACAGGCTACCGCCCAGCGATCTAAAGCGATCATCTCTTCAGGTTTAACCAGATCACGTTTTGGATCGAAGCCGTTTAGGTTCGCTAACAAGAAACGAGCCGTGTTACGAATACGGCGGTAAGATTCCCCTGCACTGTTTAAAATGTTGTGTGAAACTGCAATTTCGCCAGTGTAATCGGTTGAAGCAACCCATAAACGTAAAATATCCGCTCCATTTTTGTTCCACACTTCGCTTGGTACAATCACGTTACCAAGCGATTTCGACATTTTTCTGCCTTTTTCATCTACAGTGAAGCCGTGGGTTAACACTTGCTTGTATGGAGCTTTGCCGTTGGTTGCGGTGGAAAGCATTAGCGATGACATAAACCAACCACGGTGTTGGTCTGAGCCTTCCAAATACATATCTGCCGAATTACCGTTAAATTCTGGGCGTTGTTCTACAACAGAAGCGTAGGTTGATCCTGAATCGAACCACACGTCTAACGTATCCGGCACTTTGCGGTAATCTTTCGCTTCTTCGCCCAAAAGCTCTGCCGGGTCTAAATCCCACCACGCTTGAATGCCTTTTTCTTCTACACGTTTCGCTACTTCTTCGATTAATTCAAGCGTGCGTGGGTGCAGCTCTTCGGTGTCATTGTGAACGAACATCGCCATCGGTACACCCCAAGTACGTTGGCGTGAAATACACCAGTCCGGACGGTTCGCTACCATTGTGTCGATACGAGCTTCACCCCAAGCCGGGATCCAACGCACCGATTTGATTTCGCCTAACGCTTGTTGGCGTAAACCTTGAGTTTCCATACCGATAAACCATTGTGGAGTCGCACGGAAGATAATCGGGGTTTTGTGACGCCAGCAGTGTGGGTAGCTATGCTTAATGCGGGATAATTTTAATAATGCCCCCACTTCTTGCAGTTTTTCCACCACTTTGTCGTTCGATTCAAACACGCCTAAGCCGGCAAAGAATGGCGTTTCCGCTTTGAATTTGCCATCGTTTGAAATCAAGCCTGCCATTTCGATATTGTATTTGCGAGCCACCACGAAGTCGTCTGCACCGTGGTCTGGAGCGGTGTGAACCAAGCCTGTACCACCATCGGTGGTCACGTGGTCGCCGAAAATAAACGGCACGTTGAAGTCGTAGAATGGATGGTTAAAGCGTAATAATTCTAGGTTTTCACCTTGAATGGTGGCTAAAATTTCAAACGCTTCTACGCCCACCGCTTTTGCAACATCTTCCACTAAATCGACCGCTAGCACCACACGCTCATCGCCGAATTGCACTAAGGCATAGGCTAATTCAGGGTTGATCGCAATCGCACGGTTAGACGGAATTGTCCACGGTGTGGTTGTCCAAATCACCGCAGATAACTTACCGCTGCCTTTGCCTTGTGCGTTGAATTTGGCTTCAACCGCAGCTGTATCTACCGCTTCAAAACGAACGTAAATAGACGGCGATACTTTGTCTTCATATTCCACTTCTGCTTCAGCAAGTGATGAACCGCAATCTAAACACCAATGAACCGGTTTTGAGCCTTTGTATAAGTGGCCATTCGCAATCACTTTGCCTAGCGTGCGGATAATGTTCGCTTCGGTGTTGAAATTCATTGTGAGGTATGGATTATCCCAATCCCCTAAAATCCCCATACGGATAAAGTCTGCTTTCTGCCCTTCCACCTGCTCTTTCGCATAATCACGGCACGCTTGGCGGAATTCCGCTGCTGAAATTTTTTCGTTCGGCTTACCCACAATGCCTTCTACTTTTAGTTCGATCGGCAAACCGTGGCAGTCCCAGCCTGGTACATAAGGGGTGTCATAACCCAGTGAAGTCTTAGACTTCATAATAATATCTTTTAAAATTTTATTTACAGCGTGCCCTAAGTGTAAGTTACCGTTCGCATACGGAGGGCCATCGTGCAAAATAAAGGTTTTCTTGCCTTTTGAAGCGGTGCGGATTTTTTGGTAGAGGTTTTTGTCATACCAATTTTTCAGCATATCAGGTTCACGCTTGGCAAGATCGCCACGCATCGGAAAGCCTGTTTCAGGCAGGTTTAAGGTGTTTTTGTAGTCAATAGTCATTTTTTTATTTCTCGTTAAAATTATCTGTTTATGTCTAACTCAGCCCCTCTAAGGCTGGAAACTAGAAAGGATTAATTTGCAAATTCCTTAAAAAATTCTACCGCTTGTAGGCGGTCTTGTTCGATCTGTTTTTTTAATTCCTCAAAATTTGGGAATTTGATTTCGTTGCGGATCTTCTCCAGAAAAATCACTTCAATCGCCTCATTGTAAATGGAGGCGTTGAAATCGAAAATATGCACTTCTAGCAACGGTTTTGTACCATTAATGGTTGGTCGGTTGCCGACATTGGCAATGCCATTGTAGCTACCGTTTTTGGTTTGGACTTTCACTGCAAATACGCCTTGAATAGGGGTTACTAGGCGGTTGAGCATAATATTTGCCGTGGGGAAGCCGATGGTTCTGCCGAGCTTGTTACCATGGGCAACCCGTCCGTGAATAGAATAGGGCTTGCCGAGCAATTTTTCCGCCAACGCTAAATCGTTATGTTCGAGGGCTTCTCGCACAAGCGAGCTGCTAATTCTCTGCTCGTTTAGGCTATGGGTGTGGCTCTCTTCCACCGCAAAGCGGTATTTTAAGCCGGCATTGCGTAGCGTTTCAAAATCGCCGCTACGTTTGGCTCCAAAGCGGAAATCATCACCCACGCTCAAATAGCGAACTTTCAACCGTTTCGCCAATAAGTCGCTGATGAAATCTTTCGCTGAAATTTGGGCGAACCTTTCGCTAAAACGCACACAAAGCACAAAATCCACACCAGCCTCGGCGAGATATTTGAGCTTGTCACGCAGTCGCATTAGGCGAGCCGGTGGGTTGCAAGCGGTTAAATTTCCGCTTTTTTTTGCAAAAAATTCTCGAGGCTGCGGCTCGAAAATCATCACAACCGAAGGCAAATCCAGCTCTAAGGCTTGGTCGCAAAGGCGAGCTAAAATATTTTGATGCCCAATATGCACGCCATCGAAATTCCCGATAGAAAGCACACAGCCTTTATTCAGTTCTGTGTATTTTGCTAAATTGTGGAAACCTCGAATCAGTCGCATAAAGTCTAAACCATTTTTAAGTGAAAATTGCCGTGATTATAGCGAGAAATCGGCAAAAAAGGAAAAAAAATCCTATGTGTTATCAATTAATGCACGAATATAATATCAGCATGGCTTTTTTCGTATAAAAAGATATTAAAATGCTACATTTTACTATATGATGACGACCAAAAATCGAGGGAATAATTATGGCAGACTTCGCTTATCTTCAACAAAAACGTAAACAACTTAAACTTAAAGTCAATGATGTTTGTGAACAAGCAGGTGTCACACGCGCCTATTTTAATCAGTTAGTCAGTGGAAAAATTAAAAACCCAAGTGCTAACAAGCTCAAAGCATTACATTCTGTTTTAGAAATTGTCGAAGATAGTAATCAGCGTTCTGGTGTCATTTTTGGTAAATTTTACCCGATTCATACAGGTCATGTTAATATGATCTATGAGGCATTCAGTAAAGTCGATGTGCTACACGTTATTGTATGTACTGATTCTGAGCGTGATTTACGCCTTTTTCAACAAAGTAAGATGAAGCGTATGCCAACTAATGAAGATCGCCTTCGTTGGGTGCAGCAGATCTTCAAATATCAGCAAAAACAGATCTTTATCCATCATTTAGTCGAAGATGGTATTCCAAGCTACCCTAACGGTTGGGAAGGCTGGTCTGCTCGTGTGAAAGAATTATTTGCCGAAAAAAATATTAATCCGACTATTGTCTTTAGTAGCGAAACACAAGACAAAGAGCCATATGAAAAATATTTGAATTTAGAAGTGCATTTAGTCGATCCTGCTCGTGAATCTTTCAATGTTTCTGCGACACAAATTCGTAATAATCCGTTCCAATATTGGCGTTTTATCCCGAAAGAAGTGCGACCGTTTTTCGTGAAAACTATCGCTATTCTTGGTGGTGAAAGTAGCGGTAAATCAGTGCTGGTAAGCAAATTAGCGAACGTGTTTAATACCACTTCTGCGTGGGAATATGGGCGTGAATTTGTGTTTGAACAACTCGGTGGTAATGAGCAAGCAATGCAATATTCTGACTATCCACAAATGGTGCTAGGACATCAGCGTTATGTTGATTATGCTATGAAACACGCTCATAAAGTCGCCATTATTGATACCGATTACATTACAACACAAGCATTTTGTATTCAATATGAAGGCAAAGCGCATCCATTTTTGGATTCGATGATCCGTGAATACCCGTTTGATGTTACTATTCTACTTTCCAATAACACAAAGTGGGTTGCAGACGGTTTGCGTAGTTTAGGCTCGAAAAAGCAACGCCAACAATTCCAACAATTATTGAAAAAATTATTGGAAAAACATCGTATTCCTTACATTGAAATTGAATCGCCAAGTTATTTAGATCGTTACAACCAAGCAAAAGAAGTAGTTGAAGCAATCTTAAATGAAGAGCAGATCCCACAATTTAAACAATATAACCTTAACGAATCAGAACCTAAGTAACGGAAAACAAGATGATACTTTTTGCAGGCGATCCGCACGGTAACTATGAGCATCTTTACCCTATTTTACAGCAACAAACTGAGGAAGTTGCACTAGTTATTTTAGGCGATCTCCAACTGACTAGCCCCGATGAATTAGATAAACTTTCACAATATTGTGATATTTGGTTTATTCATGGCAATCACGACAGTAAAACCGTTGCTGCCTTTGATGCAATTTGGAACAGTAAATGGAAAGAACGTAACATTCACGGCAGAGTAGTAGAAATTCAAGGGATTAGAATTGCGGGAGTCGGCGGTGTATTTCGAGGTCATATTTGGATGCCACCAAACCGCCCGATGTTTTTTGACCCTATCCATTTTTGCCAATATACCCCACAAGAGAAAATTTGGCGTGGAGGTGTGCCATTAAGACATCGGTCCTCAATTTTTCCATCTGATTTTGAGGCGCTAGAAAATGAAAAAGCAGATATTTTAATTACTCATGAAGCACCAAGACCTCACCCACAAGGTTTTTCGGCAATTAATCTATTGGCAAAAAAATTAGGTGCTACAAAGATTTTTCACGGTCATCATCACGATAATTTCAACTATAAAAGCCTAAATACTCACCATGAGTTTGAAATTTTTAATATTGGCTTTCGTAGCCTTGCTGATATTCAAGGAAATTACCTAATTTTTGGCATTGATGATAGAGATAAATAACAAAACTTTGATTAAGTTAAATAAATCATCATTTCTACTCTTTCTATTAATAAATTTATAAGTAAAATGTGCATAATTGTTACATAAAAGTTACTGAATAGAATTTATAATTTAAAATTAGAGGTTTATAAAATGAAGATCCCACAAATCTTAATTGTTGAGGATGAACTCGTTACACGTAATATGCTAAAAAGTATCTTTGAAGGAGAAGGCTATCAGGTATTTCAAGCATCAAACGGTGAGGAAATGCATTCTGTTCTCAATTCACAAGACATTAATCTCGTATTAATGGATATTAATCTACCTGGAAAAAATGGGCTCATTCTAGCTCGTGAAATTAGGGAGAATAAAAAACTTCCTCTTATGTTTTTAACTGGTCGAGATAATGAGATTGATAAAATTCTCGGTTTGGAAATTGGGGCAGATGACTATATCACTAAACCATTTAACCCTCGTGAACTAACTATTCGCTCTAGAAATTTACTGCAAAGAACAATGCCCGAAAAAGAGCATTCTCCTGATAATGTAAATGCTGAGGTTGAAAGTTATCATTTCAATGGTTGGACTCTTGATCTAAATAGCCATACACTTATTACACCAGAAGGAGAAACAACTAAATTACCTCGCAGCGAGTTCCGAGCATTACAACATTTTTGTGAAAACCCGGGTAAAATTCAAACTCGTGAAGAGTTACTACAAAAAATGGCTGGGCGTGAATTAAAGCCTCACGATAGAACGGTTGATGTAACCATTCGCCGTATTCGAAAGCATTTTGAAGCTCATCCAAGCACCCCTGAAATGATTGTTACCATTCACGGTGAAGGTTATCGTTTCTGTGGCACTATTGAATCTTAATCAAAAGAGGAGTCATTTTATGAAAAAACTAACGATTGCAGCACTTACTTGCTTATTCTCTGCAAATCTTTTCGCAGCACCTGTTGGCAACACATTTACAGGTGTAGGCGTTGGTGTTGATGTAACAACAACCAAATACAAGGTAGATGGTGTAAAAGGGAAAGACTCAACAGGCCCAGTAATTGTTGTAGATTACGGCTTTGATCAAGGTAACAACTTTGTTGGTATTGTTCAAGGCAAAGCAAAAATTGGGAGCACAAAAGTATTTAGTGATGTAAAACAAAAAAATAAATATACTGTAGCTTACCAACAAGGCTATCGTGTAGGTTCAGATTTACTTCCTTATGTAAAAGTCGACGCAACCTCTAGTAAAGTAGGCGATGAAACGTATCGTGGTTTTGGCTTTGGTGCAGGTGCAAAATATGCAGTATCAAGCGATGTTGAATTAGGCGCGGAATACACCCGTGATAACTTAAAACGCAGTGGTACGAAATTAAAAGGCAACGCATTCACTGCAAATGCTACTTACCGCTTCTAAACAATAAATATAATACAAGCGGTAAAATTTCTCATAAATTTTACCGCTTGTTCTTAAGCATTATAATAATGCAAAGGGCCTGAATATCATTCAGGCTCTTTCTTAATTAGTACAGAACTCTAGCTCGAATTGTGCCTTCAATAGCTTTTAAGCGTTGTAATGCATCATCAACATTATCACACTCCACATCAATTACTACATAACCAATAGTTGGTTCTGTTTGCAAATATTGAGCAGCAATATTGACATTCTCTTCCACAAACACTTGGTTGATTTGGTTTAAGATACCAGGACGATTCTCGTGAATATGTAATAAACGCTTAGTTTGGCTGTGAAGTGGCAATGACACCTCAGGAAAGTTTACCGCTGTTACAGTAGAGCCATTATCTGAATATTTCACAAATTTATTTGCTACTTCCGTCCCTATATTTGCCTGGGCCTCAGAGGTTGAACCGCCAATGTGTGGAGTTAAGATCACATTATCAAACTTACATAATGGCGATACAAACGGATCGTTAATTGAAGCAGGTTCTTCTGGGAATACGTCAATTGCCGCGCCACGCAATGTACCAGCTTCTAAGCGAGCGGCTAACGCATCAATATCCACAACCGTACCACGAGCTGCATTAATCAATACAGACCCTTCTTTTAATTGAGCAATGCGTTCTGCACTCATTAGGTTTTTAGTAGAGTCAATTTCTGGAACGTGTAACGAAATCATATCGCAAGTTGAAAGCAGATGCTCTAACGTTGGCACTTGCTGTGCATTACCGAGTGGCAATTTATTTTCAACATCATAGAAATAAACCTGCATACCAATGGCTTCTGCAAGAATACTAAGCTGTGAACCGATATGTCCATATCCCACAATCCCTAATTTCTTACCACGAACTTCATTCGCACCAACGGCAGACTTATTCCACACCCCTCGATGTACCTCAGCATTCGCAGTTGGTACTTTACGCATTAATAAAATCATTTCTGCAAGTACTAATTCTGCCACAGAACGGGTATTTGAGAACGGTGCATTAAATACTGGAATACCTCGTCTTTTCGCCGCACTTAAATCAACTTGGTTTGTACCAATACAGAAACAACCAATCGCAATTAATTTAGAGGCATGAGCTAACACTTCTTCGGTTAAAAATGTACGAGATCGAATCCCTATAAAGTGAGCATCTTTGATCGCGTCAATCAATTCTTGACCATCTAGTGCTTTTTTATGAACTTCGATATTGGTATAACCTGCTGCTAGTAGCACATCAATTGCGTTTTGATGCACTCCTTCAAGCAGAAGAAACTTGATCTTTGATTTATCCAAAGAGATTTTAGCCATTTTTTGCTCCTAGTATTATGTATTTGCGATAATAAATTATTCTAATATAACTGCACCTTCAGGTGTGCCAACAATAGTAACATTAGCATAACGCTGTGCGAAAATGCCATTTGTAACGACACCTGCAATATTATTGATTGTATACTCCATTTTCAACGGTTCGATAATTTTAAAATTATGTACATCTAAAATCACGTTGCCATTATCGGTTACTACTCCTTCACGATATTCCGGCGAACCACCAAGTGCCACTAACTGACGAGCAACGTAAGAGCGAGCCATTGGAATAACTTCTACCGGTAATGGGAAAGTTGAACCCAGTACATCCACCTGTTTTGAGGTATCCACGATACAAATAAACTTTTTAGCCAAAGAACTAACGATTTTCTCACGAGTGAGAGCCGCACCTCCGCCTTTAATCATCGCCCCTTGAGGTGTGATTTCATCAGCACCGTCAATATAAACATCAAGTTCACTCACTTCATTGGCACTAAACACTTCAATGCCGATATCACGCAGGCGTTCTTCTGAGGCTTTTGAAGCGGCAACTGCTCCTTTAATTTCATCTTTCATTGAAGCGAGAGCATCAATAAAGCAGTTTACCGTTGAGCCACTACCAACGCCTACAATCGTATTCGGTTTTACAAATTTTAATGCAGCTTGAGCTGCAATTTTTTTCATTTCTTGTTGATCCATTTTTTGCTCCTTTTAAACAACAAGCGGTCATATTTTGCAAATTTTTTACAAAATATGACCGCTTGTTGCGATTAATTACGTTTTACTGCTTCAACAATTTCTTCTGCACAGCTTTGTGCGAGTTGCCCATCTTCGCATTCTACCATTACACGAATTAATGGCTCAGTACCTGATTTACGCAATAAAATACGCCCTTTGCCTGCCAAACGTTTTTCTACCTCAGCGGCAACGGCTTTCACTTCATCGCTTTCAAGGGGATTCTCCGCACCTTTCTCAAAACGAACATTCAGTAGAACTTGAGGGAATAACGGTACAGCTTTCGCTAAATCATTGAGACTTAATTTATGGCTTACCATTGCAGCTAATACTTGCAGAGAGGCAATTACTCCATCGCCTGTTGTATTTTTATCTAATACAATGATATGCCCTGAGTTTTCACCACCCAATTTCCAGCCTTTCTCTTTAAGCTGCTCTAGTACATAGCGGTCACCTACGTTCGCACGAGAGAATGGAATCGCTAACTGTTTTAATGCTAACTCCAAGCTCATATTACTCATTAATGTGCCAACTACCCCACCTTGTAATTTACCTGAGCGAAGAGCTTCACGGGCTAAAATAAAGAGAATTTGGTCACCATCAACTTTATTACCTAAATGATCAACCATAATTAAACGGTCGCCATCACCATCGTAAGCTAAACCAACGTCTGCTCCTGCTTCAATCACCACTTTTTGCAGGGATTTAATATCCGTTGCTCCGCATTTTTCGTTGATGTTTAAACCATCTGGCTTCGTACCAATCTCAATTACCTCTGCACCTAACTCACGCATTACACTTGGTGCGATATGGTAAGTTGCACCGTTGGCACAATCTACTACGATTTTATAACCTTCAAGGCTTAATTCAGATGGAAAAGTTCCTTTACAAAATTCAATATAACGCCCAGCAGCATCATTAATACGGCTTGCACGCCCTAAATTTGCTGAATCGACACAATCCATTGGCTGATCAAGCATTGCTTCAATCGCTTCTTCGATTTCATCAGGCAATTTTTCGCCTACTGATGAAAAGAATTTAATCCCATTATCATAATATGGGTTGTGAGAAGCTGAAATCACAATACCTGCTTCAGCACGAAAAGTACGGGTTAAATAGGCTATCGCAGGAGTAGGCATTGGACCAACAAATACTGCCGATAAACCAGCTGCAGTTAAACCCGCTTCAAGTGCAGATTCCAACATATAACCTGAAATACGAGTATCTTTTCCGATTAGAACCTTTTTTGTGCCTTGTGTTGCCAACACTTTACCCGCTGCCCAACCGAGCTTTAAGGCAAATTCAGGAGTAATCGGAAATTTACCTACTTCTCCACGCACACCATCTGTGCCGAAATATTTACGAGCCATTTTAATTCCTAACTTTTATTTCAAAAAATATTGATATGCAGGGCTATTGCTGACATTTTGGAAACGATAGCCAAGCTGTTCTAAATGTTGATTTAATTCTACTTCATCGCCTTGATTTAGTGCAAATGCAGCGAGAATATCACCATAATCTGCCCCGTGAGCACGGTAATGGAACAAAGAAATATCCCAATTTGTGAGCATTTGCAAGAATTTCAGTAACGCCCCTTTCTGTTCCGGGAATTCAAAACTATAAAGCTGTTCATTTTTGATAGAGGCCGCTCTACCACCAACCATATAACGAATGTGAGTTTTAGCAATATCATCATCCGACAGATCCGTTACATCATAGCCATTTTGCTGTAGCTCTTTAATGATTTCTAACTTCTCTGCCGAGCCGGAAATTCTTACGCCAACAAATATGCACGCATTTTGATCATCGGAATGACGATAGTTAAATTCAGTTACCGCACGATTACCTAAAATCTCACAGAAAGTTAGGAAACTGCCTTTCTGTTCAGGGATGGTTACCGCCAGTAATGCTTCACGTTTTTCGCCGATTTCACAACGCTCAGAAACAAAACGCAAAGTATGGAAATTAACATTCGCCCCGGAAAGGATACAAGCTAAATTCTTTTCTTGTAATTGGTGCTGTTTTACATATTTTTTTAAACCAGCCAATGAAGTTGCCCCCGATGGCTCTGAAATGGCACGTACGTTTTCAAAAATTAACTTCATTGAAGCACAGATTTCATCATTATCCACCAACACAACATCATCAACATATTGCTGACAAAGGCGGAAGGTTTCATCGCCAATTCGGCGAACCGCAATACCATCGGCAAATAAGCCCACACGCTCTAAATCGGTTGGCTGACCATTTTTCAATGCGTAATACAAACAGGCGGAATCTTTAGACTCTACCCCAATAACTTTAATATTTGGTAAAACTTGCTTAATGAATACGGCAATTCCTGCAATTAATCCACCACCACCAACAGGAATGAAAATATAATCTAAGTCCGGCTTTTGCTGCACTAATTCCAAACCGATAGTGCCTTGCCCTGCAATTACCGCTGGGCTGTCAAACGGGTGAATAAAGGTCATCCCCAATTCAGTTGAAAGCTCAATCGCTTTTGCTTTAGCTTCATCGAAGTTTGCACCATAGAGCAATACCTCACCACCATAACCACGCACTGCATCAACTTTGATTGCAGGGGTATTTTGTGGCATTACAATCAGGGCTCTTAAACCTAAATGTTTTGCTGAAAGTGCCACACCTTGAGCATGATTACCGGCGGAAGCGGCAATCACACCGGCTTCTTTTTGTGCTTTAGATAGATTAGAAATCATTGCAAAAGCACCGCGCAATTTAAAACTATGCACAGGCTGACGATCTTCACGTTTAATAAACACATTATTGCCTAAACGTTCAGACAGTTTTTCCATTTTTTGCAGAGGGGTAACTTGGGCGAGATCATAAATGTTCGAGCTTAAAATCGAACGTAAATAATCTACCGATTCGTTTTGTTTGGTTTCACTCATCATTTGAAAGGTTATATTTTTATAAAGACATTGGTAAATTTTCAGAGAAATTTGACCGCTTGTTTAACTATTTAGCAATGGCTTTAAAAGGGAAATTCTGAAAACAGCTCTCCCTCTAAAAGGGAGGGAGAACATAAAAATTAGTGATAACTGCCGCAGCCGCAGCCACCGTGTCCGTGATGGTGGTCGTGATCGTGTCCACCACAGCAGCCTTCGTGATCGTGATGATCGTGTCCGCCACAACCACAACCGTGCTCGTGACCACCGTGAACGTGTCCGTGTGCAATTTCTTCTGCCGTTGCTTCACGCACGCCAACTACTTCTACAGAGAATAATAACTCTTGACCGGCTAACATATGGTTGCCATCTACCACCACTTCATCGCCATCAACTTCCGTGATTACCACCGGTAATGGGCCTAAATCGGTATCAGCGATAAAACGCATACCCACTTCTAATTCATCAACGCCCATAAACACGTCTTTCGGCACGCGTTGAACCATATTGTCGTTGTATTCGCCGTAACCCTCTTCCGGTTTTACACGTACTTCAAAGACTTCGCCTACAGCTTTGCCTTCAAGGGCTTTTTCTAAGCCTTCCACCAAGTTGTTATGACCGTGTAAGTATTCTAACGGTTGATTTGCCGGAGCTTCGTCTACTAATACGCCGTCTTGGGTACGCACTTGGTAAGCAATGCTTGGCACTAAATCTTTAGTAATTTTCATATTGAATCCTTTAATTCATACTGTGTGATTGAAAATAGCAAGTCATTTTAACGCTTTATTTTATATTTGCAATCTATCGGCAAATTTTTACCGCTTGTGATTAATCGATAATATCAGGAGTGACAGTATCCACCGCATCAACAGCAGCGCCTACCACACCACCTACGACAGAAGTCACTAAGCAACCGCTGAGAAGTAAAGTAGCTGAAATCACTCCGCAAAATTTAATGAAGTTTTTCATTTTAAAGTCCTTATAAAAACAAAAAACAGCCCTAATCGACAATTAGGGCTGCACAAAATTAATTCGTTAAATTATTTTTCATCAGCGATGAAGCGGTAAGCAACTGCACCGATAATTGCACCTACGATTGGCGCTGCCCAGAACAACCATAATTGTTCAATCGCCCAGCTGCCTTGGAATAACGCCACACCGGTTGAACGAGCCGGGTTTACCGAAGTGTTAGTTACCGGAATGCTGATTAAGTGGATTAAGGTTAAACCTAAACCGATTGCAATCGGAGCAAAACCTGCCGGAGCACGTCTATCTGTTGCACCCATAATAATAATTAAGAAGAATGCCGTTAATACTACTTCAATTAATAACGCTGCCATTAAGCTATAGCCGTGCGGAGAGTGTTCGCCGTAACCGTTGCTTGCAAAACCTGCGGTTGCATCAAATGTCGGGATACCTGACGCGATGGTGTATAACACTGCACCGGCTGCAATTGCACCAATAACTTGAGCAACAATATAAGGTACTAAATCTTTCGCGTTAAAACGTCCACCAACTAATAAGCCGATTGAAACTGCGGGGTTGAAGTGACCACCCGAGATGTGACCTACCGCATACGCCATTGTTAATACGGTTAAACCGAACGCTAATGACACACCCGCATAGCCAATTCCTAACTCCGGAATGCCAGCTGCTAACACTGCACTACCACAACCACCAAACACTAACCAAAATGTACCGAAAAATTCAGCAAAATATTTTTTCATTTTTTATCCTTACCTTAACAGGCATTTACACATCATGTGTTTACTTTCCGAAAATGCTATAAATAGCCAATAAATAAAATATGAGTATTACAGTTTGCTACAATACTCATATTTCGGGTCACTAGTATAGACGGACTCCCCCTCAAAATTAAAGTAAAAATACAAGTCTATACAAAACTATACATTTCTATTCAAAATCGACACTACCTGAAGCAGAGGCAGAAATGGTAGTTTTCCCTGCTTCTAACGGCATATCTGCTGATTTTCCCATTGCAGTTTGTTCCGCTGCATACATCGTACTTGCCATACGAGATCCATACTCATAGCCACCATCGCTAGGTGTTTGCAGATTAACCATACTTAATCGATATTTTTTCGCCCCTAAAGCTTTTTGAATAATCTCTGCTTTATCTTGGAATTTTTTGATGACCTCAAGTAGCATCTCTTCTTCCAATGAGGCTACTTTCTCAGGTGATACACCAAAGTAAATAGATTGGATTGCCACATCTTTACCTAAATTTTCTAACACCTCAGCCATGGCGTTAAAATCTTTACTTTTCAAGCTCACGCTACCGTAGGCTTGCCAACCGTCAATATTCCCTTTGTTATTGTAATTGGCGTTATTGCTAATTCCTTCCGCTTGCACCTCAATCGCCGGATGTTTTTTTGCTAGTTCCAGCACTTGATTCAAATTTTGCGAAACACTTTTTTTCAGTTCAGGTAATGACTTCCCTGATTTTTGGCTATAAACCGTTGCCTGCATTAAATCTTGTTCAACGCTACGAGTTACTTTGGTTGAGAAACTAAAGTTTGAGGCTTGTTTTTTCTCTACCGAAACAACCGTACCGGCAGGGGCTGCCTCTGTGGTAGCCGTTTCAGCAAAAGCCGTTACCGTTGTTAGTGCAAGCGGTAGAAGTGTGAGAAAATTTTTCAATTTCATAATTAGTCCTTAAAGGGATAAAATTCACTTATTAGATATCTCCACTTTCAGAAAGTTCATTTACTCAATCGAAAGGACGAGCACTTGCTCACCTTGTTCTATTTTCCAGCGAATATTATAGCCTGCAAGGTTCATACCATAAATTCTATCGGATACTTTCCCTTGTTGATAAGCCGGTCGGGGATCTTGTGCAATCACATCACGAATAAAAGTAAGTGGCTGCTCAATGCCAAATTTTGCAAAATTTTGGCAAAATTTGACCGCTTGTTGAACTTCTTCGCTAAATACAACTGATAATTTCTGCTCCGGTTTTTCTTGTGCAAAGCCCGAAACTGCATCAGGTTCACTATCCGCATAGACGATATAAGGCTTAATATCCAAAATCGGCGTGCCGTTTACTAAATCCACACTGCCCAATTTCAGATAAACGTCGCCGTTCTCAACCACCACTTCTTCTAGTCTCACTTTCGACAAGCCCAATGGATTAGGGCGATGAGTCGCACGGCTGGCAAATACCCCGATTCGCTCATTCCCACCTAAACGAGGTGGCCTAACCGTAGCGTGCCAATCCCGTTCTGGAATGTGGTGGAACTGAAAAATCAGCCAAATATGGCTAAACTGCTCCAAGCCTCGCACCGCATCGGGCGTGTTATAAGGTGGCACTAATCGCAAAATGCCTTTTCCTTCCGCTACCAAATTGGGCTGGCGAGGCACGGAAAATTTTTCATCGTAAGGGCTTTGCATAATACCGATTGGATTGATCTGGATCGGATTTAATTGTTTTGGGGTAGAAGTCATCGGGATTTTTTCTGATAAAATGACGGAGATTACTCATTATTTTAAACGAAATATTATTTATGAACAAAAATTCCCTTTTTTCGATTTGGTTTAGCACCGCTCGCCCCAAAACTTTGCCACTGGCGTTGGCATCAATTATTGTTGGCTCGGCACTGGCTCATTGGGCTGGAAAATTTGATTTTATTACGACATTATTGGCTTTTATTACGACTATCTTGCTACAAATTCTCTCTAACTTCGCTAACGATTACGGCGACCACGTGAAAGGTTCCGACACCAAAGAACGAATCGGACCGCTTCGAGCCATTCAGCAAGGAGCAATTAGTGGCGAGCAACTAAAAAAAGCGGTGATTATTTTAAGTCTGCTCTCTTTTATTTCAGGCGTAGCATTAAGTGCTTATGCCTTTGAGAGCATTCAAGACTTGTTCTTTTTTATTGGGCTGGGTGTGGTGTCAATTGTTGCTGCAATCACTTACACCGTCGGCAAAAAGGCTTACGGTTATTTAGGATTGGGCGATCTGTTTGTGCTGATTTTCTTTGGCTTTGTAGCGGTTATCGGCGTGTTTTACCTACAAGCTCATAGTGTACCATCAATAATTTTACTACCTGCTTTCGGCTGCGGATTACTCTCTGTTGCGGTATTAAATATCAATAATTTGCGTGATATTAACCAAGACAGACAAGCCGGCAAAAACACGCTGATTGTGAGAATTGGCAGCCAAAACGGGCGAAAATACCATGTTGCGTTGTTGGTACTAGCGGTTATTTCTTATCTAATTTTTGCAATTTCGGAATTTGAACATTGGTACAGTTTCATCTTCTTACTTGCTGTACCGCTACTCGCAAAACACGCACGTTTTGTTTATCAACATCAAGATCCAAAAGAGCTTTACCCAATTCTAGGGCAAATGGCAGGGTTGGCATTAATCACTAACTTGTTGTTTAGTCTGGGGATTGTATTGGGGTAAGTTGCAAAATTTCAACAAAAATAAACCGCTTGTAATAAAGGATTACAAGCGGTTGTTTTTTAACTTAAATTTACAATTAGTTCTCTAGCTCTTCTGCAAAGAACCCATCTTTTTCACCACGTTGATAATCTGAGTTGAGTAACTTATTGATACTATGCCAATCTGCTTCAATCTCTATATTGCCTTCTGCGTAAGCACCCAATTCGTATGGAGGATAAACAAAGACAATCCCTTCAGAGGTAAAATAGAATTGGTCAGAAATACGGAACTCTTTTTTATCTCCAAATCCATTATATTTACCATTTTCATCAACTCGTTCACGACTGTAATTTTCCCAAAGGATCTCTTTCAGTTGAGCTTGATCTTTTTGGCTGATTAAATCATTTAAGCTAATGATTGCTTTTTTAGCTAAATCCACATTGATATATTGCGTATAGTGCATACCGTGAGCACCACCTGTGTAGCTATAATGTGTCATCAAAAAAGTAGCGATATTATTGCGTTGCCCCATAAAAGTACTATGAATATGCTCATCATAGCCAATTGTAGGCTCTGTTTTCACACTTTCAACTAAACCTTGATAAACTTCTTCACGGTGCTTTTTAAACTCATCTTCGGTTGGGTTTTTCAGCTTTCTGCCTTGTTCTTCATTGTAATCATACGCCTGATTAATCAACAACTGATTGAGCCAATCAAAATTTGTTTTTGGAAGCGTCACAATCGAACTCACCGTGCTTTCCTCAATTGCAAATTCTTCTTTTGGATCAACTTTATGCTTAATCACATCTTTTTTATCGAAGATTTTTACAATCTCAACATTTAATGCGGTGTTTTGTTGGGCTTTCTCTAGCTCTGCTTTTAATTTGTCATTCTCCGCCTTCACGCTTGAAAGCTCGGCAACTTCGGCTTCTTTTTTTGCCAATTCCGACTGGGCATTTTTTAATTCTGTGCCTAAGTGAACAATTTGTTTTTCAGCTTCTAATACCGTTTGTGTCATTTTGCCGTCTTCACAACCCGCAATCACAAATACTGAGCTAATTAAAAGGGCTAATAGTGATTTTTTCATATCTCTCCTTCTTGTAAAAAATTTAAGAAAAACAACCGCTTGTTATTAATCTTAAAACAAAAACCCCTGTACCACAAGGCACAGGGGAAATCATTAATCATCTAGGAAACTGCGTAAGGTTTCTGAACGGCTTGGATGGCGTAATTTACGTAACGCTTTTGCTTCAATCTGACGAATACGCTCACGGGTTACATCAAATTGTTTACCTACTTCTTCAAGCGTATGGTCGGTGTTCATATCAATACCGAAACGCATACGTAATACTTTTGCCTCACGTGGAGTTAAACCTTCCAGCACTTCGTTGGTTGCCATACGCAAGCTCTCAGCGGTTGCGGAATCTAGTGGTAATTCAAGGCTTTCGTCTTGAATGAAATCGCCCAAATGTGAATCGTCATCATCACCAATTGGAGTTTCCATTGAAATTGGTTCTTTAGCAATTTTCAACACTTTTCGGATTTTATCTTCCGGCATTCCCATACGCTCTGCCAACTCTTCCGGTGTCGCTTCACGCCCCATTTCCTGCAAACATTGGCGGGAAATACGGTTAAGTTTATTGATAGTTTCAATCATATGCACCGGAATACGGATGGTTCGAGCCTGATCTGCAATCGAACGGGTAATTGCCTGACGAATCCACCAGGTTGCATAGGTTGAAAATTTATAGCCACGGCGATATTCAAATTTATCCACCGCTTTCATCAAACCGATATTACCTTCTTGGATTAAATCCAAGAACTGTAAACCACGGTTGGTGTATTTCTTCGCAATCGAGATCACTAAACGTAAGTTCGCTTCCACCATCTCTTTTTTCGCACGGCGAGCTTTCAGTTCACCACTAGCAATGCGTCCGCCAATTTCACGGATTTGGGAAATGGTCAAACCTGAAGTTTGTTCTAAATTCTGTAAATTTGCGATATTAATACGAATATTATCTACATAATTAGCAAGTTTTGGTGCCGCATTTTTCTTCGCGTTAATCGCTTTTTCGATCCATTCTTCGCTTAATTCGTGTCCTTGGAATGCTTTTAAGAAGTCCGCTTTTTTCATACCTGCATATTCAACCGCATAACGTTGAATCTGGCGTTCTTCTACACGCACTTGTTTCATTAGTTTTTGCATAGAGGCAACTAATAAATCAAATTGTTTTGGCACTAAGCGGAATTCACGGAAAATATTAGATAAAATTTCAATCTGCTCTTTTGATTTTTTACTGGTTCTACCGTGTTTTTGAATCGCTAACAATACTTTTTCGTGTTGGTTACGCAGAGCTTCAAATTTTTCCCGCGCTAATTCAGGATCAATAGAGCTATCATCGCTGTTATCTGAGCTGCTATCGCTTTCTTCGTCTTCATTTTCGTCATCAACAACAGCGACAGTATCAGATTCTTCATCATCATTTAATTCAGCATCAAGTTCTTCTAAAGGTGCTTCTTCCAAAATATTTGGATCAACAAATGCCGTTACCAAATCAGAAAGGCGCATTTCACCGCCTTCAACTTGAGCATAGCATTCTAAAAGCCCCGTTAATACTTCTGGATATTCTGCAATTGCACATTGAACTTCATTAATCCCTTCCTCAATACGTTTTGCAATATCAATTTCACCTTCACGAGTTAAAAGCTCAACCGTCCCCATCTCACGCATATACATACGCACAGGGTCAGTCGTTCTACCTAACTCTGATTCTACGGTGGAAAGTACTTTTGTCGCTTCTTCTACCACATCTTCATCAGCGATATTTTCAGCAAGGAGTAAATCGTCCGCATCTGGGGCAACCTCTAAGACCTGGATCCCCATATCATTGATCATCTGAATGATATCTTCAATCTGCTCCGCATCCACTAACTCTTCCGGTAAGTGATCGTGAACTTCAGAAATCGTTAAATACCCCTGTTCTCGTCCTTGTGTGATCAGAAGTTCTAATTGGGATTGCTGTTCTAATTGTTGATCTGCTTGGTGTTCCATAGTTTATCCGTTTATTATGCGAGCAAAAATAGTAGTGGATTATACCACTAAATTCAGCTTGGCTTGGTAAATTTGCAAAAAATTTATGAATTTTAACCGCTTGTTATACGATTCTGCTCTAAAAAAAAGTACTCTTTTTTCTCATCGTCAGTTAAACCTACCGTTCTGTCTTTAGCAATTAGCTCTTCTTTTCGTAATTCCACTAATTTTGCGTAGAGAAAATCGAGAGTTTCGATAAAGGTCGTCTCAACATTTTCCGGTAACACTAAATGTTCCCAACTTGCGAGTGTTTCAACTATTTTATATTGGGGATGCTCTCGATAATGTTCAAGTAGCCCCCCCATACTAATGCCAGCATTTTGCTGACAAATCGCCACGACATCCGTTAATAATTCAAAACCTGGTTCTTTTAATACTTTTAGAGAACTCACATCTGGCACAAATTTCACTAAATGCGGGTTTTGCAATAATAAGGCGATCAGTAATCGCATTGGCGTTCTCTTGATTTTAATAGCTTGATGAGCCGCTCTCTCTTCTGCTTTTTTATTCGGTAATAATGCTTCTATCTGTGTTGGATCAAGAATGCCTAACTTCTGTCCTAAAATATTGCGTAAATAAACACGTAACATTTCCCCCGGAATGCGGTTAATCAGCGGCACAGCTAAGGCTGCCAGTTTTGATTTTCCTTCTTTTGAGGAGAGATCTACATCAGCAAGTAAACTATCAAACAAGAAGTTGCTTAGGGGTTTGGCATTCTCCGCTAAATATTGCTCAAAGCCGGCTTTACCTTGCGAGCGAATGAAGGTATCCGGATCTTCGCCATCAGGCAAGAAAATAAATTTGAGCTGACGCCCATCTTGCAAGTAAGGTAAGGCATTTTCTAACGCACGCCACGCAGCATCTCGTCCTGCTCTGTCGCCATCATAACAACAGATAATTTGCTCAGTACAGCGGAACATTTGCTGAATTTGCTCACCTGTGGTTGCCGTGCCTAGTGAGGCTACTACATTATCCACCCCAAATTGAGCTAGAGCCACCACATCCATATAACCTTCAACTACAAAGAGATAATCTGGATTTTCATTCACTTTGAGAGCTTGATATAAACCGTACAGCTCGCTGCCTTTGTGGTAAATTACAGTTTCAGGCGAGTTCATATACTTCGCCCCTTGCTCATCATTCGGTAACACTCGACCGCCAAAGGCAATTACTCGTCCACGTTTATCTCGAATTGGGAACATCACCCGATTACGAAATTTATCGTAAATTCGACCGCTATCATTTTTGGTTAAAATGCCCGTATCCAGCAATTTTTGTGTTTCTTCAAGCGATTGCCCGAAAGTACGCAAAGCGGCATCAAACGCATTCGGGGCAAAACCAATTTCAAAACGTTCGATAATCTCCGCCGATAAACCACGCTGTTGCAAATAACTTTGTGGCTCAATTTGATGAGTAAGATTTTGCTGATAAAACTTTGCTACCAATTCCATCAATTCATAGAGATTACGCTTAGTCTTAAAATTCGCTTGCGGTTTTCCATCACGATTGAGCACATTCTCTCTCGGCACTTCTAGACCGTGCATAGCAGCAAGCTCTTCAATTGCTTCTGGAAATTCTAATTTGTCGTAATCCATCAGGAAAGTGATGATATTACCATGAGCACCACAGCCAAAGCAGTGGTAAAACTGTTTGGATTGACTGACTGAAAATGAAGGTGTTTTCTCGTGATGAAAAGGACAGCAGGCTTGATAATCCCGCCCTGCTTTTTTGAGTTTAACCCGACTGTTGATGACCTCAACAATATCGGTGCGAGCAATAAGATCATCAATAAATGAACGTGGAATTGTGCCTTTCATTGATTTCCTCCTGCCCTTTGACTGATACAAGCGGATAATTTATCGTAAAATTTTGCAAAAATATAACCGCTTGAATAGAAACGTTAAAAACACCAAAACCGTGAGCCTAATAGGAATCACGGTTTCGATATATTTGTACCAATTAGCAAACTAATTAGTATAAACGTGTGTTGCGTGCGTTCTCACGGAAGTTACGTTTAGCGTGGCGCTTAGCAAGTGATGCTTTTTCACGTTTACGAATTGTAGTTGGTTTTTCGTAGAATTCACGAGCACGAACTTCTGCTAAGATACCTGCTTTCTCGCAAGAGCGCTTGAAACGACGTAATGCAACGTCAAATGATTCATTTTCACGAACTTTAATTACTGGCATATGCCATCACCTCAGAAAAATAGATTAAATTATTAACCGCACACAATTTTGGCGGCATAGAACAAAAAAGGTAGTGCATTCTACCTCAACAAAAAAGCAAAGTAAAGAGCAGATTGATGCTGAAAATCTAAGTTTATAGAACATAGTTCAAGTAAAAATCTCGGATTCTTATCTCAAAAAATAGATGGATAGGTTCACTTTTATTATTATAAAATGAGTAGTATTCTTTTAATTATTTGGATAAATCTATGCTGCTCAATTTCAGAAAAACAGAAAATAAGATGATGCTGTTCTCCAATCTGCTCGTCGCTCTTTTTTTTATCACGGTTTTAACCTTCAAAAAAGGCTACAGTTATGTGCCAATGGCGTTAAGTGTTATCGCCACGCTCACATTCTTATACCATCGTTTCAAATTAAAAAACAAACGGCAAATTGATAAAGAAGGCAAATATCTTATTTGCGCCCTTCTTGCCTATTTTCTGACTTTTGTAATCTCGGCTGTTTGTAACGGTGATGGATTTCGTGAAATCGACAACCCAAGTCGAATTTTACTCTTTATTCCATTAATTTTTTTCTTCGGGCTATACCCTATTAAAAAAACGACACTCTTTCACTTTGTTCCAATTGGAGCATTAGTAGTAGGGCTGTTAGCGATTTATCAGAAATTTATGCTAAATTGGGAAAAGCCATTTCCTGATACAATGCATATTCAAGCAGGTAATATTTCTATACTTCTAGGTTTGATGAGTATTGCGATTGCTTTCTATTGGTTTGCTCAACACAAAAATAAAACCGGAATACTTTATATGCTTTGTGCTGCCATGGGGTTACTTGCCAGTATTCTAACCGGTGCAAGAGGTGGATGGATTGCCTTCCCTGCTTGCTTTTTGATTATTTTGCTATTTAACTTTAAACAGATAAATAAAAAAATTCTAGCTGTTGCAACCATTTTATTCGCACTTGCTATTTCTCTATTTATTTATAAACCTGAATTCGGTATTCAAAAAAGATATGAGCAAGCGAAAAATGACATTTATCATTATACAGAAAAAGGAAATAAAAACTCTTCTCTAGGAGCTCGTTTTGATATGTGGGAAAATGCATTTGTTGCAATAGCCGAGAAGCCTCTATTCGGACACGGTAGCTCAGGTTATGAAATATTTAAGAAGAAGCAATTAGAATCGAAACAAATGGCTAAAAGTACACTACAATTTAACAGCCTACATAATCAATATTTAGAATCTTTCGTTAAAAGAGGCATTATTGGCTTTGCGGCACTCATGGCAATTTTACTCATTCCATTTGTAATTTTTGCAAGACGCCTAAAAGCTGAAGACAGAGCAGTTAAATGCATTGCAGTATTAGGTATAGTACATATTACTGCACACTCATTCTTTTTCTTAAGCCAATCTTTCTTAGCGCATAACTCGGGTTCAATATTTTATTTCTTTGTATTGATTTTGTTGTATCACTTAATTAAACACAAAGAGCAAGAACTTTAATAAAAACGAAAAGGCAGAAATAAGTTCTGCCTTTTATGCTTTCCAAAAATTTGGATTATCTAAATACCATTCTACTGTTTTACGCATCCCGCTCTCAAAAGTTTCTTGTGGCTGCCAGCCTAACTCTTTTTGAATCTTTGAAGAATCAATCGCATAACGAGTATCATGACCTGGGCGATCTTGCACATAAGTAATTAAATCTACGTAATATTTAACATTTTCGGGTTTATTAGGTACAAGTTCTTCCAATAAATCACAAATCGCACTTACCACCTCAATATTTGTTTTTTCTTGGTGAGAGCCGATATTATAAGTTTCTCCCACCTTACCTTGAGTTAAAACTTGATATAAAGCCCTAACGTGATCTTCAACAAAAATCCAATCCCGACGTTGTAAACCATTACCATAGATTGGCAAAGCTTTTCCTTGTACCGCATTTAAAATCATCAATGGAATCAATTTTTCGGGATACTGATAAGGACCAAAATTATTAGAACAGTTAGTAATAATAGTCGGTAGACCATAGGTTCTATACCACGCACGAACCAAATGATCTGCCGAGGCCTTAGAGGCGGAATAAGGACTGCTAGGGGCATAAGGAGAATTTTCTTTGGATAATTCAGCCGTTAATGGCAAATCACCAAATACTTCATCGGTTGAAATGTGATGAAAGCGAAAGGCTGATTTTCTAGTTTCCGGCAAGTTCATCCAATATTCATGAGCAGCTTCTAATAAAGTATAAGTTCCAACAATGTTGGTTTGAATAAAATCAGCCGGACCAGTAATAGAACGATCCACATGACTTTCTGCCGCTAAATGCATAACAGCATCGGGTTGATATTTGCAAAAAATCTCAGAAATTTGACCGCTTGCACAAATATCAGCTTGCTCAAAATGATAACGCTCAGAGTTTTGTACTGTTTCGAGTGAGGTTGAATTACTGGCGTAGGTGAGCTTATCCATATTGATCACAGAATGAGCCGTTTGTTCAACCAAAAAACGAATTAAGGCAGAGCCGATAAAGCCTGCTCCGCCCGTAATTAATATATTTAAGTACATCATATAAATAATAGCTTAAGAAAATAATCCCTTAAAAAAGAAATTTTTTGCAAAAAGAATAATTATTAAGCAAACGAAATAGATTAATATCATTCTAAAAAAATCTCCAATATATATTGGTTGGAGAAATACTAAATAAATTTAACTCGTAACTCATTATTAATTTATGAATAAGATAAATGCCTAGACTACAACCAGATAGATTTCTTAAAAATACAAAATATTTAATCTTGAGAATTAATTTTTAGCATATAGCTAAAAGTATATTTAATAAAAACGAATACAGGCAAAGCCAAAAACACCGAATAGAAATGTATAATCCAAATAAGAACCTATCAATTTAGCTTGAAGAAAGAGAATAATGCACTGTCAAAAAATATCGTAGCAGTACACTTGCAACTCCTAAAAAATAGATAATAATGTAAAATACCATTATGGTGCAACACTAATACAACAAAACAAGCTCAATATTAAGGATATCGAAATGTATAACTCTTGAGTTATTAGTTTCTTTTTTCATTTAACTTCTTCATTTTATTTTAAAATACTATTAATCTAATATGCACCATCTCTTTTTAAAACTGTTTTAAAAGTTTTAAACAAAATAATAACATCTCCCCATAATGACCAATTTTTCATATACCAAACATCCATCTGTACTCGTGTATCAAAATCAGTATCGCTACGACCACTTACTTGCCATAACCCTGTAATTCCAGGCTTGACACCTAAAACTAAGGAGATTTTATTACCAATATCTTTTTTCTCTATTACCATATAAGGACGAGGCCCTATTATACTCATTTCACCTTTCAATACATTTAACAACTGTGGTAGCTCATCTAAAGATGTTTTTCTTAAAAAAGAACCAACTTTAGTAATACGAGGATCATTCATATATTTATGGTAAATATTGTAATAAGCTTTTTCTTCTGGATTCATTTCTAACCAACCTGCCATAAAAGATTGATCAGAGTACATAGATCGGAATTTATAGCATAAAAACTCTTTACCATTTAATCCTAATCTCCTTTGCCTAAAGAATATATCACCTTTAGGATCTTCAAGCTTAATCCAAATAGCAATTAAGCAAAGCAATGGAAGCCAAAAAACTGATGATAAAGTAACAATTGTATAATCAATTACAGCTTTATAAAATCGATTTAATTTACTCAATAACTTGTTTTCTAAATGAAATACATTTACTCTTGACTCAAGAAGATTATATATACTAGACTGAGAGAAATCATACCCTACTAAAAATGGAGAAAAGATAATTTCTCTACTACTCTTAATATTATCTTCAATAATACTATTTAATTTATCTTTGCTAATATTTGCACTATCAATAAATAATGTCTCATGTTTTATATTATCTGCTTTAATATAACCTAAGTAAGGATCATTAAAAAGTTGAAATCTAAAAGAATCACTATCTGTAATAATCTTCGCTGGCTTCTGCCAAAATTTTAATTTAAACAACATTCGTTTAACAAAAATCTTAAAAATAGGAATTATAACTGCAGAAATACAAAATATTAATATTAACGTACTCCTTGAATAAAAATCTGCATTCTGTCCCAAAGCTAAGGCAGCAAACAAAATAATAAAAGATAAAAAGCAAGCTCTAACTACTAACTTGCTTTCATGCCAGAACTCGAATCTTCTGCTATAGGCCCCAAAATAAGTAAGGAGAAGAATAAGAGTAAAGTATACGGCAGTAAATGTAATATAGGAATATGTTATCACAGGTATATCCCAAAAAACATTTAATATCTTTCTTAATGACACCGCACATATTATAGACAAAAATATAGCAAATATATCAGAAATAATTAATATTATCGCAGAAATTATCTTATTCAAAATAAACCCCTTGAGAATCATTTACTTAAAATGTTTATCTACACAATCTAAGGCTTCAGCAATAATATTATGCATATCAAAATATTTATATTGGGCTAAGCGTCCACCAAAAATAACATTTGGTTGATTTTCTGCTAAAGCTTTATATTTTTCATACACCTCATTATTTCTCTCATCATTGATTGGATAATAAGGCTCATCACCCTCTTGATACTCTTTAGAATACTCTTTCGTTATATATGTTTTTTTCTGCTTACCAAATTCAAAATGTTTATGCTCAATAATACGTGTAAAAGGTATCTCACTTTCAGTATAGTTAACAACCGCATTACCTTGATAATTTTCAAGTTCAAGTAATTGGTTTTCGAACTTTAAGCTACGATATTCTAATTTACCGTATTTATAATCAAAATATTCATCAATCATTCCTGTAAAGACAATTTTCTCAGCTAAACTTTCGTAATACTCACGTGCTGCAAAGAAATCAACATTTAATTTCACCTCAATATCGACAAGCATCCTTTCAAAAATACCTGTATAGCCCCCAATCGGAATGCCTTGGTAAGTATCGTAGAAATAGTTGTTGTCATAGGTATAACGCACAGGTAAACGTTTAATAATAAAGGCAGGTAATTCCGTACATTTACGTCCCCATTGTTTTTCTGTATAACCTTTGATTAATTTTTTATAAATATCACGACCAACCAATGAAATTGCCTGCTCTTCTAGATTTTCAGGCTCTATAATATTTTCTTCAGCAATTTGTTCCTTAATCTTTGCTTCCGCTTCTTGAGGAGTAATCACACCCCACATTTTATTAAACGTTAGCATATTAAATGGAAGGCTATAAAGCTCATCCTTATAACGAGCTACCGGTGAATTGGTAAAACGATTAAATTCTGCAAATTGTTGAATATAATCCCAAACTACTTTATTGCTGGTATGGAAAATATGTGCACCATATTTATGCACGTTAATTCCTGCAATGTTTTGGGTATAACAGTTACCTCCAATGTGATCACGTTTTTCGATTACTAAGCATTTTTTGCCACGTTTTGCGGCTTCATAAGCAAAAATAGACCCAAAAAGACCTGCTCCAACAATAAGATAGTCATATTTTCTCATAAGAATGTCCTAATGTATATTAACTAAAATCTAAATTTATTATCATCTATAGCTTTCCTCTCCCAAAATTAGGCTAACTTAAGAAGTGATTTCTGTACTCACTAGGACTTACTCCTTTTAAGTTCCCTTTCATACTACTGATCCGGGCATAAACACAAAAACACTCATTCCATAGTCTTAATTATGAAAAGAATTAGTAGGTATTAACTCATAAATTTAGGAAAACTTCGATCTCGCCTTAATGAAATCTACCGTCGCTGGGTAAGCTTGTATATCAAACTTTCTAGCAAAGAAATGCCCTCTAGTAATAGCCTTCTCTAAAGAAAAAAAATCTTCATTCGAATCTGTCCAAGTGTAAGGAGAACCATCCCACCAATTGATATATCTTAGATTACCTTGAAATTCCTCTGAATCATTTTTCATCCCTTTTGAATAATAAATCCTAGATTCCCAACCATATTTATTAATGATTGTAGGAATAAATAATTCATCACAAAATAGTGAACGAGAAAAAACATCTCTAATCCACGATTCCTCATTGATTAGGATAGTGACTAACTCATCTGTAATACTAACCCAGTTCGAAGCATATCCTAAAGCTGTACCGAAGGTTTTAAACTTATCTGCACTACATATTCTTTTTATATAGAATTCTGAAGATCGGATAATTTTTTGAAAAATTTTACCAATCAACTTATTACTAAAAGTTCGTTCACTAATATGTGGAGCCCAATAGTGGATTCTAACTCGATCATAAATTTTATTTCTTTCAAATGATTCTTTCGAGACTATAGTCAAGAACTCCTTACCTTGATGTTTATCAAAAAATTGGTGGATAGTGTCTTGACTGACTAGAGGTAAGTCAACACCAGATAGTAAATGATAGTAAGCATAACTTCTATTTTTATGCGCTTTTTTAAATAGAAGCATTTCTGCTTGTATTTGAGAATAATCTCCCCAGTTTACCGAAATTCTATCAGTAAAACTTACCATTGATATCAAATTCAGAGCAGTGATTTTTTCTTTCAAATCAGTAATACGGCTATCCTCTACTTTAACATCGATAAATAAATAAATATCATTTCTAGGATGATTAAGTAACTCAATTAAAAAGAGTAATTGCTCAAATTTTTCATGTGCAATTATAAGATAAGCATGTTTTTTAGACATAATAAACCTATTCTTGATGTAACACGACTAGTTTTTCTCACAAAGCTCTAATCAGCCTTTTCAAACACTAAAGTATACAAGATAATCTAATCCCAGTAGATGTAAATAAATTGCAGTAGACTTCATATTTTATGACAACTATTTTTTAATTAAATTAAATACCTCTGTTAAAAGTAACAGCAGATAATCTTGCTTATTTAAGTAAAGTGATAAAAATAATCTATATTGAAGTGCTAGTTTAGGAACACATAAAATAATTTCCCTTTCTATAGGATATCTAGCTCTATAATCTACAAGTCTCTGTAACTTTTCTTTATATGAGAAAGAAGCATGGCTAAGCATTTTCTTTATACTTAAAGCATATTCTTCAAGATATTTAAGTTTAACGATATCTTTCTCATAGTTATCCTTAAATATAGTATTAAATAGAGTAATAGAACGATTAAAAACATAAGTTATATTACATAATCGAGTTTCATCAAATCGTCTGGATAATGACGATTGGTTTCCTATCCGATAAAAGTATAACTTATCATTCATGCCTTTTATAGATGTACAAGTAGTTAAATAGTTTAGGTTAAATAACAAATCCTCGCCTAAATTAATGTTCGATTTAAATAATGAGTGTATTTTTGAGCGTTTATATATTTTACAACAAGGACTATTAAAAAATAATCTTTTATACATTTTTTCGAAATGAGAATTCCCTAATTCAGATAGTAACGAAAAACTATCTTCATCGTCCAATAAGTCTTTTTCATTAGCTATAAATTTTTTATATCCCATTCTATTTTCTTCAAATGTCATGTAATCACAAAAAACAAGATCTTCTCCATTGTAGTTATAAATAAGCTTCTCACAAAAATTGTGAGAAACATAATCATCGCTATCAACAAACATAACTAATTCTGATTTAGTAGCTAAGATACCTGTATTTCTAGCCTCAGATACACCTGAATTTTCTTTATTAATGAGTGACACAAAATCGTACTGTTTAGCGTATTTCTCACAGATAAAACGGCTATTGTCCGTTGAACCATCATTAACTAAAATAATATCAATATTTTGGTATGTCTGATTGACTAAGCTTTCTAGACAAGTTTCTAAATAATTCTCAACATTATAAATAGGAACAATAATTGAGATCTTCATATCAAATAAACTCATTCTTCAACAGTATTCACAAGATGTTCTAATATATTACTATTTTTATAATTAGATTTATAATAGATAATATTATAATTCAACTCATTCAATATTTTGGATTTTTCCTCAATAATATTAGCAAGCATATAACTATCAATTGAACTTAATAATGAAGTTGTTTCCTTATTCACAACTTCACTTATTACTCCCACATCCGATACTATAATATAGAGTCCATTTGCTATTGCTTCTAGCATACTTATTGGTAATGTTTCATCTTTATACTTCGATGGAAATAATAAAATATTCATTTCAGCTAAAACTTCAGCTTTTTCTAAACCATACACACCATTTATATAAGTAACATTATCCATATTTTCTATTTCTTGAAGAAATTTATCTTTAAGAGAGGGATCAAAAAAGACACCAGAAAAATAGAAATGAAAATCTTTATTACATCTCATTAGCTTAGCTACAGACAGAACTGTTTGATAACCTTTCTCAGGAATCATATTGCTAAAATAAATAATATTTATTGGTTTCTTACTATGCTTTTTAATTAACATTTCTTCAGAAATAAAAATATTCTCATCTATCCCATTACGGATAATTCTAAACTTATCTTCATTGATTTGCATGGATGAAAACATTGCCTTCTGTTTATTACCAAGAATAATAATTTTATCTACTCTTTTATATAAACATCTATTTATCCAATTTAAAATAGTATTCGATTCAACAATAGATTTAAAACTACTATTATGGAAATGAGTAATAATTTTTTTTCCTCTTAGCATCATTAAAAACAGATAAACACAATCTCTTAGATTACCAAATAAAGAACCTGATGGAGTAAAATAAAATTTATCACAATTCACAGCCAAAATTTTAAAGCAGTTGCTAATAAATTTAGTATTTTTGGTAATATCTAATTGATATAGGGAGTTATCACCATATTTCTTATTATAATGTAAGATAAAATCATTAATTGCTTTCCCCAATCCAGTTTTCTTATTCTCAATCTGCCCAATCACTATTAGTTTATATTTCATGGCATAATCTCCATTATTTCTGGATGAATTTGGTATGGCAGTGTTTCACCATAGTTTGTGATCATAATAGTTTTTATGAAAAAGAGAAGATAAAAAGCTAATAAAATTAGTGTATACATATACCTCGTCCGCAAACTATCAATATAATATATCATATTAGGAAATATAATAATATGGAATGGCATAAACATGTAGAACAATCTATATCCGTTAGGTATAAATGGCATAACTATAGAAAGAAACAATATAATATAATTTATGTTTTTGTAGAATGTTACCTCTCTAATTTTATTTTTTTTAGTTTTCATATTTATTAAGTGAAAAACTATAAAGCTAACAACACCATATATTGTGATTGTTATGTTGTATTCTTCTGTATGAAAGCTCCCTCCTACATATTCAGAATAGAATCCTATAATCATTATTATATCATATATACTATTTTTGAATAAAATAAATAATACAGAAGTCAAAATCCCTATTATTATAAATGATATTGTGCTAATAGTCTTTTTATTAAGAAATATCAATAATAGACAAATAATAGCTGCCTTATGAAATAGAGAAGCGATTACCACATATAATACATAGAATACTATTTTTTTATCAAAAATAAATTTCATTGAGTACAATACTATACCCATAGACATAGCTTGCCTTATCCCATTAAGAGAAAAATTATAAAAACTAGAGAATACATAGACAAAAACACTTAATACTAGTATTTTAGACTGTTCTTTTATTGCCTTGAAAATAAAAAATACACAAATAAAGTGATATATAGCGAAGATATATTGATAGTGTTCTTCACTACTTAATGCGAAACCCAGCTTAGCCAATTCTCTAGCCAAAACTTCAAACTTAACATCATTTCCTTCTAATACAAGTGGTATTTGATAGTTAGAATAAAAGATATAATCTGTACCTACTTCATACCTAATTGCACCTAATATAAAAAGGATACAAAATGAAATAAAAAACAACGGATTAGCTATATTTCTTTTATGGAAAAAGGAATATAATATAGCACATAGGGTCGATAAAAGCCCAAAACATAAATATATCATTTATAATTCCAGAAATTAGAAACTTCGTTTATATTTTATTCCAAAGAACTTAGATAATAGAAATGAGGAGATTTTTCTAAACCAATCAATTTTCCCTATATACACAAAAGGGACACTTTTAACTCTAAACTTATGTTTCTCTAACCAAACGTTAAATAAAATCTCACTTACTCTACCAAATAATCTTGCTTCAAAATCAGTATAGCCTGTTAGATCAATTTTTTCATATAACTTGTCTAATACGCTAAATAACCATATACAGTATTGGTCAGAAAGTTTCTTATTCATAATAAACATATTAAACATATATCCACCTCTCTTTTTCATTACTTTATCAAAAGCTGGAATATATTCTGGTGATATGTCTAATATTATCTCTCGAGATAAATCTAGATGCTCCCCACTAAATGTATTTTTATAATGTGAATATAGAGTTTCAATATAATAATTTCTTTTTTTAGGTAAAATAATATCATGCGAATTTAATAACTCTCTAATTTCCTCTTCAGAAAGAATTAATGTATCAATATCCTCTTTATTTTTATTAGTTTTCAATGTAGAGAAATATCTACGATAGTGGACTAGCCCTAGGTAATCACAATCCATATTTTTCCAAGCCCAATATAAACCCGTTAACTCACAGTAATAAGGATTTTTATGAGATATATTCTCTCCAACATCATCTCTCCAACACCATGAGATACTTTCTTTATTGATTGAACCTACTTGGATAGGTATATATAGCTTACTATTTCTAGGAAAAGTTGTTTCCTTGTGTGTCGCAATAATAATATTTATTTTCATTGGCTTTCCTTATCATTCTTCTTCAATTAGCGTAACTCCTGAATTAACAAATATCTCATAAATAGAAGAAATATCTTCAGGAATTGATTTTGGTTTTATCGCATAAACTTCAACATTAGGAAAGTTTGCTATATTTAATATTGAGCCACTAAATAATGTGTAAACTTTAAATTTACAGTTATTCTGTTTTAATTTCTCAATAAGAAAATCTTCAAATATAAGTTCCGTTTTTATTATATTAATATAATTTTCTTTCAAGTGTACGATATCTTCCCTTGGATGAGGGAAATAGTAGTCAATATCAAATTTATTTATGTACTGAGATATCTTATTATATAACTCTAGATCAAATTGATATATAGGCTGCCCTAAAAAAAAACGATATTCTTTTTGATTACAATTAGAACTAATAGTTTTTTCATCATCTGAATATAACACAATATGTTTGGTTTCATTTATTATGTTTCTGAGCGATTTATAAATCGTAAAATGTAACTTAGATTTCTTCTTAAGTAACTTTAAACTGACTTTCTTCCCAATTAATCTAAAAACAATATTTTTCAAAGTTCCCACATTTTCTTCTTTGTATAAATAACTACCTTCTGCTATATTTGCTGTGCCATCATCATACGTATATATATCTGAACTATTAATAAAACGAGATAATAATGTTTGAAGCCAAATATTTTCCAAATTAGCTAGAAAAACAGATTTATACATAGGTAAAAAGAAACTAAGGATTCTTAGATATAAGAGATCACATATTGTGAATATTTTACCTTTACCACTTGACAACAACTTTATATAATTAAATTTTTCACAACACCTACTCAGTCTATTATAGTAAAATCTATATTTCTTATTATCGTGATGAGTTATAACAATAAGGTGAAATTTTTCATCTGGATGTAGACTAATAATTTTTTCTGCCATAAGCATTTGAAAAGGTGTTGTACATATAATTAAATTCATAAAATCCTTCAATTATTTAGTAAGTTTTATTTTAATAACAATCAACCAATAAGGTATAAAAACACCTTAACTATCTATTTCTGCCTTTCTTCATATTTAGAACATTTATTTTACGAATATCAATAAGTGATTTTTCGTTAAAACTTTCAAAAAATGCGCAGCGAATAAAATAAATAAACGCATTGCTTATTTACCTCGATTTAATAAACTGAACATAACAGTACCTAAGCTAGACAATATTATCCCTAGTAACACCCCTATCACTAGAATTAATGCTTTCTTAGGTTTATCCTTATTTACAGGATAATCCGGCGATGCTTGATAACTATAAGTATCTGCCTTAGCTACTTTTGTTCTTTTAAATAAAGGTTCTAACTGTTTAAGTTGATAATCAATTTGATAATAGCGAGGGGGATAAACAACACCTTTCTCATTAGCTACGTCAATTTGCGCTTTTAAGTATTTTTCACCTAACATAAACAAATAAGAACTATCTGCTAGTTTCGAGTCAGAAAGAGGAATTTTAGTATCACTTAAAGCCGCAGCAATATTTGATGGATTGGCTTCATTAAAAACTTTTGAATACTCTTTAATTCCTGCCTTTTGTGCTGTTTCATAGGCTTTATTTAAGTTTTCTAGCTGTACAGCTTTATTTACCGATAAATCTTCTTGAATAAGAGATTTTTCATAATGTAATGCTGACAATACATTCTGGAAATCAACCAAAAAGTCTTCTAACTCAACAGCAAAAGCCTTATTATTAATAAATTTAACAAACTGGCTTAGCGTATCTTGTGCCTCTCCTGCTGTTTCTGCTGAAAAAGCAATAGTACGCCCTATTGCATTAGGCTCTTTCTTTATATCAGGAATAATAAAGCTTGTACTTTCATTAGTTAATTTGGATAAGAGAGTGCGTTGCCCAGGTTCATCTTTTTCCTCAGCTAGCTTCTTATAAACATTAGAACTTATAAAAAATTCATTTCTAGCGTCTTGAGATTGAGCCAATCGATTAAAATTATTGAACAAGCTTGTAGATAACGCATTTGGGTCAATAGGTTCTACACGTAAGATTCGGTTATATTCTCTGCGAACATTCAAATAATCACCTAATTCCGTTAATTTAGGTGCAATAACTGTAGCCTTTGAAGTCCATTGTTCTTTGGCTGTGAAAGCATACATACCAGCTAGCAGTGTAGTTATAAGGGTGGTCAATACAATCCACCATTTCTTACTCCATAACACACGAATTAGCTCAATTAAATCAATTTCATCATTACGTTGCTGTGAAGCTACGTTTAGCGAATCGCTCATAGTTTCTCCTAAATATCACTATTTGGATGCTATTATACATAATTTTAAGAAAATAGCAGATAATCTTTATCCTCTTTTAAGATTGCACTTGCAATGTAATTATTAGATAATACCCAATCATTCAAAAACCTTGATCTAAAACAAAATGAGCGATATCCAAATTCCTTTGATCTTTACTGATGCAGCAGCTCGTAAAGTGAAGACCTTAATTGAGGGCGAAGATAACCCGAATCTTCGTCTGCGTGTTTATATTACGGGTGGGGGCTGTAGTGGGTTTCAGTATGGGTTTACCTTTGACGATCAGGTAAATGAAGGCGATCTCACTATTGAGAACCAAAATGTAGGCTTGGTGGTTGATCCTATGAGCTTGCAGTATTTAATCGGTGGTACGGTAGATTATACCGAAGGGTTAGATGGCTCTCGCTTTGTGGTTACTAATCCAAATGCAAGTTCAACTTGTGGCTGTGGTTCTTCCTTTAGTATCTAATTGGTAAAACTAATTGGTAAAATTTACCTAAAAGTTATTCACAATCCTTGTAGGATTGTTCACAGCTTCGCTGCCGTTGGCAAAGCCAACGTTCAAAAAGCAATACTTTTTGTGACTGCTTGTATAAAGTAAAATAGCCTAGCTTTTTAGTTTAGGCTATTTTTCATTTCTCTCGCATTTACAACATTTCCTTTCACGTGGCGGAACAGGGTCTTCCCCACCTTCACTCATTGGGTTACAACGTAAAATCCGTTTAAAAGCGAGATACCCACCTTTAATTGCTCCGTGAATTTTAATCGCTTCCACCGCATAAGTAGAACAAGTCGGATAAAATCGGCAGCGAGGGCCAATCAACGGGCTGATAGCATAGCGGTAGAAATAGATGGGAAGCAAGAGTAATCTTGCCAATAAACTGATGCGTTTTGGCTTGCTTATTGGTTGCTCTGATGATTGCTTTGAGTTGGCTTTTTGCTCAGACGGATATGTCTTGCCCATAATTTTTCCAGAGTATCGAAAAGCGTTGCGTTGTCTAATTTGCCAATTCCACCTTTTGCCACAAACACAAAATCAAAATTGGGTAATTCGTGCTGTTTTAGGCGAAAACTTTCTCTCACAATGCGTTTAATACGATTGCGATCGTGAGCTCGTTTTAGATGTTTTTTAGCAACAGTTAAACCGAGACGAGGATTATCTACTGTATTCTCTCTCGCAAGAAGGGTCATTTGAGGAGTGCTGGCTCGAAGCGGTTCTTCAAACACCGCTTTAAATTGAACGGGAGCTAACAAACGCAGCTCCCGAGAAAAATTTAGCTTCTTCACACTTAATTAGAAAGGTGTTTTGGCTGATTCTGCAATTATGCAGATAAAGATTTACGACCTTTAGCACGACGACGTGCTAATACTTGACGACCGTTTTTAGTAGCCATACGAGCACGGAAACCGTGTGTACGAGCACGTTTTAATACTGATGGTTGAAATGTACGTTTCATTGCTATCTACCTAAATATTTAAAAAGTTGGCATACAAAATGTTTCTGCCAAACAAGGACCATAAAAAAGAGTTGCAATTCTACAGGCAAACAAAACAAAAAGCAAGAATCAATCTAAGTACAAATCAGATTGTTTGCAAAGTTTTTGAAAAATACGACCGCTTGTAATAATCGCAGAAATTTATATTTCTTTATGGCATAATCGCTTCATACTCATTTAGTTATAAATTTTGGGAATATACTATGAACCAGCAAAAAATCGGTATTTTGTTAGCCAATTTAGGCACACCAGATGAGCCTACAGCCCCTGCCGTTAAGCGTTATTTAAAACAATTTTTAAGCGATCCTCGTGTTATCGACTTACCTAAAGTGAAATGGCAGGCGATTTTAAATTTTATAGTGTTACCAAAACGCTCGCCAAAAGTTGCAAAATTATACCAATCGGTTTGGAGTGAAGAAGGCTCGCCGTTATTAGTTATTTCTCGTGAGCAACAACGTTCCGTTCAACGTTATTTTGATGCAAAAGGTAAAAATGTAGTGGTGGAATTGGGGATGTCTTACGGTAATCCAAGCATCGAAAGTGCGACAGACAACTTAATCAAACAAGGCGTTGAGCGAATTATCGTGCTTCCTCTTTATCCACAGTATAGCAGCACGACAACTGCGTCGGTATTTGATGCTTTCGCAAACGGTTTAAAATCACAACGTAAAATTGTGCCGTTTGATTTTATTCATAGCTATCACAACGATCCACTTTATATTCAAGCCTTAGCGAATTCTATACAGATTGAACAAGATGAGCTGTTACTCTTCTCTTTTCACGGCATTCCAAAACGTTATGAAGATGAGGGCGACTTTTACTCCAGACATTGTTATGAAACCGCTGAATTAGTTGCAGAAAAATTAGGTTTACCAAAGCATAGATGGCTTTTATCTTTCCAATCACGTTTTGGCGATGAAGAATGGTTACAGCCTTATACTGATGAAACTCTTGAAAACTTCCCACAAAAAGGTGTGAAAAAAGTGGCTGTAGTATGTCCGGGCTTTTCAGCAGATTGCTTAGAAACATTGGAAGAAATTGCAGAAGAAAACCGTGAGAATTTTGAACACGCAGGCGGAGAATCTTATCGTTACATTCCTGCATTAAATGCAAATGGCGATCACATTAGAGCTTTAGTGAAATTGATTGAAGCAAAAATGTAAGAAATAGAAATAAAATACAAGCGGTTAAATTTTCATAAAATTTAACCGCTTGTTACTTAGCTTATTATCTATTTGCGAGCCACTTTTACCACGCCATTAATGCTGGAAAGTTTGCGTAAAATCGCCTCAAAATGAGCTTTGTCGATAACGGAGATTTGGAATATCACTTGATAGACATTGCCCTCTCTTGCTTCACTATGAATGCTACCGATGTTGCTGTCCATCTTCGCAAAGGTTGAAGTAATGGCTGCCAACACACCTGGCTCATTCATAATATCTAACACAATCTCAGTTTCAAACTTGATAGCTTTTTCTTTCGCAACTTCCCACATTACAGGTAGATAATGGCTTTGATCGATAGCGTAATCTTTCACATTTGCACAACAAGTATTGTGAATAACCAAGCCTTTGCCTGAACTCACGTAAGCAATAATGTCATCGCCCGGTATCGGTAAACAGCATTTTGCGAAACTGATAAGATGATTTTCCACACCTTCAATTTTTATCGGTTGGTTATTTTCTGGGTTGCCATCCGTATCAATTTGCAATGTTTCGCCAGATAAGCGTTGTGCGATCACGCTACTCATCTGATTACCCAGTCCAATTTCAGCTAACAAATCATCAAAAGTAGCTAAGCGTAGCTCATCTAATACAGGCTGAATGACTTCTGGTTTAAGTTCATCAATCGAATTCAAATTCATCACACGGACTAATTGACGTTTGCCTAATTCAATGGCTTCATCGTGTTCTTGATTTTTGAGGAACTGACGAATTTTCGCACGAGCCTTACCCGTTACCACAAAGTTCAGCCAAGAAGCTTTCGGTCGTTTGCCCTGCTCGGTAATAATTTCAATCGTCTGTCCTGTCCGTAAAGGCTCAGTGAGTGGATATGGATTTCGATCTACAAGTGCACCAACACAACGATCGCCAATACCTGAGTGAACGGCGTAGGCAAAATCAATCGCTGTTGCATTCGCAGGCAGTTCCACAATACGTCCTTTTGGAGTAAATACGAAAATATCATCAGAGAAAAGATCAGATTTTACGCTATCAATAAACTCTGCTGAGTTGCCCGCACTGTTTTGCAATTCAACAATACTTTGTAACCACTGCTGTGCTTTCAACTGCATAGTGGTATTGTGCGGACTTTCGCCCTCTTTATAGCGCCAATGAGCAGTAACTCCCATATCCGCCATTTTATCCATATCTTCGGTACGAATTTGCACCTCAACCGGCACACCGTGTGGGCCAATCATTGAAGTATGTAATGATTGATAGCCATTTGGTTTCGGCACTGCAATATAATCTTTCACACGCTTCGGACGAGGTTTATATAATGCATGCATCTGTCCCAATACGCGATAGCAATTATCCACATTCCCAACTACCACACGGAAAGCGTAAATATCTAAAATGGAATGAAAATGCTGATCTTTCTGGCGCATTTTTTGATAAATCGAATAGAGATGCTTTTCACGCCCATAAACTCGAGCTTCAATTTTCACATCCTCTAAACGCCCCTTAATATCATCTGCAATGCGTTGAATAAGCTCTTTACGATGACCTCTGGCACTCGCAATTGCCATTTTTAATACGCGATAACGTTGCGGGTGCATTGCCTCAAAGCCTAGATCTTCTAGCTCATTTTTAATATGCTCAATACCTAAACGATGGGCTAACGGGCTGTAAATTTCCAATGTTTCTTTTGCAATACGGCGGCGTTTGTCGGGACGAAGTGAACCTAAGGTTCGCATATTGTGAGTACGGTCGGCGAGTTTTATCAAAACAACACGAATATCTTTCGTCATCGCCAAAATCATTTTGCGGAAATTTGCCACTTCGGCTTCTTGGCGGGTACGGAACTTCAACTTATCGAGCTTAGAAACGCCCTGCACAATATCAGCAACGCTCTGTCCAAATTCAGCTGCAAGTTCTTCTTCGGTGTAAGGCGTATCTTCAATAACATCGTGCAGTAGAGCTGCAATTACCGCTTCGTGATCTAATTTCATCTCAGCAATGATAGAAGCTACCGCAACTGGGTGTGTGATGTAAGGCTCTCCGCTTGAGCGTGTTTGCCCCTCATGAGCATCTCGTGCAATCACATAAGCACGTTTAACACGTTCAATTTGTTCTGGTGGTAGGTAGCCTTGAATAATTAGATCTAAAGGTTCAAAAAGATACACGTTATACCTCAACAGAAATAAAAATGGACAACGAATTTGCAAATTTTTAGGAAAATCCTACCGCTTGCAGACCCAATTGCCCATTCTCTCTTGACGAAAAATAAAATTACGCTTCGTTACTCATTTCAGTTAAAAACGAAATCGCTTCTTGCTCTGCCGCTTCTTGTTTAATAGACTCGTGGTTTTCTAACTGATCCATAATATCAGTAGTAATTAAACCTTCTTCAATTTCACGCAATGCAATAACGGTTGGTTTATCATTTTCTTCAGGCACAAGTGGCTCACGCGTGTGAAGTTGTAATTGTCTTGCACGACGTGCAGCAATTAAGATTAAATCAAAACGGTTGCCAATTTTCTCCGCTGCTTCTTGTACGGTTACACGAGCCATAAATTTACTCCAAAGATATATTCATTTTTATTCATAAAAAGATTGCAGATTATACAGAAATTAGGTAGGTTCTGCAATTATGGTTGGAGGAATTTAGGTAATTATTTAACTTTGGTTAAAACCGCCAACAATTCTTTCTCAACCTCTTTTCCTAATTTTCCCATTCGGAAATCCGCGATTAATTCATCAGTTTTTTCTGGTTGAGCGTTAATTTTAACTTTCAGAAACTGCGGAAATTCTGATAAAACAATTTCAGTCTTATCGCCACTCACATCAAAAATAGTGGGAAATTTTTGTTCAGAAATGACCGCTTGTAGCTGTTCATCGTTATTGAATTTTTTCTCTTGCTGGGCTTCTTTGCAAGAAATATATTCTACTTTGATATTGGGATTGAGTTTTGCCATACGTTGAAAATACGCAACCACTTCCACACAATCGGGGCAATGCGGTTCTGCCATCACAAGCCAATCGCCTTGAACACTAAGGGCTTTCAGCTTATCTTCCGTTTCTGGCTCTAGCCTTACTTCAACATAGACTTCTAGCTGATTTTCACGATCTTCATCATTACTAAACTCAAGATATTCATAAAAATGTGCCATAACTTCCTCTTAAATCGATTTTCGCCATAAAATTTCACAATTCACTTTTACACTTTCCACTCTCTTTTGGGCTAATTTTTGTTGAATTAAGGCGAATGTTTGTTCTGCAATCTGTGAGTGTTCTTGTTTAATTGAATGAATATGGAACGGCAACGCATTCAATAAATGATGATCGTCAAAAGTAGCTAAATGAAGTTCTTGAGTTAAGAGTTTATCCATTTGGCGATGTTCGGTTAAATAACGCATTACCCCTTCAAGTAAGGTAAAAGAAGCAGTAAATACCGCTTCAGGCAATCGTCCTAACTTTTCCACAACTTGCGAAAACATCTGATAGCCCGATTCAGGTTGGTAATCTTTGTGTAGCACCCAATTTTCATCGAAGTCTAAATGTGATTGAATCAATCCTTCACGAAAGCCCTTCAAACGATTTTGGCTAGGAGAAAGTGCAAGCTGACCGCCTAAATAGAAAAACTCTTTTGGATGATAAGCTCTTACCATATTTTCCACTAACATACTGATAGTTTCGGTATCATTACTGGTAATAGATGGCGCATCTAGCCCGGAAATATAACGGTCTAGCTGTAACATAGGGGTGTATTGCGTAATATTTTTATAGTAGCTCGGTTCGTGATGAGTGGGAGCTGTGATGAGCAAATCTACCTGTCTATCCAACAAACGCTCTATCGCTTTTTTCTCCCCTTCAAAGCTGTCATCAGAACAAGCAATTACAAGCTGCAGCCTGTTATCACGGCATAATTTTTCTAGCGTTTTAGCGGTTAATGCAAAGCCATAATTGGTGAGATCAGGAATGACTAAGCCAATCACATTCGTGCGTTGCGCTTGCAAGGATTTTGCATACACATTGGCGCGATAGCCATGTTTTTGAGCGATATTTTTTACTTTTTGGCAAGTTTCAGGTTTAATTCTAAAATCATTACCACGCCCGTTTAAAATCATACTGGCTGTGGTTTTAGACACTCCGCTTAGTTTTGCAATATCGCTTAGCGTTAAGCGTTTTTTCACACTTTCTCCTTTTTATAATGTAGCGGCACCCCTGCCAACTTGATGTTATTCTACGCTAATTGGTATTACTTTTGCTACTTTTGCATAAACCGCACGAGAACTTTTCACGCTATTTTCACGGTTGGCAATAAAGAAGCGTGAAGTCAGCACTTTTTCGCCCCCATTTAGAAAAATTTCTACCACAGAACGGTCAAAGAAGATATCCAGCGTATCTAATTTTTCAATTTTACAATGGCGAACCGTACCGAACTTTTCCATTAACTCTGTTTGCTCACTTTGGCTGCGATCTAAACTAAACACGCCGTTTTCAAAACGCATTGTGAGCTTTTGCCCTTTTTCATTGCTGAAAAAATCTAACATAAGCGGTTGATTTTCTACAGAAATTTGCAAATAAGCAGTATCTAAATCATCAATTGCAAAATTTTCTGAAATTTCGACCGCTTGTTGCTCATCTAAATTCACAATTGGTTGTTGCACCACTTTGCCATTTTTTAAGGAAAGCTTGCGAGGTATTGTCAGCATTGAATGCCATTGGTATTTGTCGGTTGGATAAGTGAGATCAGGCAAACCAACCCAACCAAACATAATGCGATCCGAATTTTCCACCGTTTGTGGGGCATAAAAATCAAAGCCATAATCTAACTCTTCAATATGCTCCGCGTTGAGGCTATTACCATTTAGCTGCCCTACCGCATAAGTGGCGTGGTAGTTATTTTGAAATTGATGGTTTTCACGCAATTTACCCTGTGGCGACCACACAAACAGATCTTTTCCACCAAGTCTAAACAGATCCGGACATTCCCACATAAACACATTGCTATTATCAAAGTCATTCACTGCAAGCTCGGAGATTAAACGAGGTGTGTCATCTAGATCATCCATTTCATAAATTAACGCCGTACCGGTTAAATTTTCACGCTGAGCCCCAAGCACAAAGCGGATCTTCCCTTCAGCGGTAATATAAGGTTTCGGATCACGAACGTGTTCGGTGTAACCCGCTGGAGCTTGGTCAATAACGCAACGTTTTTCCAACAATTTACCGGAGGTATCAAAAATTGCAATATTTTGATGTGGAACTCGAGCGTTATCAGAAGGACGGCGAGTATTGCCCGTATAGAAAGCAACAATTTTACCTTGCCATAAAATAGCTCCACCCGAATAGCAACCATGCGATTCAAACAATTCATCAGGAATTAACAACTCTCCTTTCTGAAAGGTTTGAAAATCTTCGGTCATAAAATGCTGCCAATGCTTCATTCCGTGCAATGCACCGTAAGGAAACCATTGAGCAAAGATGTGGTAGTTCTTGCCATCGAAAATTAAGCCGTTTGGGTCATTAAATAAGCCAGTTTCTGGGGCAAGATGGTAAGTTGGGTAGAAATCAAGATCAGAGAGTACAGTTTGGCGAATGGTATTTAATTCGCCCTCGCTTTGAGCGTGTAGGCTTTTGTATTTGCCGGTATTGAAAATGTGCATAGGATGTTCCTCAATAAATAACCCCTCTCTCTGAAAAATCAGGGAGAGGGGAAAATAAAACTATTTCGTCAGAAAAGCTTCTAATTGAGCTTTATTCGGCAGAGCCGACATCGCCCCTTTTGCGGTGGTGGCTAATGCACCAGAGGCATTTGCTTTGCGGATAACTTCTACTAAAGCTGTTTCATCTTTCCAATCCGGCGTGTTGGCTAAACCGGCTAATAATCCGCTGACAAAAGCATCGCCAGCCCCTGTGGTATCAACAGGTTTTAATGCTTTACCTGCCACAATTTGGCTCTTACCATTGAAGTAGTAAATCGCCCCATCTTTGCCTAAGGTGATGATAATTAATTTTTCAGGATATTGTGCCGTAATGGCTTGGGTGGCTTGTTCTAACGTTTCGGTATCAGTTAATAATGTCAGTTCTTCTTCCGAAAATTTGAGAATATCTGCCATTGAAACCACTGAATTGACCACCGATTTCATTTCATCAAGGCTTTTCCAGAGAGACTCACGCAGATTTGGATCAAACGAAACATAGCCGCCAGCTTGTTTTACACGGCAAATTGCTTCAATGGTGGTAGAACGTGATGGGTCATTAATTAAGGCAATTGAGCAACAATGTAAAAAATCGCCTTTGCTAAATTCAGGTAAATCGCCAACTTCTAAGAATTGGTCGGCACTTGGATTAACCATAAAGGTAAAGCTACGCTCGCCATTATCTAAACCAACAACAACGGTTGAAGTGCGGTGATTGTCATCTAAAATCATATTCTCAACAGAGACATTTTCAGCTTGTAGCACCTCACGCATAAATTTACCAAGCGGATCGTTGCCTACACGCCCGATAAACCCGGCTTCAACGCCTAAACGAGAAACACCTACCGCCACATTTGCCGGTGCTCCGCCTGCACATTTTAAATAGTGATTTTCGCCATCTGGAATTAAATCAACAACAGCATCACCTGTTACCCAAATCTTGCCCATAATATTCTCTTTCTATTTTATTTAACTATATTTAATTATAGCTAAAACGATTTAGCTATAAATTATTATAAATTGTAAACAACTCAATTTCACTCACTTTTTGCATTTTGAGATGTGCTAAATTGCAAAAAATCTAAAAAAATGACCGCTTGTATTATAGCTACAAGCGGTCATAAAACGGAATTTTTTTACAGATTGACAACGTATTTGCCAACACCTAACTCATCTTCTTTACGGGTACGGGCAATAACACTTTCAGCCGATTCTACCACCCGTAATCCCATATCTTCTTCCGTGCGGATTACCTCGCCACGCAGGGAGTTGGTGTAAACATCCATAATTTTCACATCAACGAACTTGCCAATCATATCCGGCGTACCCATGAAGTTCACCACACGATTGGTTTCTGTACGCCCTGTAAGCTCCATTAAATCTTTTTTCGATGGACCTTCAACCAAAATGCGCTGTTCCGTGCCGAGCATCGCACGGCTAAACTGCATTGCCTGATGGTTAATACGCTGTTGTAGGCGTGATAAACGCTCTTTTTTCTCATCTTCTGAAACATTGTCAGGCAGATCCGCCGCCGGCGTGCCAGGGCGAGCTGAATAGATAAAGCTAAAACTCATATCAAAGTTTACTTGCTCGATGATTTTCATTGTTTGCTCAAAATCTTCCGCCGTTTCGCCCGGGAAGCCGACAATAAAGTCTGAGCTGATTTGAATGTCAGGGCGAACTTCACGTAGTTTGCGGATAATCGCTTTATACTCTAATGCCGTGTGGTTACGTTTCATCATTGTTAATACACGGTCTGAACCGCTTTGAATTGGTAAGTGTAAGAAGCTCACTAATTCAGGCGTATCGCGATAAACTTCGATAATATCATCGCTAAATTCAATTGGGTGGCTCGTGGTATAACGCAAGCGGTCAATACCGTCAATCGCTGCCACTAAACGCAGTAATTCTGCGAATGTGCAAATACCGCCATCAAAGGTTTCGCCACGATACGCATTTACGTTTTGACCAAGTAAATTAACTTCACGCACGCCCTGTGCTGCAAGTTGTGCAATTTCAAATAATACATCATCCACTGGGCGTGAAACCTCTTCGCCACGGGTGTAAGGCACCACGCAGAACGAGCAGTACTTGTTACAACCTTCCATAATTGATACAAAAGCAGTTGGGCCTTCGGCTTTTGGTTCTGGCAAGCGATCAAATTTTTCGATTTCTGGGAAAGAAATATCCACAATCGAGCTTTTACCGCCACGAATTTGGTTAATCATTTCAGGTAAACGGTGTAGAGTTTGTGGTCCGAATACAATATCAACATAAGGAGCACGATCACGAATATGCTCTCCTTCTTGCGAAGCAACACAACCACCCACACCAATGATTAGGTTTGGTTTGTCTTTTTTCCAGTTTTTCCAACGACCAAGCTGAGAGAATACTTTTTCTTGTGCTTTTTCACGAATAGAACAAGTATTCAGTAATAAAACATCTGCATCTTCCGGATTTTCAGTTAGCTCAAAACCGTGTGTAGAATTGAGTAAATCTGCCATTTTTGATGAGTCGTACTCATTCATTTGGCAGCCCCAAGTGGTAATATGTAATTTAGCCATAGTCAAAAATATAAATATATCAATTAGTTAGAAAAGAAAAGCGTAAAGCAATTTATTGTTTTTATACTCAAAATAAACCCTTTACGCAAAATTTGTGGCATATTTTACCTTGTCGCCTATTTTTTATCTAGAAATAATCTACAGAAATCTAATATTCATTAAATAAAAAAGCCACGATTTTCACATCGTGGCTCTTTTCATCATTTTAGAATTATTTTGTTAAGGTTAAAACAACACTCTCGCCAGCAACAACTTGACCATTTAATTTAGATAAGTTGCTGATTTCATCCATGTTTGAAATCACGATCGGTGTTAAAACAGATTTGGCTTTACCTTCAAGTAAGGCTAAATCAAATTTGATGATTGGATCACCTACTTTCACGGTTTGCCCTTCTTGAACTAAGCGAGAGAAACCCTCACCTTTTAGTTCAACAGTGTCAATACCAAAGTGAACAAATAATTCAACACCATCCTCAGATTCAATTGAAAATGCATGATTAGTTTCAAAAATTTTGCCGATAGTTCCATTTACTGGGGAAACAATCGTATCTCCAACTGGTCGGATTGCTACACCATCACCTACGATTTTTTCAGAAAAAACCACATCAGGAACATCTTCAATGTTAACAATTTCACCTGTTAATGGTGCATAAATTTTAATCTCTTTGCTCTCTTTCTGTTTTGAGCCAAATAATTTATCGAATAAACCCATCTTAAATCTCCCTCAGAATGACAAAATTCTCATACATTCTATACGAGAATTTTGTTTTTGTATGCTAAATAATTTAAATTAGTTTAATTTTTGATAAAACGCATCGACTAAACGTTCAATATCCGCAGCCGTTGGTTGAGAAAGGGCTTCATCAGCAAGTGCTTTTGCATCAGCAAAATTAATTGAACGAATGAGTTTCTTAACGTGTGGTACAGAAATACCGCTCATACTGAACTCGTCTAAGCCCATACCGAGCAATAATGCTGTTGCACGTACGTCACCTGCTAATTCACCACACATTCCTGTCCATTTGCCTTCAGCGTGAGACGCATCGATCACTTGTTTGATTAGGTTCAACACTGATGGGCTAAGTGGGTTGTATAAGTGAGCAATAATTTCATTGCCACGATCCACCGCCAGCGTATATTGGGTTAAGTCGTTAGTGCCGATACTGAAGAAATCTGCCTCTTTCGCTAAATGACGAGCATTCACTGCAGCCGATGGTGTTTCTACCATAATACCGAGTTTGAGGTTTTCATCAAAGGCGTGGCCTTCCGCACGAAGCTGATCTTTTAATTCCGCTACGATGGATTTTAATAAACGGATCTCTTCCACTGAAATGATCATCGGGAACATTACCGCCAAGTTACCGAATGCCGAAGCACGCAATACCGCACGCAACTGGGTATCTAAAATTTCACGGCGAGTAAAACCGATACGCACCGCACGCCAGCCTAAGAATGGGTTCATCTCTTTTGGCAAGTCTAGGTATGGCAATTCTTTATCGCCACCAATATCCATCGTACGAAGAATAACCATTTGGTTACCCATTGCTTCTACAATTTCTTTGTAGGCTTGGAATTGTTCTTCTTCCCCTGGCAGCTGAGCTCGATCCATAAATAAGAACTCAGTGCGATATAAACCAACCGCTTCACCACCGTTACGCAACACACTTTCCACATCACGGATTGTACCGATGTTACCTGCAACATCTACTTTATGACCATCTAACGTTTGAGCTGGTAACTCTTTTAATTTAGCTAATTCTTCTTTTTCAGCCTTTAATTTATCTTGTAAGGTTTTAAACTCTGCTATTTTTTCTTCTGATGGATTTAAATGCACTTCGTTGTTAATTGCATCTAAAATTAAGAAATCGCCTGTTTTGACTAAAGAAGTAACATTATTCGTCCCTACAATGGCAGGAAGCTCTAATGAACGAGCCATAATCGAAGTGTGAGAAGTACGACCGCCAATATCCGTAATAAAGCCTAAGACTTTATCTAAATTTAATTGTGCCGTTTCAGAAGGAGTTAAATCGTAAGCCACTAAAATGACTTCGTCTTGAATATCGCCTAAATCTACAATATTCATATTTAAAATATTCCGCACTAAACGATTACCGATATCACGAATATCGCCCGCACGCTCTTTTAAATATTCATCATCAATTTCCGCAAGCATTGCCGCTTGCATTTCAATCACTTTACTTGCTGCAACATCAGCCGTAACAAGATTATCACTCAGGTAACCCAGAATTTCTTCTTCAAGCTCTTCATCTTCTAAGATCATCAAATGACCTTCAAAAATCGCTTCTTTTTCTTCGCCTAACGTACGGCGGGCTTTTTGTTTAATTGCAGTTAATTGTGCTGCAGCTTTTTTACGTCCTTCAAAGAATTTCGCTTTTTCAGCCTCAACTTCACTTTCATCAATTTTGCGAGTATTTAATACAATCGGTTCTTCTTTTAAAACCAATGCTTTTCCAAATACTGCACCGGGGGAAGCTGCGATACCTGTAATCATAATCGTGTCCTTATGTAAGACGATAAATCGTCTGGTGTTGCATAGCAAAACACTTTATTGCAGCATTTTGCTACAATAAAGTGGTATAAATTTTAATCCGAGAATAGGAAAAATTATTCTAAAGTAGGAATCAAATCTACTAAGAAATCAACTGCTTTTTGCTCATCCTCGCCTTCAGCAGAAATAGTAATAGTTGTACCTTGAGTTAAACCCAATGTTTGTAATTTAAATAAGCTCTTTGCACTTGCACTTTTGCCACCAGAAGCAACAGTAATATCAGATGCAAAGCCTTTTGCTGCCTTAACAAATTCAGCTGCTGGACGAGTGTGTAAACCATTAGGTGCGGTGATAACAACATCTTTTGAGTACATAACGTATTCCTCTTAAATTTGAAAGTTAAAAAAAATGTGTTTTAATCAATTGATTTTCGCCCGCAACTTTACTACAAATTCAAATTAAACACACGCTAAAAAAATGAAAAACTTGTTGCTTCAGCCTAAAAAACTGCTAATTTTTTGAGCAAGTTTAAAAAACTTTTGTTAAAAATCAAGATTCTAGTACACTGCCAAATGGAAATGTTACAATAATTTCAATACGAATATCCCTTAATCTTCAATATTGGAGCAATATGCTTAGCAAATTAACCAAGACAATAGCGTGGTTTATCTACTTCGGCATTATTGCTCTTTATGGCTTTAGTTTATGGGCACTGGTCGGATATCAACAAAACAACACGTTAATTTCTAGTGCCGATGTGCTGCAAATTCTTGCTTATAGTTCGCTTCAAGCTACACTTTCTGCCATCATTTCACTTATTTTAGGTGGTCTTTTAGCAAGATCTTTTTTCTATTTAGACTTTAAAGGCAAACAATTACTTTATAAAACCATCTCTTTTGTTTGGGCACTACCCTCACTTGTCATTATCTTTGCGGTCATTGGTGTATTTGGCAATTCAGGCTGGCTAGTACAACTTTTTCGCCTTTTAGGCTTGGAATGGCAAGTTAATTTATACGGCTTACACGGCATTATTATTGCTCACTGCTTATTCAACATTCCTTTTGTGATGAAATATTACATCAGCGGATTAAACCTTATCCCAAGTAGCCGCTTCCAACTTGCCGCTCAATTAAATTTAAAGGGCTGGAATTTCATCAATATTGTCGAAATGCCCATTATCAAAACGCTGTTTCCTTATATTTTTATGACGGTATTTTTGGTTTGTTTTACCAGCTTTCCGATAGTATTAATGCTCGGTGGCAGCCCGAAATACAGCACGCTGGAAGTTGCCATTTATCAAGCGGTTACTTTTGAGTTTGATTTTGCAAAAGCCATTATTTTAATTGCGGTACAATTTGTTGTGGGTATTGGCTTACAATTTGTGATGAGCCGAATTTCCACCGCTGCATTTAAAGAATTAAAACAGCAGCCAAACCGAGTAGATATCTGGAAGCCAAAGCCAACAGGCTGGGCAAAATGGCTGTTACAAGCGGTCATTTTTTTGCAAAGTTTTGCAATAATTCTACCGCTTGTAAGCGTAGTTTGGGCAGGAGTGAGTGTCTCAAAACTCAGTGAGCGACTGCTCAACCCTGCATTATGGAAAGCAGCACAGTTCTCTTTGGTTTTAAGCCTAATCGCCTCTTTTGTCGTAATTGGCATTAGTTATCTGATCGCATTAGAGGCTCGCCAACTGCTCTATAAAAAAGCCAAAATCGCCCACAGTATTTTAGGCAGCGTAACTATTTATCCTTTGGTGCTACCTATCTTTTTATTATCGGTAGGCTTGTTTATTTTACTGATGAATCAAAACCTCTCTACAACAGAATTATTAATACTAGTGGGCGTGTGTAACGGTTTGACCTTACTGCCTTTTATCTACCCAATGCTTTTTTCAGCAATGTGGAACAGCCTAACTAGTCACGATAAACTGGCTCTAGGCTTAGGGCTAACAGGCTTTCAACGCTGGTGGATTGTGGAAAAAACGCAGCTAATTCGACCGCTTGCAACCGCCTTTGCGTTAGCGATGTCCTCCAGTTTAGGCAGTTTTACCGTGATTGCCTTTTTTGGAAACCGCGATTTCAGCTCGCTACCTTATTTGCTCTATCAACAGCTTGGGAGCTATAGAACCGAAGATGCTGCTGTTACCGCATTGATATTGATGCTATTCGCCTTGCTGCCATTTTTATGTATAAAGGAAAAACAATGATAGAACTCGATCTTCACTTTACCTACGAACAAATGCGTATGCACTTTCAACTTTCTGTGTCTAAAGGCGAGCGGATTGCGGTAGTGGGCGAAAGCGGAGCTGGCAAAAGTACGTTGCTCAATTTAATTGCAGGATTTGAACAATCAGAGAAAGGCGAATTGTTCTTAAATCAAGAAAATCATACTCACACCGAAGTAGCACAACGCCCGGTTTCTATGTTATTCCAAGACAACAATATTTTTCCGCATTTAACAGTGGAACAAAATATTGGCTTAGCCCTTGTGCCAAGCCTCTCACTTAATGAAAAACAAAAATTACAAGTTAAACAGATTGCCAACCAAATGGGGCTTCAGGAATTCTTACACCGCCAAGCGGATCAGCTTTCAGGCGGACAAAAACAACGTGTTGCTCTCGCTCGCACTTTGCTACGAGATAAACCAATTTTGCTCTTAGACGAACCTTTCTCCGCTCTTGATCCAAAACGCCGAGAGGAATTGCAACAAATCGTGCTGGATATCTGCCAAAACCGTAACCTCACGCTTTTAATGGTAACCCACCAACTAGAGGAGAGTTTATTTTTGTTTAATCGGGTGATTACAGTTTCAAATGGGAACATTATTTCGGATCTCTCCCCTATTTAGCAAAAATGTGATCTTAATCACAAATTTAGAAAAATTTTCAATCTTTCCTTTTTTAGCTAAACCGTTTTAGTTAAAATATCTGTATTCAATTACACAAAAGGTACTAACTATGAATTATGCAAAAATTGCCGAGCAAACGATTGCAAAATTAGGCGGAAAAGAAAACATTACAGCTCTTGCCCACTGTGCAACCCGTTTACGTTTAACTATTGCTGATGAATCAAAAATTGATAAAGAAGGCATTGAAAATATCGAAGGCGTAAAAGGTCAATTCTCTACTTCAGGTCAATACCAAATTATTTTTGGTTCAGGCACAGTAAATGAAGTACACGCCCAAATGCAAAAACAGATGGGCGGTTCTGATATGAGTACCTCTGATGTTGCGGCTGCTGCAGCGGCAAATCAGCCGTTGTTACAACGCTTAGTGAAAGGCTTAGCGGATATTTTCGTACCAATCATTCCGGCAATTGTGGCGGGCGGTTTGTTAATGGGTATTCACTCAATGCTTACTGCGGTTGGCTTCTTCTGGGAAGGTGAATCTGTGGTAAGCCGCTATCCTGCTATCGCAGATTTAGTGGATTTCATTAACACCGTTGCCAATGCACCATTCGTATTCTTACCTGTACTTCTTGGTTTCTCCGCAACTCGTAAATTCGGCGGAAACCCATTCTTAGGGGCGGCATTGGGTATGTTGTTAGTTCACCCAGCATTGTCCGATGGTTGGAACTATGCGAAAACCTTAATGGAAGGTAACATCAAATATTGGAATATTTTCGGTTTAGAAATTGAGAAAGTAGGCTATCAAGGCACTGTTATTCCAACGATTATTTCTGCGTGGGTGTTAGCAACCCTTGAAAAAACCTTCCGTAAATTTGTGCCAAGTTATTTAGATAACCTTGTTACGCCGATGATGTCATTATTCATCGCAGGTATTTTAGCATTTACGGTAATTGGTCCATTCGGACGTGAAGCAGGTTCAGCCATCTCAGCAGGTTTAACTTGGTTATATGACAGCTTAGGCTTTATCGGTGGAGCAATTTTCGGAACATTCTATGCACCAATTGTAATTACCGGTATGCACCAAACCTTTATTGCGGTAGAAACGCAATTATTAGCTGAAGTGGCACAAACCGGTGGTACATTCATATTCCCAATTGCAGCAATGTCTAACATTGCACAAGGTGCAGCCTGTTTAGGCGTAGCATTCGCAATGAAAGATGCTAAAGTGCGTGGTTTAGCTGTTCCGTCCGGTATTTCAGCATTATTAGGGATTACAGAACCTGCAATGTTCGGGGTGAACTTGCGTTATCGCCAAGCATTCATCGCAGCAATGATCGGCTCAGGTTTAGCAAGTGCATTTATCGCATTCTTTAATGTAAAAGCCATTGCCTTAGGTGCGGCTGGTTTCTTAGGTATTCCATCAATCAAACCGGATAGCCTTGCAATGTACTCTGTAGGTATGGTGATTTCATTTGTTGTCGCATTCACTATTTCAGCTGTGTGGGTAAAACGAGCACAAGCTAAAGCAAAATAATTATAACTAGCTGATAATAAAAGGGATTAAGTTAAAACTTAATCCCTTTTGCTATTACAAGCGGTCGTTTTTTCGCAAAATTTTACACATTTTTCATCACACGGCTAATTCGCCCTTCTTGAATCTCTTCATCACGAATTGTCAGCACTTCACAACCATCTTTCGTTACTACGATTTGGTGTTCGTATTGAGCAGAATGACTGCGGTCTTTGGTTTTTACTGTCCAACCATCGCCCATTAAACGGATCTCTTTTTTCCCTGAATTTACCATTGGTTCAATAGTAAACACCATTCCCTCTTTTAATACCACACCCCCGTCATCTGCGGCATAGTGAACTACTTGTGGTTCGCAATGGAACTCGGTACCGATGCCGTGTCCGCAATATTCACGCACAACAGAGAAACCCTCTTTTTCCACATACTTTTGAATTGCAGTGCCGATCTCTTTTAAGCGGATACCTGCTTTTACCGTACGAATGCCAATGTAAAGGGATTCTTGAGTAACTTCCATTAAGCGTTTATCACGCACGCTTGGCTCGCCTACCACATACATCATTGAATTGTCGCCATAGTAGCCATCTTTAATTACCGTTACATCAATATTTAGAATATCACCTTTTTTCAGTTTTTTATCATCACTTGGAATACCGTGGCAAACCACTTCATTTAGCGAGATACATACTGATTTTGGGAAGCCGTGATAACCAAGACTGGCAGAGGTTGCACCGTTTGCCAAAATATATTCGTGGCAAATTTTATCTAATTCACCTGTCGTTACACCTTCTTTCACATAAGGCTTGATCATCACTAACACATCTGAAGCTAATTTGCAGGCTTCACGTAATTTTTGGATTTCTTCTTCATTTCTTAATGGAATATTACTCATTGTTTTGTTCTCTAAATATAAAAAATTATGGGGATTATACCTTTTTTCGATATAATCCCCAAACCCTCACAGAATAATTTCTATTTCAAATCTAATTTTTTCATAATGAAATTTAATACAACACCATAAAGCGGCAAGAACAGTAATAAACTCACAAAAAGTTTAAACGCATAATCTACCGACCCGATGGTAAACCAATGTTCCGCCATATATTCATCACTACTTTTATAGAATGCCACTGCGAAAAAGACAAAAGTGTCAATTAATGTACCGAAAATAGTCGAACACATTGGAGCAAGCCACCAGCTTTTGCCTTGACGTAAACGGTTGAATACAAAAATATCCAGAAATTGTCCAACCACATAGCCACTAAAACTGGCTAATGCAATTCGGAAAACAAAAAGATTAAATTCAGATAACGCAGTAAAGCCTTGAAATTCGGTTTCAAAGAACAGCACTGAAATGATGTAACTGATAAGCAACGCAGGCAACATTACGAGAAAAATAATTTTTCGAGCCAGCTCAGCCCCAAACACTCGCACAGTTAAATCGGTAGCTAGGAAAATAAACGGGAAAGTGAAAGTTCCCCAAGTGGTTGGAATCACCCAATCAGTAAATGGCACTTTTATTTCAAACGTAATCTGCACTAAATAGTTACTGATGGTAATAATAAAAATGTGGAAAAGGGAAAGTAAAATCAGCGAACGAAATTTGCTTTCGTCCGAAAAGTAAGTATTAAGATTCATATTGTATCCTTTTTAGTTAAACAACAACTTGAGGTAAGGGAACTCAAGGGGGCGTAATCATAACGTTTTTTAAGGAAAATGCAAGCTGTTCTTTTTTGCAAATTATTTACCAATAGAAAACAATTAATCTATAAAATCACTATTTATCTATTTTAATAACAGAGTAAACTATTCATAACAAAACACACAAATAAGGAATATATTATGTTACAACTTAGAAAAGCACACGAACGTGGCAACGGATCTTTCGACTGGCTTGAGAGCTATCACACTTTTTCATTCGCCAATTATTACGACCCAAAACATATCCATTTTTCCCATTTACGCGTGATTAATGAGGACTTCATCGCCCCAAATTACGGTTTCGGCAAGCACCCCCACGACAATATGGAAATTTTGACTTATGTACTGAACGGACGTGTTGCTCACGAAGACAGTATGGGCAATAAAACTGAAGTGAAAGCCGGTGAATTTCAGATTATGTCGGCAGGAACAGGGATCTTCCACTCTGAGGTAAACCCATCTTCAGATGAAACCTTACACCTTTACCAAATTTGGATTATTCCAAATCAAAAAGATGTTACACCACGCTACAGCCAAGACAAATTTGCCCCGAAAGAGGGAGCAACGTTAATTCTGTCGCCAAATGCCGAAGAGGGTTCGTTTAAAATTTACCAAGATATGAAACTCTGGCGTTATCAATATCCAACGGAAAAAAGTGAGCAAATTGCTCTGAACCCGAACCGCAGCTACTGGCTACAAGTAGTGAAAGGCAATTTGAGCGTGAATGGTGTGGAGCTTTCCACCAGCGATGCGTTAGGCATTCGCCAAGAAACCGCATTAGAGATTGCCGCTCAAGGCGATGTGGAATTTTTGCTGTTTGATTTGGTGTAAATTGAAGGCGGACAAAATGTCCGCCTTTTACTTATTCCAAAGTAATTTTCACACCCACTTTTTCATTCTGCTGCACCAAGCGATAAATTCGAGCAGTTTCCACACAAACCATTGTTTTGTAGCCAGTTTCGCTCATTCCGCCCACGGCTTTTTGCCACGGGTTCCAAAGCACGGTTTCGCTGGCGTTGATATGCCCAATGCGAATGGTGCGTTGATTTGCAAAATCTTGAATAAAATTGACCGCTTGCGCGGCGTAAATGCAGTCCACGCTTTCACGAATTTTGCGTGGCGATGGCACTTCCGCTTGGCTGTTGGTTAATTTATCTTCACAAGTACTCGGCAAACCTTGCACCTCGATTTGCTCAATATCACCAACATTAAAATAGGTGTGCAGGGCGATCTGAGCTGGTTCCGCTTGCAAATGGATGAAATACAGCTCGCAGCTTTCGCCTAAAATCATCTCGATTTTCGCCTCATTGTCTAACGCAAACACCAAACGCACATTGTCAGCCGAAGCACTATTTTCCACCAACATCCATTCCCGAATACGAGCCGTGCCGTGAGCCGGTTCTTTTGCCGTACCAAACCAAGGGTAACAAATCGGCACACCGCCCCGAATTGCCGTGCCCGTTTTAAAAGGCTCAATTTCACTTAGCCACAATACGTCTTGCTTTACATTACTTGGTTGCCAACTCAGCAATTGAGCCCCTTGCAATGCAATTTTGGCTTTGACTTTACTGTGATTAACTTCCAGCACATCCAATTCATTATATTTGGTTAATTTTAATTCATTGCCCAAGTTCATAATATATTCCTTTGATGAGTGAAATGATTGAAAACCAACAAAAATGTGAATGAGATCACAAAACTAAGTATTAATTTTCTACCTCTTTTAGGTAGTCGCTATAATAGTGGGATTCTAACATAGATAAGGAGAAAACTATGAAAACGCTCGGCGAATTTATTATTGAAAAACAAGCCGAATACCCTGGAGCGAAAGGTGAATTAAGTGGTATTTTGTCATCAATTCGTTTAGCTGCAAAAATTATTCACCGTGAAATTAACCGTGCGGGCTTAAGCCAAGATATTTTAGGCACAGCAGGCTCTGAAAACGTGCAAGGCGAAGCTCAAATGAAGCTTGATGTTTTCGCAAATGAAACAATGAAAAAAGCCTTATTAGCCCGTGAGGACGTAGCAGGTTTTGCTTCAGAAGAAGATGATGACTTTGTTGCATTTGACACGGAACGTGGTCGCAACGCAAAATATATTTTAATGACGGATCCGCTTGATGGCTCATCTAATATTGAAGTGAATGTATCTGTTGGTACGATCTTCTCGATCTACCGCCGCGTTTCACCAATCGGCACGCCTGTCACCAAAGAAGATTTCTTGCAAGAAGGGCGTAAACAAGTTGCTGCCGGTTACGTTACTTATGGCTCATCAACAATGTTGGTTTACACCACAGGTAATGGGGTGAATGGCTTTACTTACGATCCATCACTCGGCTTATTTATTCTTTCTCACCCTGATCTCAAAACACCGACAGAAGGAAAATATTACTCCATCAACGAAGGGCAATATGTAACCTTCCCTCAAGGGGTAAAACGCTTTATCAAATATTGCCAAGAAACGGACGAAGCCACTAAACGCCCATATTCATCACGTTATATCGGCTCGTTAGTATCTGACTTCCACCGCAATTTATTAAAAGGTGGGATCTACATTTATCCAACTTCAACCGTTTACCCGAAAGGCAAATTACGTTTACTCTATGAATGCAACCCAATCGCTTTTTTAGCCGAACAAGCAGGCGGAATGGCAACTGACGGTTTTAATCCAATTTTGGATATTAAACCAACTGAGTTACACCAACGTGTGCCATTCTTTGTTGGCTCAAGCTCAATGGTGAAACAAGCGGGCGAATTTATGCAAGAATTTGCAAAATAGAACGCCCTCTGAAACAAAAGGCGAACATCACGTTCGCCTTAGTTTTATCTAATCCACTCTCTTATAAATTCAGTAATTTGTTCCACATCATTAATATCAAGTAAATTCTCTCGCTCAAGAAAATAATCCGTTGCGGTAGCAATCGTCCACTTATCAAGCTCCGGCAATGGCTTTTCAATCTCTTTGCGATGGAGCTGAATTTTCGGCAAAGTTTCGTGTTTAAAGCCTTCCACGAAAACAAGATCGATCTCTTGCGGATTGAATTTTGCAATTAATTGAGAAAATTCGACCGCTTGTTTGGTTTCTGTCATTAACGCCCAACGTTCATCGCACACAATCATTGTCGGATTAGCTCCTGCTTCACGTAGACGGTAGCTGTCTTTGCCTTTTTTGTCTACATCAACATTATGGTGGGAGTGCTTAATCAAGCCAACCCGAATGCCACAAGCGGTCAATTTTGGGATTAATTTTTCCAATAAGGTAGTTTTGCCCGTGCCGCTGTAGCCTGTAATCGCAAGGGTTTTCACCGGAAATTGGCTTACTCGGTTTAAATCTTCCAATGTATTCACGTTCGTGAATGCGGATTTTTGTTCAGAAAAATCCACCGCTACACTTTTTTGTGATTGGAAAAACCAAAGCAGACGGCGTTCGCCTGAAGCTAAATAGTGGCTCAATTCCTCTTTTACCGAATGATGAACCAATGCAAATGTTGGGTGTGGTCGCTCGCCATCGTGAACATAGGCAATTTGAGCGTTGTTAATGCGTAAGGCGGTGTGTAATTTTTGCAATAACTTCGTTGGAATAAAAGGCGTATCACAAGGCACAAAGAGCAAATAGTCGCTGTCAATTTTCTCTAAGCCTGATAGCATTCCGCTTAGCGGACCTTGAAAATCGGGCAAACTATCTTGGTAATAAGGAATTGTAGGATAATGTTGCTGATATTGCTCAATAGAACGGTTTATATTCAGCCAAATGTCGCTAACTTGTGGGGAAAGACGGGTTAAAATGTGTGAAATAAGCGTTTTTCCATCAAAAAGTTGTAAGCCCTTTTCTGCCCCATTCATTCGGCGAGCCAAACCGCCTGCTAAAATCACGGCTGAAATGCGTTCTTCTATTGTTTTACTCACAGCTTTACCCCTTAAAATTTTGCAAAAACTAAAGCAAAAGTATATTATTTCCCTTAATTTCCAACAAGATTTTTTAAGGGGCAAACAATGAAATGCAAACGCTTGGAAGAATTATTAGAGTTACTTGGCGAACATTGGCGTAAAAATCCTGACTTACACCTCATTGATATTTTGCAGCAGCTTTCGGTGGAAGTGGGCGAGCCGGATAATTTCAAAGCACTGAGCGATGAGGTCTTGATTTATCAGCTAAAAATGCGAAACGCAGATAAGCTTGAGCCTATTCCCGGCATTAAAAAAGATTACGAAGATGATTTTAAAACCGCTTTATTACGTGCCCGTGGAATTTTAAACGATTAGGATTGTCTTATTTCCGACTTATTTACTTTTTTATTTTTGAGGAATGATTATGAAAAAATTGGCATTAAAAACGGCTCTTGTGGTTCTTTCGGCACTTTTTGCTTTTAATTCAACGGCAATCGCCGCTGATCCAACCGCAGGCAAAGAATATATTGAAGTGCGTAAAGCACCATCAGCTCAAAAAGAAGTAGTAGAATTTTTCTCATTCTACTGCCCGCATTGCTATGATTTTGAATTAAGCTATAAAATCCCAAGCCAAATTAAAGCGAAATTACCGCCTGACACCAAATTAGTGCAATATCACGTTAATTTCTTGGGTGGTCAATCAGAAAACTTAACCCGTGCTTGGGCATTAGCGATGGCATTAGGTGCAGAAGATAAAGTAAAAACTGCGTTATTTGAAGGTGCACAAAAAGATGCATTCAAATCAATGGACGATATCCGTGCGGTATTTTTAGCAAACGGCATTACGGCTGAACAGTTTGATAGTGGCATTAACAGCTTCGCAGTAAATGGCTTAGTGAATAAACAAGTTCAATTGGCGGAAGACTTCCAAATCCGTGGTGTGCCTGCATTTTTCGTAAATGGTCAATACCAAATCAACTTGGAAGGCTTTGCAGATTCCTCATCAACGAATGACTTCATTCAACGTTATATTGATGCGATAATCTTCTTAAGTAAAAAATAATATCCCTGAAATAGTTATAGTTTTAAAAATGCTGGATAGTTAAACTATTCAGCATTTTCTTTTATACATTTATTCAATTGGAAAGCCTTATGACAAAATTATCCATTCTAAATCTTGTGCCTATTCGTGAAGGGCAAACCGCTAAACAAGCGGTCGATTCTATGGTGAGATTAGCAAAACACGCAGAAAAGATCGGCATTGAACGCTATTGGATTGCAGAACATCATAATATGAAAAACCTTGCCAGCTCGGCAACACAATTACTCATTCAGCACGCACTTTCTCACACTGAAACATTAAGAGTGGGATCAGGTGGCGTAATGCTGCCTAACCACAGCCCTTACATTGTGGCAGAACAGTACGGCACACTTGAAACGCTCTACCCTAACCGTGTAGAACTAGGGCTTGGGCGTGCACCGGGTACTGATATGCGTACCGCCACCGCTTTACGCCGTAATGCACAAAGTTTGCCTTTCCCCGATGAAATCAGCGAACTAAAAGGCTATTTTGAAGGCACAAATCCTGTATCTGCTTACCCTGCACAAGGGCTAAATGTGCCGTTTTATATTCTAGGATCTAGCCCTGAAAGTGCGTATTTAGCAGCAGAACGCGGCTTGCCTTATGCCTTTGCTTCACATTTTGCTCCTCGTTTTATGGACGATGCAGTACGAATTTATCGCACACACTTTAAGCCATCGGAAGTGCTGGATAAACCTTATGTGATTCTCGGTGTAAATGCAATCGTAGCTGAAACCGACCAAGAGGCGGAACAACTTGCTACCACTCAAACCCAGTTTTTCTTAAATGTAGTAACCAATGCTCAAAACAACCTGCAACCGCCTGTCGAGTCTGATGAAAAGGTCTGGGAAAATTTTGTGAAAGCGGAAATTGTGCCACATTTCGGACCTGTTGCTTTTCAACAAAATGCGTTATATAACCAAGAAAAAACGGTTGTTCGCCAAATGACAGCCTGCTCACTTATCGGCAGCCGTGAGAGTGTTGAACAACAACTCAAAGAGTTAAAAGAGAGAATCGAAATTGATGAAATTATGGCAGTGAGCTATATTTTCGATGAACAAAAACAACATCAGTCTTATACTTGGTTAAAAGAAATTTCAGATAAGGTGTAATATGAGTAAAACAATGCAACAAAAAGCCGCTGATGCACACAATATGTGTAAGCTAAAAGGCAACTCTATGTTAGATAACGCAGACCGCCAAATTGCCTTTGAAGCAGTTTATGACAGTGAAGAAATGGCTTTAAAAGCGGTCGAATTTTTCACACAAAAAGCAAAATCGGTCGAAACTGAGACTTGTGAAATTCAAAGTGAAATCACACAAATTGCAGACGGTTTTCTGATGAAAATGTGGATAACCTTTAGCTGCCAAGCGGAAGTGATTTTATTTCAAATGGCAGTAAGGTAGATATAAAACAAGCGGTTATTCTTGATCAATTTTTTGCAAAAAATCTTCAGAAAATAACCGCTTGTATCATTACACCTGTTTAACCGCTGCCGATTCACTGCTTGGCTTACGGCGTTTGCCGATATTTTTGGTGTCTTTATGGCGAACTTTTACCTTTTGCTTCGCCGCTTCTTTCTTCACCTCTTTTTTCTTTTTAATGCGGGCTTTTTCTTTTTTGCTCGTTACATTCAACTCGCCATCTTTCGGGGCTTTGGTTCGAGGTTCTAAGCCTTCGATAATACGCGGCTTTAATGCTTCTTCCGTATAACGCTTGATTTTACCGAGTAGCTTATAATCGTGAGCTTCTACTAACGAAACTGCTGAGCCTTTTTTGCCGGCACGAGCGGTTCGCCCGATGCGGTGAAGGTAAGTATCGGCACTGTATGGCAAATCGTAGTTGATCACGAAATCCACATCGTCAATGTCGATACCACGAGCCGCCACATCGGTCGCAACAAGAACATTCACAACGCCCTCTTTTAAACGGGTAATCGCCTGATTACGTTGGGTTTGTGCCATTTCGCCTTCAAGGTAAGTGGAACGCAAACCACGTTTGCGAAGTGTGTCGCTTAGCTCTCGCACATCTTCACGGCGGCGAACAAACACAATTGCTTTTTCCACCGAAAATTCTCCGATAAGACGAGCCAACAATTTGGTTTTATGCTCCACATTATCGGCATGATAGTACCATTGCTGGATCTTTTTACGCTCACGACGGCTCGGCTCTGCATCTACTTTTATTGGGTCGTTTAATAATCGCTCAGAGAAATCCTCCAACAATTCCCCTTCAAGAGTGGCTGAGAATAACCAAGTATGTTTACGCCAACGGGTTTCTGCCGCAATTTTCTCTGCATCTTGCCCAAAGCCCATTTGTAACATTCGGTCTGCTTCGTCAAAAATCAGCACTTCAACTGCTCGGCAATCAAAGTTTTCTTCTTTGATATATTGCATCAAACGACCCGGCGTTGCTACCACAATATCTTGATTACTGTTAAAGACTTCACCGTGATTTTGATACGCCACTCCGCCTGTAATAGTCGCAATACTTAAGTTGGTAAATTGTGCCAGCTCTTCAGCCTGTTCCGCCACCTGCATTGCCAGCTCTCGAGTTGGGGTAAGCACTAAAATGCGTGGAGCTCCCGGCTTACGGCGTGGGTAGTCTAATAAATGTTGAATCGCTGGCAGTAAGAATGCTGCCGTTTTCCCTGTGCCTGTTGGAGCAGAACCCAGTAAATCTCGCCCTTCAAGGGCAGCTGGAATAGTGGCTTGTTGAATTGCTGTTGGGCGGCTGTGGCCTTTTTTTGCTAAGGCTTTTAGAAGTTGAGGGCTTAAATCAAGCTCCTCAAAGGTCATTAATTCGGACATATTCTTTTCTCGTCAATAAATTTGAGTGAAGTATATCATATTAAAGCCCAAGCCGTGAGGTGAATAAAGCTATGCTTGGTTTGCAAAAAATTGTTAAAATATAACCGCTTGTTATTAACAACTTATAGAGGAAAAAAGATGTTTGTTGAAATTTATGGACGTTTATCTTGCCCGTACTGCGTGCGTGCAAAACAATTAGCTGAAAAAATGAAAACCGAATTAAACGATTTTGATTTTAAATTTATTGATATGATTGCAGAAGGTTTATCAAAAGAAGATTTAGAACCACGTGTTGGTAAGCCTGTTGCAACCGTGCCACAAATTTTTGTTGATAATGTTCACGTTGGTGGCTGTACTGATTTCCAAGCCTTTGTGAAAGAAAAATTTGGCATTGTTTAGTAAAAAATGACCGCTTGTAAGCGGTCATTTTTTTAATTATCTTTGCAAACTATTGCTCTTCTTTCGGTAGGCTTTTAATTGCGAAAATTAAGCCTCCCCAAATGATCGTCATTGCAACCACCATTGTAATAATTGCTGCGGTACTCATTATAGTTCTCCTTTTGGTTCATTTTTCCACGCGAGTCTTGAAAGTAGGTAAGCCACAACCGCTAAGCCAATTGCCATACCCCAACCGAAGGTGTTTACAAACCAGCTTGGGTAGCCTTCATAGCCCTCACGATATACTTTCGCAATCTCACTGAATAACATAAATGCAAGCACACCTGCGGTAACTACGATACATAAACGCCAGATAAAGCCAACTTTAAATGAAGAAACTTCGTTAATATGTCTTTCTAACGTACTGAGTTTTTCACTGGTTACAATCACAACTAATGATACGAACGCCACTGCCACAATGCCGAATTGATTCACGAATTTATCCATTACGTCAAGCATTGGTAAGCCTGTGGTTGTACCGAACAACATTACTGAAACAACCATCATTGGAATACCCACCAGTAAAGTTGCTTTTACACGTCCTGCATTCAATTTATCTTGCACTGCTGATACGATAACTTCAACAACAGAAATAAATGAGGTTAATGCTGCAAAGGTTAATGATCCGAAGAATAATACGCCTACTAATGCTCCCATCGGGGCTTGGTTAATGATAGTTGGGAAGGCAAAGAACGCTAAGCCGATACCGCCTTTCGCTACTTCATTAACCTCTTGACCTGCCGCAGTTGCCATAAAGCCAAGCGCTGCAAATACGCCAATACCGGCTAATAATTCAAAGCCACTGTTGGCAAAGCCAACCACTAAACCTGAACCGGTTAAATCTGTTTTTGGCTTGAGGTATGAAGCATAAGTAATCATAATCCCAAAGCAGATTGAGAGTGAAAAGAAGATTTGACCATAAGCTGCAATCCACACACTTGGGTCAGTTAGTTTTTCCCAGTTTGGTGTAAACAACGCATCTAAGCCTTTTGCGGCTCCCGGCAGAGTTAAAGAATAGCCTACCAAGATTAAGAACATCACAACCAATAATGGCATTAGGATATTAGAAGCCGCTGAAATTCCTTTTTTGATCCCTAAAGCTAATACAGCAATAGCTACTAACCAAACTGCAACTAATGGACCGGTTACCGCTCCTACAAATTCAAAGCTAACACCTTGTGTGATGTCGCCCATTTTTAAGAACTCGCCAACAAAGAAATCAACAGGTTTATCACCCCAAGCACTGTTAAGCGAGAAATAGGTATAACTTGCTGCCCAGCCTAACACAACGGCGTAGTAGATACCGATAATCACGTTGATTAATACCTGCCACCAGCCGAAAGTTTCAAATTTCGGGCTGAAACGACGGAATGAAAGCGGTGCGCCACCACGATATTTATGCCCAATCGCATAATCTAAGAATAGCAACGGTAAACCTGCAGTTAATAAGGCGATGATGTATGGTAGAATAAAAGCACCGCCACCATTTTCGTAAGTGGTGTAAGGGAAGCGCCAGATGTTTCCTAAGCCGACAGCTGAGCCAATGGCTGCCATAATAAATGCTCCACGACCAGCAAAGGTTTCTCTTTGTGAAGAGGTTGATGATGGATTAGACACGGGTAATTACCTCAAATTATAAAAATGACCAGAGAATATTATGAAATGTGCGTTATTCACATTTTGGTAACGAAATATGCCTAAACTCAACCTAAAAGTAAAGCATAAAAATCTAAATAAACCCCATTAAAACCGCCAGTTAACAGCATTAAAAACTAAAATAAAACATAAAAACAAATTAAAAATCTAAATAAATAACTTTAACAGTAGAATATAAATTAAAACATTCAACATATTAGCATAATCATTTTTATTATTATTAAACAAAAAAATAACACATCATTTATTAAAATGATGTGTTATTTCTACTAAGTATTTTTAATACTAATCGTTATTCGCTATTGGTTCTGGAGCTAAATACTTTACTCTAGCTTGTTTGACCATATTTTCTGCAACTTCAAGAATAGTAACTTTTAAATTATATATTTCAAATTCTATACCTTCATCAGGAATTTTCTCTAAATGCTCCAATAATAATCCGTTAAATGTTCTGGCTTCATCAAGCGGCAATTCCCAATTAAAGAGTTTATTAAGATCTCGTAAATTTGCTGAGCCTTCTATAATGACTGTACCATCTGATTGCGGCTGAACCTCCTGTTCAAGCGTTGGAGCTGATGAAGTAGTAAACTCACCCACAATTTCCTCTAAAATATCTTCAAGCGTAACTAGGCCTTTAATATCACCATATTCATCAACAACCAAGCCAATTCGTTCTTTATTCGTTTTAAAGTTAATTAATTGCGTAGTTAATGGTGTACCTTCAGGAATAAAGTAAGCCTCATCAATCGCACGAACTAACATTTCTTTGGTAAATTCGTTTTTCTCTAACATTAAACGGAATGCTTCACGTACACGTAAAATCCCCATTATGTTAGTATCCATATCCCCTTTGTAAATTAAGACCCTAGCGTGTGGGGCATGATTCAATTGGCGCATAATGGCTTTCCAATCATCATCAATATCAATGCCGCTAATATCATTACGAGGCACCATAATGTCATCCACAGTGACTTTTTCCATATCTAAAATAGATACAAGCATTTCACGGTGTTCTGCCGGGATGAATTTACCTGATTCAAGTACCACGCTACGGAGCTCTTCTGGGCTAAGCTCTTGTTTATCTTTCTGTTGAATACGTAATAATTTTAATAAACCTGCAATAATTAGATTCATTAAAAAGACTATCGGGCTCAGTAATTTCTTAAGTGGTGTTAATACGAAACTAACAAAAAAACCCACCTTTTCAGGATAAGTTGCCGCAATCGTTTTAGGCAGAATTTCGGAGAAAACCAACATTACAAATGTAAGTAAACCTGTAGCAATCGCAACACCCTTCTCGCCGGAAAGCTGCATACCGATCATTGTAGCAATTGCAGAGGCAGCGATGTTTACAAGATTATTACAGATTAAAATAAGACTGAGCAGAACATCAGTTCGTGCTAAGAGTTTTTCCGCTAATTTTGCCCCTTTATGTCCTTGCTCAGCAAGATGGCGCATTTTATAACGGTTTAAAGACATCAGGCCGGTTTCCGAACCTGAAAAAAACGCAGAGAGTACTAAAAGAATAGCTAAAGAAATAAATAAACTACTCAGGGGAATACTGTCCAAAATTAAATTCCTATATAAATTAATCATAAAGTGATAACAATTCGATGATTGCTACCACTTACTTTCGCCTAAAAAACCCGATTTGCAAAAAATCGGGCTTTTTTAACCGCTTGTAGCGATTAATGGACGATCAAACGGCTACCGAAATATCCGATTGTGAGCAACATCATACCCGAAATTGAATAAATAAGCACCCGTTTTCCTCGCCAACGTAATTTCCATTGACCTAATATTTGAACATTATAAACAATCCAAGCCAAAAATGAGAAAATCGCTTTATGGATATGCTCAGGCTCAAAAAAATTATGTAGATAAATCACACCTGAAAATAGTGTAAGCGTAAGCATCGCTTGTGCCGCAAGTGTTAAGGTAAAGAAATGGCGTTCAACCGACATTAATGGTGGAAGAATAGAACAAAAGAACATTTTTTTGCTTTTGAGTTTGTGATCTAGCCATTTTAATTGAAACGCATAAATTAAGGCGAGAAAAAATAACGCATAAGAGAACAGTGCAATGCCTAAGTGGAAAATAAATCCTGCATTTTCTTCTATGTTGCGGATAAAACTCCCCTGCACAAAACTGGCTACCGCCACACTACAAATCGCAAAGGAATATACAACAAGCAGAGGAAACCAAGCAGTTTTCCATTTGAGCAATGTAAAAGTTACACAAACAACCATTATGAAACTCATTAAAGAGATCACATTTGTTACCGTAAAATTCTGTCCTTCTATTAGCCATAATTGGTTATATAACACGACACAATGCAAAAGAATAGCTAATAAACCAAACCCAAAAACAAGGGTTATATTCGGCTTTTTATTTTCTGTTGCACTTTCCAAATTCACTAAGGTGGGGGCAACCCAAAGCAACGTTAAGGCATAAGCTGCAATAGCTAAAATAGGAAGTAACATATTTTCTCGAATCTCGTCAAATAATAACTTTCAGAATTTTAATCAAAAGTCAGCTTTTTAGCTAGTTTTGCGATAACTAGATGAAAAATTATCCCGAAATATAATTGCTTTTTATGATAAGTCAAAAAATCCCCTTAATTTCAGTTAATATTCTGCATTAAAAAATAATTTTCCTTTGACTAATTTGCTTTCTATCTGTAATATGCACACCCTATGCAAAAGGTAAAACTACCCCTTACGATTGACCCTTATAGAGACGCTCAGCGTCGAGTGGATTATGAAGGTTACATTTCAGGTAAACTTCTAAAACGCTTGGGTGAATCAGTATGTAATGTGCTAACTGATGCACAAGTTACTCTCTCGTTATATATCGATCCGCAACGTTTAACTGTGATTAAAGGCTCAGCTAAAATCGATGTGGAATTTGATTGCCAACGATGTGATAACCCGTTTACACACACGCTAGACTGTTCATTTTGTTTCAGTCCGGTGTCTAACATGGATCAGGCGGACATCTTGCCCGAAATTTATGAACCTATCGAAGTAAACGAGTTTGGTGAAGTAAATTTACTAGATATGATTGAAGATGAATTGATTCTTGAATTACCTCTAGTCCCGATGCATAGTGAAGAACACTGTGAAGTGTCCGTGAGTGAACGTACATTTGGCGAGTTACCAGAAGAACTGGCAAGCAAACCAAATCCGTTTGCAGTATTAGCTAATTTAAAGAAAAACTAGATCTAGGAGAAAGCCCGTGGCTGTTCAACAAAATAAGAAATCTCGTTCACGTCGTGATATGCGTCGTTCACACGATGCATTAACAACTGCAGCAGTTTCAGTGGATAAAACAAGTGGCGAAACACACTTCCGTCACCACGTTACTGCAGACGGTTACTACCGTGGTCGTAAAGTAATCAACAAGTAATTCCTTTCGAGGTTTATCTTGAATGATATCACTCTAGCAGTAGATGTGATGGGCGGGGACTTAGGTCCCCGTGTTATTATTCCTGCTATAGCACAGGCCCTTCAAAAAAACTCTAATCTCACATTTTTATTATTTGGTAATCAACACCAAGCAATTCCACTATTACAAAAATACACTTTACAGAATCATCCCAAAATTCAATTTCATCATACCGAACAGGTAATTGATGCAGATATTTCTTTCTCAAAAGCTATCCGCCAAAGTAAAAACAGTTCTATGCGTTTAGCACTTGAGGCTGTAAAAGAGGGAAAAGCACAAGGTTGTGTGAGTGGAGGAAATACAGGTGTATTAATGGGGCTAGCAAAATTATTAATTGCTCCACTCCCCAATATTGAACGCCCAGCTCTTACATCTCTTATTCCTGCAATGAATGGAAAATCTACAGTTATGTTAGATTTAGGAGCAAATATTGAAGTAAGCGATTACCAGCTACAACAATTTGCCGAGATGGGGAATCTATTTGCTCAAGTGATGTTAGGCTTAGTTTACCCTCGCATTTCTTTGTTGAATATCGGCACAGAAGAAAACAAAGGTACAGCACAACTTCAAGCAGTTCATCAGCAACTCAAAAACAGACAAGATTTGAACTACATCGGTTTCATTGAAAGTGATAAATTAACCAGCTACTTAACCGATGTAATTATTTGTGACGGCTATACAGGTAATATCGCTTTAAAAGCATTGGAAGGTGCAGCGAAAAATATTATTGCGCTCTTTAAAAAAGAGAAAGCAGACTCTAATATTTGCCGTAGCACTAAACGATACTTACTCAAATTGATTTTCTATCGCTACTACCGTAAGCTACAAGAAATCAACCCTGATCGCCATAATGGAGCAACCCTGCTCGGTTTATCAAAAGTCGTGGTGAAAAGCCACGGAGGAGCAAACAGTAATGCTTTCTGTTATGCGATTGATTATGCCATTCAGCAAATCGAAGGAGATATTCCAAGTAGAATTATGCAAGGCTTAAGCCAGTTGGAATAAAAAATAGAGAAGCAGCTGTAGCTCCATCTTTTACAAAAAAATTAACAAATTCAACCGCTTGTATTTTTACTTATTCGAACCCTCAGGGTGCAAACCAATCCCCTTATGGCGTTCTTTCAATTTTGCGTTTACATCCGCCCAAGACAAGTCCGCATTGTGCAGCAACACCGTTAAATGATACGCCAGATCCGCCACTTCGGATACCAACTCTTCCCGATCATTTGCCATTGCCGCAATCACGCTTTCCACCGCTTCTTCACCCACTTTTTGCGCAATTTTATGCGTGCCTTTGGCGTACAGTTTTGCCGTGTAAGAACTTTCCGGATCGGCATTTTTACGCTCGGCGATCATCCGCTCTAATTTAGAGAAAAAGATCCAATCCGGCTGTTCTTGCTCAAATTGATGAAAACAGCTCTCCGCCCCCGTGTGGCAGGTTTCGCCAATGGGGTTGGCAAGAATGAGCAACGTGTCGTTATCACAATCTAAGCTCATATCCACCACATTTAAAAAATGGCCCGATGTTTCGCCTTTCGTCCATAAACGTTGTTTGGTACGAGAGTAGAAAGTCACTCGTTTCTCGTTGAGTGTTTTTTCTAATGCCTCTTGGTTCATATAGCCAAGCATTAACACTTCGCAGGTTTGGGCGTTTTGGACGATAACAGGTAATAAACCGTCCATTTTTTGCCAATCAATGTTTTGAATTTGCATATTTTTCCTAAAATTTGACCGCTTGATCTTATAGGAACAGGGTATACCCCTACCCATTTTCAATTATTTTTTGGATGGGATAAACCTGTCCCTACGTTCTAGTACTTATCTTGAAAGATATTTTCTAGTTGTGATAAATCATTCTCCGAAAACACTTCTATACCATTTGCTCGCAGTAATTGAGTTGTTATACCCTCACCTGCAATTAGTCGGTTTGTGAAATTTCCATCATAAATATAGCTGCTACCACAGGATGGGCTTTTTTCTTTTAAAATCGCAATTTGGATTTTTTCAATTTGCGCTTTATTCAGAACTCTTTCAGCACCGAGTCGAAATTCAGCTAAAACTGAATCACCTGTAACTGTCACAATATCCCCGTTACGTATTTCAGCAGGAGGTCTTGGTATCGGCAATCCGCCCAATATTTCAGGACAAATCGGCACTAACTGAATATCATACTTTTTGAGTAACGCGATGAGTTCATCGGATAAATTATTCCCACCCGAATATTTAACATTATCGCCTAATAAACAAGCACTAATCAGCACCTTTTTCATTTTTAATTCCTTTTCACCCAGTACTCTTTGCTAGCTAGAGAGTCCTCACTCGTACCATTGTAAAATTTTTATCCACTTTAACCGCTTGTTAAATCTTTTAAGTAGAGGTCTATACCAGCCACTAAGATTATTTACGGATTTCTACCCCTTCAGCCGCCAAATACGCCTTCAACTCGCCAATATTGATAATCTGCTTGTGGAACACGCTTGCAGCCAATGCCCCATCAACTTGTGCATAAATAAACGCATCACGGAAATGCACCATTTCGCCTGCCCCGCCTGATGCAATCAGTGGTACATTGCAAACTTCACGCGCTTTTTTTAGTTGCACCAAATCGTAGCCGTTACGCACGCCGTCTTGGTTCATCATATTCAGCACGATTTCGCCAGCCCCTCGTTTTTGCACTTCTGCGACCCAATCAAGCAGCTGCCAGTTGGTTTGACGAGTGCGTTTTTCATCGCCAGTGTATTGATTGACCCAGTATTTGCCGGTGTTCGCCTCAAACCAGCTATCAATGCCGACTACAATCGCCTGCACGCCAAAACGATCCGCAAGGCGGCTAATCAAATCAGGATCAGCAAGGGCAGGGGAATTGATGGAGATTTTATCCGCACCGAATGCAAAAATCTGCTCTGCGTCGGCAATCGTTTTAATCCCGCCCGCCACGCAGAACGGAATGTCAATGACCTGAGCCACTCGCTCGACCCAGCTTTTATCCACCGTGCGACCGTCGCTTGATGCGGTGATGTCATAAAACACCAGCTCGTCCGCCCCCTCGTCTGCATAACGCTCAGCAAGCGGTACGATGTCGCCGATGATTTCGTGGTTGCGGAACTGCACGCCTTTGACGACCTGCCCGTCACGCACATCTAAACAAGGAATTATCCGTTTTGCCAACATTCGATTGCCTCCGCTACGCTAAATTTACCCTCTAACAACGCACGCCCAACGATCACGCCCGCCACGCCTGTGCCTTTTAACGCCTCGATGTCAGCAAGCGAGCCGATACCGCCTGAGGATTGGAACTGGATTTCGGGATATTTGGCACAAATTTCTTTGTACAAATCCACATTTGAGCCAGCCAGCGTGCCGTCCCGAGAGATGTCGGTGCAAAGCACATGCTGCAAGCCGACTGCGGAAAAATCCTCAATCAAGGCTTCAAGCGATACACCACTCGCCTCTTGCCAACCGCTAATGGCAATGATTTTTTGACCGCTTGCATCGATATTCACATCAAGGGCAAGCACGAATTTCTCCGCCCCATATTTTTTAAACCAGCCTTTAACCATTTCAGGCTGTTTGACCGCTGTCGAGCCAATCACCACACGGTTCGCTCCAACCGCCAGTAAATCCGCTACATCTTGCTCGCTGCGAATGCCACCGCCGACTTGGATTTTGCAGTTGGTGGCATTGATAATTTTGCCGATTAAGGCAGTCTGGCGTTTGGCTGGGTCTTTCGCTCCGGTCAAATCGACCAAATGCAGCTGCTCCGCCCCCTGTGCCAGATAGTCGGCAAATTGGGCGATTGGGTCATCGGTGTAGGTGGTCTGTTTGGCATAATCGCCTTGATGTAGGCGAACAACTTGCCCATCAATAAGATCGAGGGCTGGGATAATGATGGATTTTTGCATATGTTTTTTCCTTTATTCCCTAGGGTAACAAGTTACCCTAGGTTAAGTATAATGCTGTCCCTTCGGGACAGTTAAATGTGTTTATCAAAAAATTCGTTGTTAATTTCGATGCCTGTTTCAGCTAACAGCATTTTTATTTCGTATTTGAACGTGTGCGTTTTGTGATGCTCTTTTTGCTTCTTAATATAATTGACAATTTTCTGTTTATCTCGCTCACAATAGCTTAAAGCACAATATCCGACAGACCATTCGCTAAAATCAGGAAAGAGATCCTTATGTTTATCCAAAAACAGATGGCTGGTTCGTTTTAATTTCCCCACAAATTCCGCCACCGAAATACTTTGATGAATTTCAACCAATAAATGTAGATGATCCGGCATTCCATTTATACGGTGTAGTATTGAATTATGATCCCGAACAAATCCCCAAATATAACGATACAACAACGCTTCGTGTGCCTCGTTAATGGCATAAACACCGTGTTTCGTGCGAAAAATAATATGGTAAATCAAACGAGTGTAGCTCATCGCAGCCTCCTTCGTATTAGCCCCAATGGGGCTACACTATGCTTAACCTAGGGTAACTAGTTACCCTAGGCAAGAGACAGACTCCGATTTTTCGAGCAAGATCACAAAATTAGATATTCTCCACAAAATTCCGCAGCAATTTCGCCCCTGCCGCCCCGGAACGCTCAGGGTGGAACTGTACGCCGTAGAAATTACGGCTCGCAATCGCTGCCGAGAAATCCACGCCGTAATTACAAGTGGCGATGGTGTTTTCGTTCGGCAACACGCTAAAACTATGCACAAAATAGAAATGGCTACCTTGCTCAATGCCGTGGAAAAGCGGGTGATCTTTGGCGTAATTGACCTTGTTCCAACCCATATGCGGCAGCGGCAAGCCAGTGTTTGGCAAGCGCTCGGTGTTGCCGCTCATTAAGCCAAGCGTTGCTACATCGCCTTCGCTGGAAAATTCAGTCATCAGCTGCATTCCCAAGCAGATGCCGAGCATGGGTTGCTTGGCGTTTTGAATCGTTTCAATCAGCTTGCGATCGTGCAGGTTTTTCATCGCTGCGATTGCCGTTCCCACACCGGGTAGTAGCAGTTTATCGGCGGATTGGATTTTGTTGAGATCACGGGAGATCTCAGCTTGAATGCCAAGGCGGTCAAACGCAAATTTGACCGAAGACAGGTTGGCACAGCCTGTGTCGATGATGGTTAAGTTGGTCATTTAGCTTCCTGTTATTTTTTAAATTCTTTTATGAAATTAGATAATTGTTCTAAACCATCAAATGTACTTGGCACTTTATCTGAATTAGACAAAATATTACTAAATATAATATTTTCAAACTTATCTAGAATATTCACTTCTTTGTTATCTTCTAATGTTCTGATTTCTTTCGCATATTTAGCATAATTTTGAATAAACTGACATAATGATTTTCTTAACTCAATTTGTACGATCTCAGTTTGTAATACATGCAATCTATTTAAAACAATTCTAAAAAAATAAAGTAGAATTAACTCAACACCAAATACAGGCAACATTCTAACCCAGTTAAACTCATGGGTAATTTTGAATGTATTTAATTCAAATTTTATATCTGTAAAAAAATATCCAATTGACTCATGAAATAATATTAATACCAATGGCAACACAACCAACACACTTCCTAGAAAAATCGAAAACCAAAAAGTATTATTTTTCTGTTTATTTTTAATCTCTGATAAACTATTAAAACCATCATATAATCCAACAAAATTAAATGCTGTTTTATATCCATCTAATTTTTTTGATAGAGCATCAGTATCACTATAAGTTTTTTCAATTTTATGTGAAAAATCTTCTATAGCCATATCTAATGATTGTTTATTTTCATCTAGTGTTCTATTTAAAGAGTTAAATTTAGTTTCCAGTTCCTTTATATATAACATACGCTTTTCTTTTAGTTCATTGCTTTTAGAATTTTGTATAGATAAACAAAAGTAGATAGAATCTAGAAAAGTATCATCTCTTTTCAACTCTTTATAAAATTCGTTATTAAATATTGGATTTTTATCTGAGATTGGTATTGTCAGTTCTTTAAAATCATCCCAAATTCTATATACATCCGAAGATTCTACATCCTTAGTATCAATTTTTGTCCTACAAAGATAATACTCCTTTAAAAAAGATGCACAAATTAAATAAGAAACATCATCCGTTAAATGGCTATCACTATCTAAATATCTTTCTAATGCTTGCCCAAATTTTTCAAATGAATACGGAAGTATGGATTCTCTTTTATCAGCCAAATAAATTAGAATATTTATTGCTATACAACATAAGTCAATCCTATGAGATTCTTCAGCTCCATCTTCTGTACGACCATAAACATTAAGCTGATTAAATTTATGTTTTAACTTTTCTTTCGTTATCATTTTTTTCCCTTATACATGCGATATAACAAGCGGTCTAAGTTCTAAAAAAATTTGCAAATTTTGACCGCACTTTCGGGCAGGTTAAAACCCGCCCCTACGGTGATTATAAAACACCCTTACTGCTCGGCAACTCATTCCCTTCAATACGAATACACTGTCTAAGCGTGCGTCCAAACACTTTAAACAAGCTTTCGATTTTGTGGTGGTCGTTGTCGCCCTTGGCTTTGATGTGCAGGGTGGCGAGTAGGGTGAAAGCGATGGATTGGAAGAAGTGTTCGGTCAATTCAGTGCTGAAATCGCCCACGTTGTCACGTTTGAAATCAGCTTTGAACTTGATGAATGGGCGACCTGATAAATCCATTGTACATTCCGCTTTACATTCGTCCATCGGCAACACAAAGCCGAAACGGGCGATGCCGCGTTTGTCGCCAATCGCTTGTTTGAGGGCAGTGCCGAGGGCGAGGGCGGTGTCTTCGACGGTATGGTGTTCGTCAATCCATAAATCGCCTTTGGTGGTGATGTTCATACGGAAACCGCCGTGGGTAGCGATTTGGTCGAGCATATGGTCGAAAAAGCCCACGCCTGTGCTGATTTCGTTCGCCCCTGTTTCGTCCAGCCAGACTTGCACTTTGATATCTGTTTCTTTGGTTTTACGCTCAACGATCGCATAACGTGGCGTGCGGTCGCCGATGTTGGTTACGGGCTCATTCAGCAGTTTTTCGGTGATTAAATCCCAATTCAGCTTTTCAGGGTGATATTGAAGAGCACGAATACCCAAGTTCTCCGCCAGTTGCACATCGGTCGCACGGTCGCCAATCACAAAGCTGTTGGCAGGGTCAAACAGTTGGCGGTCGATGTATTTTTGCAGCAATTTGGTGTGCGGTTTACGGCAGTCGCAGCCGTCTTCGGGCTTGTGCGGACAAATCAACACATCATCAAATTCAATGCCTTGCGAGTTGAATAATGCCATCATTGCGTTGTGCGGCTTGTCGAAATCTTCCTGCGGAAACGAACTCGTGCCTAAGCCGTCTTGGTTCGACACCATCACAAAACGGTATTTGCTTTTGAGTTTGAGCAGGGCGGGAATTACGTTCTTCTCGAATTTGAGTTTTTCCAAACTGTCGATTTGGAAATCAGTTTTCGGCTCGTCAATTAACGTGCCGTCACGGTCGATGAATAAAGTTGGTTGCATTTTGTTCTCCTATATTTTCCCCACATGAGCCGTGTGGGGCTACTTAATCTGAGCCACTTTGTGGCTCTATATATCTGTGCCATCAGCCGCAAAGCGGCTGAGCTTTTTAGCCTAGGACAGCTCGTCCTAAGTATTACAATTGACGAATTGCGTCAATCACTCTTTGATTTTCTTCGGCAGTCCCCACCGTAATCCTGATACAATCCGCCAGTCCAAGTGCCTTGTGCTGATCCCGCAAAATAATCCCCTGTTCCCAAAGAACTTTAAACACTTTCTGCCCGTCTTGGCATTTGAATAGCAGATAGTTTGCCTCGCTCTCAAAAACTTTTTCTACAAGCGGTAAATTTTCGAGATTTTTTTGCAATTCAGCACGCAAAGTAATCACTTCCGCCACTCGCTCACGCATTTGCTCAATGCCTTTTTGGGAAAGGGCTTGGGCGGCGATGTCGGACACTGGTACAGGTAGCGGATAGGGGGCAATAACTTTTTGTAGCACGCCAATCAGTTCCGCATTTGCAAGAGTAAAACCACAACGCAAGCCAGCCAAGGCAAAGGCTTTGGAAAGGGTACGGATAATCGCCAAATGCGGGAAGTTTTTTAGCTCATTAACCAAGCTCGCCTCTGGGCAAAACTCAATATAGGCTTCATCCACTACCACAATCGCTTTGCCTTCGGTCATTTGCAAAAGTTCGAGCAAATCCGACCGCTTGATTAGGTTGCCTGTCGGGTTGTTTGGGCTGCACACGAACACCACTTTCACACCATCCAAATTGGCTTGGATTTGTGGTAAATCAAGCTGAAAATCGGCGGTCAGTGGCACGGTTTTGGTCGCAATGCCGCAAGTATCGGCACTCACTGCGTACATTCCGTAGGTCGGCGGAAAATAAAGAATGCTGTCGCTCGGCTCGCAAAAAGCACGAATAATCAGCTCAATGCTCTCATCACCGCCACGGGAAACCAGCACGTTTTCGGGCTGAACGCCGGCGTAACGGGCGTAGCCTTCTATCACTGCCTGCGGCTGTGGCTCGGGGTAGCGGTTAAAAGTGCGGTCGGTTAAATCAAAGCTTGGTGAAACTGCATATTCATTGGCATTCAGCCACACATCGCCACTGCCGCCCAATCGACGGGCGGATTGGTATGGGGTCAAAGCCTGAATGTTTTTTCTGGAGAGTTGTGTGATTATCATATTCTTTTCCTTACATTCTATAAAAGCCTGTGGGATTATTCAGCCTAGCACGGATCGTACTAGGTATCTAATTTGGCTAATCTAATTGCCACCGCCTGCTTATGAGCATCCAGCTGCTCTGCTTCTGCCATCGCCATTACTGATGAGGCAAGAGCATTAAACCCTACTAATGTCAGTTCTTGCACCGTCATTCGCTTGCTGAAATCCGCCAAGCCTAGGCTGGAGCAGGTTTTGGTGTAACCGTAAGTCGGCAGAACGTGGTTGGTGCCGCTGGCGTAATCGCCCATACTTTCCGGTGAGTACGCCCCCAAGAAAATTGAGCCTGCGTTATCCAAATCTGCCAACAATGCACGGGCGTTTTCCGTCTGCACAATCAAATGCTCGGGTGCATATTGATTGCTAATTTCGACCGCTTGTTGCAGATTTTCGGCAATAAAGGTGCGACTATGGGAGAGGGCTTTGCGTGCCGTTTCGCCACGAGGCAGCACCGCTACCTGTTTTTCCAGCTCGGCATCCACCGCTTTGGCTAAAGTTTCGCTCGGAGTAACTAAAATCACCTGCGAATCCGCCCCATGTTCCGCTTGAGAGAGCAAATCGCTCGCCACAAAAGCCGGATCGGCACTGCCATCGGCAATCACCAACACTTCGCTTGGGCCTGCCGGCATATCAATCGCAGTGCCGGATTGCACCACTTGACGCTTCGCTTCCGTCACAAAAGCATTACCCGGTCCGAAGATTTTATCCACTTTCTGCACCGTTTCCGTGCCGTTCGCCATTGCGATAATCGCCTGAGCTCCACCCACCGCATAGATGGTTTCCACGCCGCACAAATTGGCGGTGTAGAGAATTTCATCTGCAATCGGCGGCGGCGAGCAAAGCACAATTTTCTTACAACCAGCGATTTTTGCCGGCACAGCAAGCATTAACACCGTTGAAAACAGTGGTGCAGAACCGCCCGGAATATAAAGCCCCACCGCATTAATCGGGCGAGTCACCACTTGGCAACGCACGCCGGGCTGGGTTTCAATATCCACTTCTTGATTTTGTTGAGCCTTGTGGAAGGTTTCAATATTCGCTTTCGCATTTTGAATCGCTTTTTTCAGCTCCGGCGAAATACGGCTTTCCGCTTGCTCAATTTGAGCTTTGGAAATGACAAGGCTGTCTAATTTCACTTTATCGAATTTCTCGCCAAACTCGAACAAGGCTTTATCGCCGTTAGTCAGCACATTCGTTTTAATTTCATCAACCGCCGCTTTCACGCTCTCGCCAATCACTTGAGCCGGGCGTGCGAGATAGGTTTGTTTTTCTTGTTCAGTTAGGGTGTTCCAAATTAGGGTTTGCATTGTGGTATTCCTATGTAGGGTTTATATTGTTATCTTCCTTGTAGGGGCAAATTGCAATTCGCCCCTACGATTTTATGCAAGCATCTTCTCAATTGGGAGAACCAACACCGAACTTGCCCCCATTTCTTTGAGCTGTTCCATTGTTTCCCAGAACAGGTTTTCTTGGCTTACCACGTGCATTGCCACCCGGGTTTGGTCGTTGGCAAGTGGGAGAATGGTCGGGTTTTCCACCCCCGGCAATAATGCGGTGATTTGGGCTAATTTGTCTTTTGGAGCGTGGAGCATAATGTATTTTGATTCGCTGGCTTGTTGAATGCCTTGAATGCGGGCGAGTAACTTATCCACAAGGGCTTGTTTTTCCGCTGAAAGCGGCTCTTGGCGTTGAATTAAGCAAGCGGTTGAGCGGTAAATTACTTCCACCTCTTTCAAACCGTTCGCCTCAAGCGTAGCACCGGAGGAAACTAAATCGCAAATGGCGGTCGCAATGCCGGCGGCTGGAGCAACTTCCACCGAGCCTGTCAGCAAAATGCTTTTAAAGGGTACGCCTTGCTCTTTCATATAACGCTTGAGCAAATTCGGGTAAGAGGTGGCAATCACGGCATTTTCTAAATCTTTTACGCTACTGTAATCTTTATCTCGATCAATCGCCAGCGACAAACGGCAGCCGCCAAAATCGAACTGGCGAAGTTTTTTATATTCGACTTTTTCACCCGCTGCCAAACGCCCGAGCTCTTCTTCCTCCAACACATTTTCGCCGAGAATACCGAGATCCACCACGCCATCAAAAACCAAGCCCGGAATATCATCATCACGCACACGCAGAATTTCAATCGGCATATTTTCCGAATAGGCAATCAGGCGTTGATCGTTCCAAATAATTTTCACACCACACTGTTTGAGAATATCGCTGCATTCTTGGCTCAGGCGACCTTTTTTCTGCATTGCGATGCGTAATCTGTCTTTAGGGAGTTGTGTTGTCATTGCAGTTTCCTTCTTGTTTTTGAATTTAGAATGTAAAAAAACCCTCTCGAAAGACTTCCGAGAGGGTTAGATTTTGCGTTTATGCGTACTCGGAAGTTTATCTTCCGCACACACCAAATGCCCGAAAGATTATTCAGGGAAATGATGGTGATGATGAGTACGAATAACAGTCATTGTGCGTTTCTCCAAAAATGAGGTAATGAAGAAGATACGCCCAAAACGAACAAAAGACAAGCACTTTTTTGCAAAAAATCTCAACCAACAAGAATTTATCGCAAACGTTTGCGTAAAGCGGTATAATTTCGCTGATTTTTTACAACTCTGAAAATAGGAATTTAAAAATGCAAATCAGCTTAAAAAAAATCTATTCAGGCAAAGTGCGTGATCTTTATGAAATCGATGATAAACGAATGTTAATGGTGGCGACCGACCGTCTTTCTGCGTTCGATGTGATTTTAGATGACCCGATTCCACGCAAAGGCGAAATCCTCACACAAATTTCTAATTTCTGGTTTAACAAATTGGCACACATTATGCCAAACCACTTCTCCGGTGACAGCGTATTTGATGTGTTGCCAAAAGAAGAGGCTGAAGCGATTCAATACCGTGCGGTAGTGTGCAAACGCTTAACTCCGGTGAAAATCGAATCCATCGTACGTGGCTATTTAACCGGTTCAGGCTTGAAAGATTATAAACAAACCGGAACGATTTGCGGCTTGAAATTGCCTGAGGGTTTGGTAGAAGCCAGCAAATTACCGCAGCCGATTTTCACCCCGTCCAGTAAAGCGGAAGTGGGCGATCACGACATCAACATCAGCTACGAAGAGTGCGAACGCCAAATTGGGGTGGAACTTGCCGCCAAAGTGCGTGATGCAGCAATTCAACTCTACACCGAAGCAGCGGAATACGCCCTCACCAAAGGCATTATTATTTGCGACACCAAATTTGAGTTCGGTTTAGATGAAAATGGCGTGCTTACCTTAATGGACGAAGTGCTAACACCGGATTCCAGCCGTTTCTGGTCGGTGGAAACCTACCAAGAAGGCACAAATCCGCCATCATTCGACAAACAATTCGTGCGTGACTGGCTGGAAAACAGCGGCTGGAATAAACAAGCCCCAGCCCCGAAAGTGCCTGCCGATGTGATTGAAAAAACCGTGGCAAAATACCAAGAAGCGTTAGATTTATTAACGAAATAGTGATTACAAGCGGTCGTTTTTCATTTATTTTTTGCAAAATAAAACCTGTAAGTGAGAACTTACAGGTTCTTATTTGCTATGTAATTTCATTAAATTATTTCCTTTTTTTCTTACCTCCACAAATACTTTCACAAGGTATGCCATCATTGTCTCTGTCTAGGCTTTGCAGGCCACATTGAGTTAAGTAAAAACGAGCCTCTTCACAACTGTCCATTTGACTACAAGTACGCTTACCCTCACATTGGAATTTTTCCTTAGCATACACTGCCGCAACAAAACTAAGAGAAAATATTGCCACAAATTTTAAGTATTTTTTCACTAATCACCTCCACCGTTAATCTTATTCGCTATGCTTTTTACTCAGTATGAATAGGATAATTATGATTGAACAATTTATCATACAAATCATAAAACAAAAAGTGCGGCATCACTACCGCACTTTTGCAAAATGTTTTGGTTTTTTAACCGCTTGTTAATCTTGTGATGAAATACGTTTCATATCTGTCATATAACCACGTAATTCTTGACCGATAATCTCAATTGGGTGGTTACGGATAGCATCGTTCACATCACGTAAGTAAACGTTGTCGATTTCAACCGCTGGAGTTGGTTCGCCTAAATCACCTTTTTCTAAGGTTGGGATAATTTTCTCCGCTAAAATTGGCGTTGCAACGTGTGAGAATAGGTAGTTGCCGTATTCTGCCGTATCTGAAATAACCACGTTCATTTCGTATAAACGTTTACGAGCGATGGTGTTCGCAATTAACGGTAATTCGTGTAGAGACTCGTAGTACGCTGACTCTTCGTAGATACCTGCTGAAACCATTGTGTCAAACGCTAATTCAACCCCTGCTTTCACCATTGCAACCATTAACACGCCGTTGTCAAAATATTCTTGCTCAGAAATTTTGATGCCGTCTGCTTGTGGTGCATTTTCAAAAGCGGTTTTGCCGGTTTCTTCACGCCATTTAAATAGGTTCGCATCGCCGTTTGCCCAGTCTGCCATCATGGTTGATGAGAACTCACCACTGATGATGTCGTCCATATGTTTTTCAAATAAGAACGCTAATTCTGCTTTGATTTGCTCAGAAAGCTCGAATGCACGTAATTTTGCACTGTTCGATAAGCGATCCATCATTAAGGTGATACCACCTTGTTTTAACGCTTCAGTGATAGTTTCCCAACCGAATTGGATTAATTTACCTGCGTAAGCCGGATCTTTACCCTCTGACACTAATTTGTCGTAGCACACGATGGAACCTGCTTGTAACATACCGCAAAGGATGGTTTGCTCGCCCATTAAGTCAGATTTCACTTCGGCTACGAATGAAGACTCTAACACGCCTGCACGGTCGCCGCCGGTTGCACTTGCCCACGCTTTTGCAATCGCTAAACCTTCGCCTTTCGGGTCATTTTCAGGGTGAACTGCGATTAAAGTCGGCACACCGAAACCACGTTTGTACTCTTCACGCACTTCTGTACCCGGGCATTTCGGAGCGGTCATTACAACCGTGATATCTGGGCGGATTTGCTCGCCTTCTTCCACAATGTTGAAACCGTGTGAGTAACCGAACGCTGCACCGTGTTTCATTAACGGCATGACATCAGCAACTACTTTTGAGTGCTGTTTGTCTGGGGTTAAGTTGATGACTAAATCTGCTTCTGGGATTAATTGCTCGTAAGTACCTACTACGAAACCGTTTTCTGATGCACGTTTGAACGAAGCACGTTTTTCCGCAATCGCTTCAGCACGCAATGCGTAAGCGATGTCTAAACCGCTGTCACGCATATTTAAACCTTGGTTTAAACCTTGAGCACCACAGCCCACGATCACCACTTTTTTGCCTTTTAAGAAGTTGCAGCCATCTGCAAATTCGTTACGATCCATAAAGCGGCAACGACCTAATTGGTCTAATTTTTGACGTAAATTTAATGTGTTGAAATAGTTAGCCATTGTTTGATCCTTATAGTGAGTCAATGAATGATATTTAATTTGATTATACACCGAAGCATTATTGCGTAAATTGAAAATATTAATATCTCATATTGCGTAAATTGCAATTAAATGTAGTTTGCAAAAAACCGAATAAATTTAACCGCTTGCAATCTCTGTTATAAAGTAGAAAATAACCACTTAAATTAATAGAAGACAAACAAATGAAGATAAAAAATATCATTCTACAAACTTGCCTTGAATGTGGGCAAAATGTGCGAATTCCTTTGAACGAAAAAGGAGACTTCCTCTGTCCTGTTTGCAATAATGTTATACGAAAGGGCAATACTTGGAGCTTACGCCGTAGTGCATTTTTAGCATTAGCCATTTTAATTTTGCTCCCCTTCGCACTTGGCTTTCCGCTACTCAGCATTGATTTACTTGGTGTGAAAATTAATGCAACCGTATGGGATGGTATTTGGAAAATGGCAACTACAGGCTATCCTTACACAGCATTTATGGTTCTCGTATGTGCAGTCATTATGCCTGTCTCCTTTGTTTTGCTGATTTTAACTATTCATATCCAGCGAATGATCCACCAACGCCCACGTTACACACTAATATTCCTCACTAAAATTAAAGAGTGGGTAATGCTTGATGTTTATCTGGTTGCTCTCGCCGTTGCAGCATTTAAAATTCGAGATTATGCCGATTTAGAATTTAATATTAATTTAATTGCATTTGTACTCGTTGCTGTACTCAATACATTGCTATTTATAAAAATCGAGCCCAAACAGGCGTGGGAGCGATTTTACCCTGAATATCACTCGCTACCTTTCGATCACGCAAGCCACCCAACGCTCTGTCCGACTTGTGAATACTGTTTTGATGAAACGATTTTAGATCTGAAGGGGCAACAACGCTGCCCTCGTTGCGAGAGCAATTTATCAGTTGCCGATAATATTAAAATTCAGCGCGTCTGGGCGTGTTTAATTGCCGGAACAATAATGATGCTCCCCGCCAATATTTTCCCTATTTCAATTACTGAAATGGCAGGAAAAGTTTCCGCAGATTCATTAATGTCTGGGGTGATTTTGTTTATAGAAATGGGTAGCTACACGGTTGCTGCTATCGTATTTATTGCAAGTATTGCCGTGCCTGTCAGTAAAATTACGATTATTTTTTACCTATTACTTGCTATTCACTACAAATGGAAGCACCCCATCCACATACAGATGAAGCTACTGCACTACGTTCACTTCGTTGGACGTTGGTCAATGCTTGATTTATTTGTACTTTCACTGATGATGTCGCTACTTGAACGCGGACAAATTCTCAGCTTTTCAGTAGGCGAAGCTGCTTTCTATTTTGGAGCAGCGGTTTTCTTAACTATGTTTGCTTCCGCCAATTTAGATGCCAGAATGTTGTGGAAGATTCATTATGATAATAAGAAAACAAAGCACAATTAATCTATTTTATGTATACTCCCCTTGCGGGAGAGGGAATTTCCTCAATCTACTTTTTCCACTCCACTTAATTTTTCCATTTTCAACAAACTCTGCAACTGCGGCAATAATTGGGTGATCAGCCTCAATTGCTGAATTAGAACTAAAGCTAATTCATCTTGTTTTTGCTGATGTTCTTGTTCAAATTGAGCAAGATCTTGATCGATAGCGGTCAATTTTTCCGATAATTTTGCAAATGAACGACTGTCATCCGCAATTTTATCGATAATATTCGCGACTTCTCGCCCGTGTGAAAAAAATATTGCGGAAAAATCAACTTGTCGATTAATTTCACGGCTGGCGATGCGGTAAGCCCCTAAGGTTGAAATATAACCAAGCAGGGTATAGCCGATACCTAACAATTTCGGAGCAAAGGCTAAATCATTCGCATATTTCTGTGGTTCGCTATACATATTAGTAATCGTATTGCTGAGTGCAGATAAGTGATTGTGCACATTACGGCGGGCTATGCGATAAGGTAATTGCTCATTATAACCAAATTGGAGTTGAGTAATAATGTGCCGTAAATAATTTCCACTGGCTTTTAGACTATTATGTAAGTTGCTTTGCAAATTGAGATATTTCCAGTCCGGCCATAAAAAGGTGACGGCTAACCACGCAATGGCTGTACCTAATAATGTGTCTAACAACCGTGCTAATACTCCACTTTCAACACTCACACCTGCAATATCAAGACTCATCATCACAAGTAGGGTAATATAGAAGGTAGAAAAACCGTAATGTACCAAGCGGAAAAAAGTATAAAGTGAGCCCGCTAGTACAATAATACCAAGCTGAGCCTCAAGACTGAGCGTTACATTAAACAGTTCAAACATTCCGCCAACGATTACGCCGAAAATCGTGCCGACCACACGGTGAATTAAGCGGGTTTTAGTTGCGGTATAATTGGGCTGACAAACAAAAACCGCAGTCAGTAAAATCCAATAACCTTTATTGTCAAAGCCTAAAAGCGGTACTATTGCACTACATAAAAACACCACAATCGAAAGGCGAACGGCGTGGCGAAATAGCTGTGATTCAAAAGTTAAATGCCCTTTAATTGCTTGGATAATATTGCCTAAACCCGTAATATTTTCGGCTATCAAGCGGTTAGATTTTGTGAAATTTTTACTAAGTGGCTCAATATGCTCTGAACGACTTGCCCCTTGTTCGATTTGAGCTAATTGGCGTTCAATATTGGCTAAATTCTCAGCAACCGATTCCCATCGGTAAGTGCTTTTTAACCCTCTTTCTTGATGATAAACCAACGAGTTGAGTAACCCTTGCAATGCATTCCCACCACGCTCACTGTGTTCATATCTTTCTCGATGGCGTAATGCCACTGCAATTTTTTGACACGCAACCGCTTGAAGTTCCATTACTCGCTGGAAGCGAAACATTAAATCGCTATTACTTAATTGCTGGAACAGTTCGTGATACTGATAATGACTAGAACTCGCCCGTTCTAAAATATCTTGAGCCGTAAAATAGTAGCGTAACATTCGTTGCGTACGTTGCTGTTTGTGCTGTCGTCTTAAACGATAAAATAATGATACTCGTGTTTTATCAAATGCCGCCATTACTTCACTGTTCGCTTTGGCAAGTGCCAGTTGTTTTGCGTTTAAATCGTCATCATCAGGGTCAAAATAGGCGGATTTTGCCAGCAAATAGTGGCTTAAGGCGAAATAGGCAGAAGCCAAGTTTGCTTGCACTGTTCTATTCGGGAAAACTAGATAGACTACAATCCCAACTAATCCATATAACAATGTACCAAGTAGAATCATCACGACATTGTTATACCACAGTACTTCGGGGGTATAAGTTAAGCTGTTATAGATAGCCACAATCAGCGTGCCGAAGGCGATAGTACTGTAACGCTGCCCTACTGCACCAAGCATTACTAGAAGAAAAGTACAGACCATCAGCACCGGCACGAACAGCCAGCCTAAATATAAAGAGAGACTTGCCCCAATGGAGGAAAGTGAAAATGCTACTAGGCTGATGATCAGGTTTTTTGCTCGACCGATAAGACTATTATCTAAATCAACCAAACCACCTGCGATAATGCCTAACATCAGCGGCATCGCAAAATGCGAAATACCAAGCTGCCAAATGCTTACTGCGGCAATATTGAGCGAAATAAACATCGGCAAGGTTTTAATCACACTTTCCGAGAGCCAACTATTTTGCAGTTTTTTTAAAAACTTATTCATATTTTTATTTGTAAATTTTTACTAACAAACGCTTGCGTTTGAACGTTGGCTTTGCCAACGGCTCCGAAGGAGCGAGCGTAGCGAGTAAAAATGACCGCTTGTAATTAATATCAAATGTTACCCTAAACGCTCCGCCAAATAACCATCGTAATCCGGCACAATCGCTTCAACCTCTTGATTAAATAAATCAGCGTTTAATAAGAAATTAGCTGAAGTTTCATTAATAGCCACAGGAATATTCCACACCGTTGCAATTCGCATCAGGGCTTTCACATCAGGATCGTGCGGAGCAGCATTCATTGGATCCCAAAAGAAAATCAGCATATCAATTTTCTTTTCTGCAATCAGTCCGCCTAATTGCTGGTCACCGCCCATTGGTCCGCTCATTAATGCCGTTATTTCAAGCCCGGTTTCTCTAGCAAGCAAATGTCCTGTTGTGCCAGTGGCGTAAAGTTGATGTGGAGAAAGTTGCGTTTGGTGGGCTTTCGTCCAACGGATCAAATCCTGCTTACAGCTGTCGTGAGCTACCAAGGCGATCTGTTTTTGTTTTGCGATCATTCGAGTTGTCGTTTTCATTTCTATCTCCTTTGCAAAATTTTTATGAAATCATACCGCTTATTTTTCGGTTTTGCATTGACTAATCATCGCTTATAGCTAAAATCAATTCAATTTCTTTCAAAAAATTAAAGGATATTTCTAAATGAACTTATACAACATCAAGCACCCAGAAGAACAAGTGAGTTTTGCCCAAGCAGTCCGCCAGGGATTAGGCAAAAATCAAGGATTATTTTTCCCCGAAGTCTTACCTAAATTAGATAATATTGATGAATTATTAGATTTACCTTTAGTTGAACGTAGCCAAAAAATTCTTTCTGCGTTAATCGGCGAAGAATTGCCGCAAGAAACGTTAAATGTAATGGTAAAAAATGCGTTTACTTTCCCAGCACCACTTGCGAAAGTCAATGATGATGTTTATGCGTTAGAATTATTTCACGGTCCAACTTTAGCGTTCAAAGACTTTGGTGGTCGTTTTATGGCTCAAGCTCTTGCGAACGTGCGTGGTGATGGCAAAATCACTATTCTTACTGCGACTTCGGGCGACACAGGGGCTGCGGTTGCTCACGCATTTTACGGTTTAGAAAATATTAATGTAGTGATTTTGTATCCGAAAGGTAAAATCAGCCCATTACAAGAAAAATTATTCTGTACTTTAGGCGGTAATATCCGCACTGTGGCGATTGAGTCTGATTTTGATGCTTGCCAAGCCTTAGTTAAACAAGCCTTTGATGATGCAGAACTTCGCCAAGCTATCGGCTTAAATTCCGCAAACTCAATTAATATCAGCCGTTTACTGGCTCAAATCTGCTACTACTTTGAAGCTGTGGCACAACTACCAAAAGAGAAACGTTCAGACGTAGTTGTTTCTGTACCAAGCGGTAACTTTGGTAACTTAACCGCAGGCTTAATTGCCAAAACCTTAGGTTTACCGATTAAACGTTTTATCGCTTCAACCAATGCTAATGATACCGTTCCACGCTATTTACAATCAGGCAAATGGGAACCAAATGCAACGGTTGCAACCCTGTCAAATGCAATGGACGTAAGCTGTCCAAATAACTGGCCTCGTGTGGAAGAGTTATTCAAACGCAACGGCTGGAGCTTATCAGACTTAGGCTCAGCCGCATTAAATGATGAAGAAACCGAAGCAGCATTAAAAGCACAATATGCGGAAGGCTATTTGTGCGAACCGCACGGAGCCATTGCTTACCAAGCGTTGAAAGACCAACTGCAAGCAGGTGAAACCGGTATTTTCCTCTGCACCGCTCACCCAGCGAAATTCAAAGAATCGGTAGAACGCATTTTAGAGATCGAACTGCCACTGCCGGAAGCATTAGATAAACACAACAAATTGCCGTTGCTCTCTGATGAAATGGCGGCAGATTTTGCGACATTACGTGAATATTTATTAAAATAAAAACATGTAAGGCGGACAATTTGTCCGCCTTTCAGTTTAATCTTGTGCTTTAGTAATCCAAGCAGTCGATAATTTTAACCATTCTAACGCCAGCTGATGCTGCTCGTGAAAGGCATTCCATAACGCATCTTCTGATAACACACTGTAATTGCCTTGGGAGTCTAACTCACCGTCAAAATGTTCATTTAACTCTTGCCATTGCTCCGAGAAATAGAATTGCTGCAGTGGAGCCAGCAGTTCTGCTGCTTGTTTCCATTCTTCAACGCTTTTTTCTAATTCAGGTAATAATGCTATCCATTGGTTATAGCGATCCTGCATTTGTTGGATTTCTTCTTTTTTCATTATTTTCTCCTGATAAGCGGTTAAATTTTTACAATTTTTTGCAAATTGTAAAAATTCATTAAAATTTGACCGCTTGTAATATATATAAAAATCCCCTTCTAAAGAAGGGGATTTTATTCATTTTAGTTTAGTGAGCACTAAATTACCATTGGTAACCTACACCAACACCGCCACCAAAGTCACCACGGCTATTCGCATTACCTTGCAATTTCAAGATAAGCTTACCATTATCACTGGAACGTGAATAACCTACTGCAAGGGCGTTTTCACCCTTAAATGTACCACCTGCTGCAGCTACCATAGATTTACCTGGAATATAAACCTGTGGTAAAGATGCCGCTGCATTTGAGCCGGCAATACCTGCACGGGCCTCACGGCTATTACGGTTGATCTTATTGTTCAACTGATTTGCCACACCTTTTAACTGACCTACATTCACTGCATCGGTATCTGCCTCACCTGCTTTAACATTAGTAATACGGTTACCGCCATTATTTAAGCCATCTTTCGTTAAGCTTACCGCTTTTCCTGCAGAGCCATTATTAATGGTTACGCCATTATTGTTCACCAATGTATCACCGGTCTTAACGCTAGTAAATTCAGGGGTATCTGAAACGGCTACAGTTACATCAGAACCTTTACGTGTCACTTTGATGTTATTACCTGCATTTATGCTCACTGTACTACCTGCTTTTACTTTCGCAGGGGCTTTATCCCCTTCAACCACACCTGTACCAACTGCTTTAGAATCTACGTTCCAGCTTACGTTGTTTACGGCATTTGCTACTGTTGTTGCATTCACAAAGTGTGAACCGGTACCGTTAGGATCTTGAACATTGATTGTGCCGTTATCAGCAACAGTTAAATCTGTGCTGTTTACGTTCACTTTCACCTCACCAGCCTTATCACTGGTAATAGTTGTACCATTACCATTTACGATATTGATAGAACCATCTTCATCAGTACCAATGTTATTACCATTCACTTTCGCATAGTTGTTCAGCTGTTTACCGTTGATAACATCTGTGCTTACCGGGCTGATATCGCCATCTGCTACATTAGTGATCTTAGTTGGTTTACCGTCTTTATCACCGACTTTGATGTTATCACCATCATTAGTGATTTTCGGACCATTCTCGCTGAACTGTACGCTGTTGAAGCTCACATCTTTTGCTGTCGCAAAAGTAAATTGATTACCATCACGTTTAACAGTTAGGTTATCACCTGCTTCAAACACAACTTCTTCGCCCGTTTTCACTAGCTTAGTCGCAGCTTGGTCACCATTAGCCTTATTACCTGCAGATTTAATATTAAAGCCTGCATTATTCACTGCATCTGCAACAGTTTGAGCAGTCACTAACGCATTTGGTTGAGTTGGTGCTTTCACCGTACCGTCTGCATTGTTACCTAACTCGCTGGTATTTGCGGTGATGTTACCTTCATTATTTACTTTAATAGTAGTACCGTCAGTCTTCGCTGCTACTGTATACGTCGTTGAACCATCACCATTGGTGGTAGGTGTAATAACAACACCTTGATTACCGTCCACTTTGGTAGTCGCTGCTTTTGTCGCTGCTTGTAAGTCACCTACGTTTACCGCATTGTTTACTGTATCACCAGATGCATTGTTAAGAGCTTCTGCACGCTCTTTGCCTTCTGGTGTTGTGCCATCAGGCTTACGAACACCACTTGCCACATTGCCTAATTGCACTGGTGCTTCACCGGTAAATTTAGCTGTACTGCTTGGGGTTGAGCTATCAGCAGGATCTTGGTTAACAAACTCAATCGGGCTGTCCACTTTAATCGTGTTTTTGCCGTCCTTATTCTCTACAGTTACTTTTGTACCTTTACCATCTACAAAGTCTACCGTGTCATTGTGTGTCACCGTATCCACTGCTTTACTGTTACCTTGTAAGTTCCAGCCAGCATTCAGCACATCTGCCACTGTTGCCGCATTATTTAGCTTGTTAGCTAAGTTTTCCGGGCTGTTATCTGATGGTTGTTTTTCATTCATCGGTGTAACCGGTGCCAGGTTAGACGCTACATTGCTAATCGCTTTATTACCTGCATCAATACCGTCTTTATTGATAGTAATCGGGTTATTTGCAGGGTTTGCCTCATCTGTTGGTACAGTTACACTGTTAGAAGTCACACTGTCAAACTTAACATCATCCTTAGTCGCATAAGTTACTTTACCATCGGCTTCTTGCTTCACGGTCAAATTTTTACCTGCGATCATTTCAACTGCTTTTCCAGGGTTAATCAGTTCATTATCACCTGATAGCTTTTCTCCACCTTCTACAGCCGAAGTTTTCAGCATAAAACCTGAGCTGTTGATCGCATTAACAATATCACCTGCTGTTACTAATTTCTTAGCATTATCAGCTGTTGGCTCATCAATTTTTCCGTCATTACCCACATCATTTAATGCCGTAGTATTAGCCTTAATTGCACCGGTTGTCGGATCTTTTACAATCGTTACATCGTCAGTATTCACTGACAGGTCGAACACATTTGCACCATCAGTATTTTTTGTGGTATTAATCGTGACTGATTTATCATCTGACTTAACCTCCTCACGAGATGCCATAGCGAAAGTGTAAAGCTGGCTACCATTTACTGCATCTTTACTATCTGCATTTACGTCGCCATTTGCTACATTAGTCACTTTGACTGCATTACCGTCTTTATCACCAACATTGATATTACCACCATTGTTAGTAATCTTAGGACCTTCATTCCCGAATTGTACGCTATTGAAGTTCACATCTTTTGCTGTTGCAACAGTGATGTTATTACCATCACGGGTAATCTCGATGTTTTTACCATCTAAGAACTGAACCGTATCACCTGTTTTCACCAAGCTTGCTTTATCTCCATTCGCTTGAATGTTGAAACCAGCATTGTTAATTGCATCGGCAACAGTTTTAGCTGTTACTAATGCGTTTGGTGCTGCAGGCTCTACCACTTTACCATCAGGGTTATTTGTTAACTCGCTGGTATTTGCAGTAATTTCACCCTTATCGTTTAGCTTAATAGTTGTGCCATCTGTTTTCGCTTTCACAGTATAAGTCGTTGAGCCGTCATCGTTAGTTTTTGAGCTGACTTCTACACCTTCAGTACCATCTACTTTAGTAGTTGCTGCTTTCATTGCTGATTGTACATCACCCACATTCACAGCATTATTCAACGTATCACCTGTTGCGTTGTTAATCTTATCCGAAATCGCTTTACGCTCTGCATCTGTTGGTGCTGCTTTATCTGCAAATGTGCCGTCCACACCACTCTTCAGATTCGTGATTGAGCCTGTCGTATCCGGCTTACCATTACTCATATCAATGCTGTTGAATGCAACATTATCTTTCGTTGTGTAAGTGAATTTACCGTCGGCCTGGGTAAGTGTCATATTTTTACCCGCATCAAAGGTAATTGTTTCACTTGGCTTGATCAGCTGTATTTTCTTGCCATTGGTTTCACCACCATCAACACCGTCACCTGCTGTTACATTAAAGCCCGAGTTGTTGATTGCATTAGCGATATCACCTGCCGTCACTAATTTCTTAGCATCGTCACCTGTAGGATCAGTAACTTTACCTTCAGGGGTATTATTTAATGTTGTGGTATTTGCTTTCACTTCACCTGTTGTCGGATCTTTCACGATCGTTACATTATCAGTATTGACCGTCATATTACCCGCATCATCACGACTGATAGATTTATCCGTTGCAACATCTACGGTATATTCAGTATTACCTTTGTCGTCTTCCTGACCAGCTTTTACTGTGACCGCTTTAGAACCCGCTACCACAGATGACGTTTTCTCAGAATTATTAATCGCATCAGCTACATCACCTGCAGTCATCACTTTGTTCTTATCACCTTCAGCAACAGACACATTACCACGCGTTACTGTAGGAGCTTCTGCCTTAGCAACATCTACCGTATAAATTGTTTGGCCACTATCGCCTGTTTCAGGCGCACCAACAGTTGCTAAGCCAGAACCTCTAACTTCTGTTTTAGCTGCCGCTGTTTTTTGGTTTAACTGACTTACATTTACTGCATCAGTATCTGCTTCACCTGCTTTCACACCTGTAATCTTGGTTGGATTACCATCATTACCTGCAATATTGAGATTGCCATCTTGGTTCGTGATTTTCGGACCATTGTCACCAAATGTTACGCTATCAAATTGCACATCTTTGGCTGTTGCAAAGGTAAATTGATTGCCTACACGCTTAACTATCAAGTTATCACCTGCTGCAAAAATCACTTCTTCACCCGGATTAATCAACTCTGCTGCGTCTTGATCGCCATCTGCTTTGTTGCCACCAGATTTCGCATTCCAACCTGCTTTTTGAATTGCTTCAGCAACTGTTTTTGTAGTTGCTACTTTATCTTCTTCTGCAGGTGTAGTTACCTTACCTTTGTCATCTACAATAACAGTTCCAGCATCAATATTAAATGTAACATTAGCTACACTATTACCAGAGTTCATTGTTACATTCGCTTTCGTGCCTTTACCATCAACAAAATTCACAGTATCGTAGGTTTTAACAAAGTCTTTCGCATCACCATTTTCTTGTAAATTCCAACCTGCATTTAATACATCATCAACCGTTGCAGCATTGTTTTTAACGTCATTTACATTATTTGGTTTAGCCTGTGAAACAGTATTAGTTGCATCACCTGTACTGTTTGTTACAGGTAGGTTGCTTGCCACATTAGTGATTGGTTTACCTGCAACATCGATGCCATCTTTAGTAATAGTAATTGGTTTATCATTAGGCGCTGTACCCGTTGGTACACTAATCGTGTTAGATGTCACATTATTAAATGTCACGTCTTTTGCCGTAGCAATAGTAAAATTGCTACCATCACGAGTAACTTTAATATTTTCACCATCTTTAAAGTTAACTTCATCACCTGGGTTGATTAATTCCCCATCATCACCATTCGCTTTTGCTTTAAAGCCTGAATTGTTAATTGCATTAGCAATATCTCCTGCATTAACTAATTTCTTCTTATCCGCTTCAGTTTGTGGAGCATCAACCTTACCGTTATTATCCGCATCAGTTAATGAAACGGTTTTTGCAGTAAATGTCACATTGGTTTTAGTATCGCCATCTTTTGTAGCCGATGCAGTGAATTGGTCACTATCAACAAAGTGAACTTCGTTACCCGCTTTCACATCATTAACTTTATCGGCACCTTGATAGATAGACCAACTCACATTATTCACAGCATTAATTACATCACCCACCGTTGCAATAGCATTGGTATTTGGTGCTGTATTTACTGTATCACCCGTTTTTGAGTTGCCATCAGTCGTTGCCTGCCCGTTTTCTACTTTAATCGCTTGAGTTTCAAGTGCGATATGGACTTTACTTTCATTATTCGCTTCTTTGGTATTAGTGACTTTAATTACACCTTTACCATCAATGGTCACTTTATCATCTGCATTGATATCGCCTACTTTATCCGCAGCGACATTATCTTGTGACGTTTGAAGTGTCCATTTTGCCGCTTTTAACTGATCAACATTTACCGCATCTTTACCATCTACGCCGTCCGCTACATCTTTGATTTGCTTACCGGCTGTGTTAATGCCATCTTTAGTGATGGTAATTGGTTTATTTGCTGTGTCCGTTGGGATCTCTAACGTTTTGGTTGTTACTTTATCAAATTCAACCGTATCTTTAGTTGCGAAAGTAAAGTTACTACCCGCTTGAGTAATCTTGATGTTTTTACCTGCATCAAAAGTTACTGTATCGCCAGGGTTAACCAACTCAGCTGAAGTACCTGATACTTCGCCTGCGCTTTGACTAGATGTTGCCGTAAAGCCTGAATTTTTAATTGCATCAGCAACTGTTTTAGTTGTTGCAACTTTATTTTCATCTGTAGGGGTAGTGACTGCACCTGTTGTGTTATCAACTGTGATAGAACCGGTATCCACATCAAAGGTTACTTTAGTTACGCCATCAGCTTCTTGTGTAACATTTGAAACTGTACCTTTGCCGTTCACAAATTGTACAGATTCATTTGGGGTCACTGTGCCTTTGGTTTCACCCGCATTATCTTTAATATTGAAACCTTGGTTTACATAGTTATTTAAGTTCGTAATTGCATCGCCAACATTTGTTGCTGTATTGCCATATTGGGTTTTATCTGCATTTGTTACATTGTATTGAGGCTGAGTTACAGAGCCATCCGGGTTCACAACAGAACCGCCACCAAAATTATTTGCAGTTGAATTGGCAAGGTTACTGGTTGCATTCATTGCCATATAAAGTTGTGAACCATTAATCGCATCGGTTGATGTAGCAGAAATCTGACCCGCTGCCACATTTTGGATTTGACGCTCTTTACCTGCAGAGCCTACAGAAACAACATAGTTAGTATCTTTATTTACCCCGGCAAAGCCATTATAAGTAATACCCCCTACCGTTGCATTTTCAGTTGGTCTTGCTGCGCTCACTACTGATTCGCTACCCAAAGCAACAGAACTATTCAGAGTAGCTTGAGCCCCCATACCTAATGCTGTAGCAAATTGAGCTGTTGCATTAGCACGTGTACCAACAGCCACTGCTGATTGTGCTGAGGCAATTGAATTTGCACCTACGGCTAAAGAGGCATTTGCACTCGCATTTGCTGCAACACCAAAGGCAGAGGCTTTTTCAGCCGTTGCATTAGCATTAGAACCTACCGCTGTAGCATCACCTGCTGTCGCGTTTGTTTGGCGACCAAGTGCAGTTGTACCATTAGCCGTTGCATTTGCTAAATGACCAACTGCCGTAGCTTGAATACCGTTTGAAACAGTAGCCACACCTAAAGATAACGCTCCGTTACCATTTGCATTTGAGTTTGTACCTAATGCTATTGCTGCCTGCTCACCACCTGTTGCAGTGGCATTCGGGCCGATAGCAATTGAGTTTCTGCTCTTCGCGCCATCATTAACTTGATTCTCAGGTACAGTTGAATTCACAGAGAAATATTGAATTTGGCTTGCTTGCGCAGGAATATTGACAGAAAGATCATAAATAACCGTGCCATTTTCATTTCTGCCAGTATTATCTACTTTTACTGTACCATCTTTAGAAATAACGGTAGCTTGGGTATCTTTCGTAAATTTCGTGATTGCATCTTGTGTTAAGCCAATTTCATAGTTAGTTGTATTGGCTGCGGTTGCTGCTTTACCTGTCACCGTTATGTAATTTGGGGAAACCGAACTCGCCGTTGTATTATACGCATTTACTGTATAAATTGGCTGACCATTTGTACCAGTAGAACTAGTTACATTTACATTAGAACCAGCTACTACCTCCGTTTTCACCGCTTTAATTGCTTCATGCACAGTATTTTTATTCGTATCACCAATATTAGTGAATGTAATACTACCGTTCGGATTGAGCGTTGCGTTACTACCTAAAATATTTTTGGTTGAATTAGCTAGGTTAGCTGTTGCATTCATTGCCATATAAAGCTGTGAACCGTTAATAGCGTCTGTTGAAGTTGCAGAAATTTGACCTGCTGCTACATTTTGGATTTGACGCTTACGATCATTACTGCCGACAGATACAATATCCCCAGCTGCAGGATTATTACCAGCAAAACCACTATACGTAATACCACCTACTGTCGCAGTATTAGTTGGTACTGCCGCGGATACTGTAGAGTAAGACCCTATTGCAACAGAACGCTCAAGTGTTGCTTGGCTGTTAGCACCTAATGCCAATGCATAATTTGCTGTGCTATTTGCTTCACGACCTAAAGAAGCTGCATTTTGAGCCGTAGAGTTTGCTTTATAGCCTATAGCAACTGAATTTACTTCAGATACGCTGGCTTCATTACCAATTGCCACTGTACTAGCTTTAGTTGCATTTGCTGATTTACCTAATGCTACCGCATTATCTGCACTCGCACTTGCTAAATAACCACCTGCAAAAGAATTTGCTGCACTTGCGTTCGCTTGAGGGCCTACTGCCGAGGAATAATTTGCCGATGCATTTGCCTCAGTACCTGCTGCAAAGCTTTGTGCTCCCGAAGATTTAGCTGCATTACCAATTGCAACCGCATAGTTACCGCTAGAATTAGTATTTGAGCCAAGTGCAACTGCATTCAAACCTGTAGATACAGATTGCCCTCCCATCGCAAAAGAATGCGTATTAGTAGCTTGAGCAGCATCACCAATTGCAATAGACTTATCACCTGAAGAAACAGAAGCACTACCAATTGCGATCGCTTTACTATTATTTGCCGTTGCAGCCTCACCAATTGCATAACTTGCTAAGGCTGTGGCATTTGCTCTTGTACCTAATGCGTAAGAATTTACACCGCTTGCTTTCGTACTCTCACCGATTGCAACTGAAGATTGATTAGAAGATACTGCCTCAACACCAAAAGAGATGGCTTGTTCACCAGAAGCTCTACTATTAAAACCAATAGCTGCAGCTTTTGTATTTGAAGCATTAGCATTATTACCAATAGCTAAAGAACTTACTGCTGCTACAGTAGTTGCCGCACTTGCACCAAGTGCTAATGAACTTGTACCATTCGCCGCAGACTTATCCCCCATTGCACCTGAATAATCAGCATTTGCTCTTGAACCCGAACCCATTGCAAACGAACGCGTACCATTTGCCATTGAGCTCCACCCCATAACTGTTGAGCGGTTACCATTAGCCTCTGCACCAGCACCAAAGGCAGTTGCGCGGTTACCTGTTGCTTTAGTTAATGTACCAAGAGCAATAGCATTGGATGAACTTGCAACAGCATCCATACCAATAGCAATAGATGGAACCAGAATATTACCTGTTTCTACACCATTACTATTCACTATATAATTCCCTTCAAGATCGGTTAAATTTGTTCTATGAGTAGCATTAGCTCCAGTACCAATCGCAATAGTAGAATGCCCTGTAGATTGAGCTCCAACACCAACCGCAATAGCATCATATTGTGCAGCATATGCAGCATTATAAGTTCCTGAATTTGATGTTATCTGACTAATAGCAACCGCTGCTACTGCATCTGTTACAGCTAAAAGTAACGCTGAACTACTCACTAACGAAGTTAAAACTATACGATTTGAATAGCTAGATTTAACTTTTCCCTTCGCCTTTTGCAATTCAGATACTGCAACCCAACTTTGTGTTGCATGATTCCAAATAACCTTAAAAATCTTATTCATATAATTCCTAATAATAAATAGATAAAAAAAGAAGATTATATAAAGATGATCTTTATATAATCTCCGCCTAAAACATCTCAACTTGCTAATATAAATATTTATTTTTTCTATTAAGGCAAGTAAACAATTTAATGATGAATATTTTATCTTATAAAAGTACTCAAGTATTCTATTTAAATGTAATTTCTTGTAAAGAATGCGCTATTTGACCTATCATAACAAACGTTGATTTAAATTAATTTTCTACCAATTTTGAGGGAAGGATTTATTTTTCAACTCACTCTAAAACGGAGTTATTCATCATAAATAGTGATCATTTATGCTAAAATTTCTGGCTATTTTTGTTTCTCAATTTGGTCTTTTCACTCCAAAAAGAATTGCGAATAATACCAACACAAGGTATAGATAAAACAAAGGTGGACACAAAGTCCACCCTACTCTTTTGTTAATCTTCGTATTTAGTATAATTTAACTGTAACCATTGTAATCCAATTACCGCAATTACATTATCAATTTTACCTTCTTCAACCCATTGATAAGCCTGCTCACGACTGACAACGTGGACTAAAATATCTTCGTTTTCTTCTAATAAACCGTGAACTTCGCCTGATTGGACTTTACTGCTATCAATCAAGCCGAGGAATAAGTGTAAACGCTCAAGCTGTCCGCCGGGGCTGTCCCATACGCTAAGGGCGTGTTGTACTTCGCTTACTTCTAAGCCTGCTTCTTCTTTTGCTTCTCGAATAGCGACTTCAGCAGGTTCTTCATTGCCTTTATCAACCATACCAGCGACTAATTCTAATAACCAAGGCGATTTTTTCTGGGAAGAGTCATAAGCCCCAATACGCACTTGCTCAACCAGCACTACATTATCCAGTTTGGGATCATAAGCAATAAGTGCGGCTGCTTCGCCTTTAATTAGTAATTCACGCACCACATCGCCGCTCATTTCACCGGAAAAGAGCTTGTGGCGGAAAGTGATTTTTTGGAGTTCAAAATGCCCTTTGTAAACGGTCTCTTTGTTTACAATCTGCAAATCTTCATATTGATATTGATTCATTCTGCCCCCTAGCTTCTTTGTAAACGATCGCTATGTACAAGATACAATGCAATAATCATTACTAAAATGGAAAGTGAGAAAAGTAGCGTATGCATTGCATTTGAGTGATCGACAATAATCAATCTCACCATTGCGGTAATGCCGATATACAGAAAATATCGCAACGGAAAATGGTAGTTCGATTTAAAATATTTCACAATTAAGGCGAGAAACTCAAAATAGAGAAAGAAAATCACAATATGTTCAACCACTTGGAATTTCTCGCTGTTACCCAGTAATAACTCATACAGAGAATAGGCCTCCGCAAAAAGGGAATAAGAGAGCAAAATGCCGGCAACAAGTAAAGAGGCATTCAGCACCCATTGAAAAATTTCTGACGCCATTTTGCCAAACGTGGAGTGGTGTTCTTCTAAAGATTTTTTAGGCATTCATTGTCCTTAATTAACATCATAAACAAGCGACTGGCATTCAACGGGCTGGAACAGCCCATTGTGCCAATGGTATAACAAAGGCTCAGATAATAGCATATTTTCCGGTTGCTGATAGAAGTAGCTTAAATAGAATGGCAATTCACTGACAAAATGCAATTTACCTTTCGGGCAGTGAGCAGAAAAAATCTGTTTTTCAAGCGGAAGATGCCTTACCTCCGACAATTTCACAATCCCCACGCCTTGCGATTTTAAAATTGCCTCTCGCAAGCACCAGCTTAGATAAAAACGTTGCGAAAGGTTATTCAGCAACGGGCAATGTTCATCTAATAACATCGCTTGTTCCTCAACATTTGCATAGTGGCGAATAAGATCTGCATAACGCCTTTCTTTCTGAGGATGTTCAATATCAATGCCTACTGCCAATTTTGCAAAAAAATGCGAAAAAATGACCGCTATCCAATCGCCCGAATGACTGATATTAAAATCAATCTGCTCTGAATTGACAAAAGGTCTGCCGCTTGCAGTATGTTGAATGCTCTCTAATAATCTCAAATCCAAGTCATATTTTTTTAACAATTCTGTCAGTAAAAAATGAGCGGCTCGGCGACTCTGCCATTTTTGCATTTGCTTTTCAGATAAATTATCAGGCGCTGGAGAGTAGTTAAAATGATGGGGAAGTTTTTCTTGCCGATGGATAAAAACAATTTCAATATGAGTTGTTTGAGGTGTAAATTTTTCCATAAAAATAACCGCTTGTAGAGTAGGAGTTTATTCTTTTAATATAACAAAAAAACAACATTTTAGATTAATTTATAAGCATACAGCCTAATAAAACGAGAGTTAGATCTAGTTTATCAAATTTTTTATTTGATCTTCGGAAAATCTTTGGTAAAAAGAAATTGTATTAAAAAGCCATAGTCATAAATAAATGATGATAAATAGGAGAATTTAGGTGGGAAGATTACTACTACTTTTAAAATCAGAAGCATCAGGTGGAATTCTACTTCTGATTTTTGCATTTGCTGCAATTTTGTTGGCTAACTCCCCATGGAGTGAGTCATATTTCGATTTTTTACAAACAAACTTTAGTATTCAATTTGGTACATTTGGCTTAAGTAAACCAATATTGTTGTGGATCAACGATGGACTTATGGCTGTTTTCTTTACCTTAGTGGGTTTAGAAGTAAAGAAAGAGCTATTTGAAGGCTCACTTTCAAGTGTCAGAAACGCTTCTTTTCCTGCAATGGCCGCAGTTGGTGGAATGGTAGTACCAGCATTAATTTATTGGATGCTCAATAAAGATTATCCAGAATATCACTCTGGTTGGGCTATTCCAATGGCAACTGATATTGCCTTTGCAGTTGGGATTGTTGCCTTGCTCGGCACACGTGTACCTCTTGCATTAAAGGTGTTCTTACTTGCACTTGCAATTATTGATGACTTAGGTGCAATTATTGTAATCGCACTTTTCTATTCACAAGACATTAGTATGCAGGCACTTTACCTAGCAACGGCTGCGATTGTAGTATTAGTTTTACTTAACCGCTTTAAAGTGACTTCACTTTGCGCTTATTTAGTTGTTGGGATTGTGCTTTGGACAGCCGTATTAAAATCAGGAGTTCATGCCACCTTAGCTGGTGTCATTATTGGATTCTGTATGCCACTTAAAGGCAAAAATGGTGAGCGACCAGCCGAGGAATTAGAACATATCCTGGCCCCCTGGTGTTCATATATGATCTTACCTATTTTTGCATTCGCCAATGCAGGTGTATCGTTAGTCGGTATGGGTATTGAACAATTAACTTCTCCATTACCATTAGGTATTGCACTTGGTTTAATTATAGGTAAAGCTCTAGGTGTATTTGGATTTAGTTATTTAGCCGTAATGCTACGTTTAGCAAGTTTACCGCCGGGCGTTAACTTTAAACAGATTTTTGCAATCTCTGTGCTGTGTGGTATTGGTTTTACGATGTCTATGTTCCTTGCAAGCCTTGCATTTGATGCAAGTGAGGCAGGAGAAACTGTTACTGCATTAGCTCGTTTAGGTATTTTATTAGGTTCAGCCGTATCAGCAATTTTAGGTTATATGTTATTAAGAATGTTTACACACAATCCTGAAGTTGAGTTAGCAACAAGTGCTGTTACAAACCATAAATAATTAAGCTAAATTGTTACGACAAAGCCCTCAAAAGCATTGCTTTGAGGGCTTTGTTTTTAGCTAAATTAAGTTTTCTTTCCATACTGATTACAGCTCCCTAACGTATTCAACCTACTACGTGAAAGTTTATGTATATCATTAGCTTTAAGAAGAGCTGCCTCAAGAAAATTCAGCATTTCGTTCCAGAGTTAGCAGACCACATTATGAGTAATCAAGAACGAAAGTTATTCAAACAGAGGCTCATTATGTAGCTTAAAATGCCAATTAGTTCATACATCAAACCGTACAAACTTTTCAAGCAATCTAACTAAACTCTGATACAATAACGTTTGGCTTTTAATCTCAACAGCTTTTTCTGCCCATATCGGCAACCAACTATTAAGTTGCTGTTCAAGAAAGGCTTTAATTTCCGCCTCCGCCCCTTGTTCTAACAGTTTATCCAACACGCTTAAATAAACACAAATATGGTCGCTTGGTTCTTTACTTTCTCGGTTTATCTGCAAGGCAAAACGGGCTAATAGAGCATCCATTTCCGCCAAGTTTTGTGCCAACACTTCGTTTTGTAGATAGGCGGAAGCGTAAGGGATCGCACTTAAACTGCCCTCCAGTAAGAATAGCTGGGCGAAATCGGCTGCCAGTTCTAAGCGGGGAAATTCTAATTGGCTGGAAGCGGCCAATTCGGCTTGAAATTTTGCAATTTCCAGCCCAAAGCCCAGTTCGGCAAGAAATGCAAAAAAATCATCAAATTTGCCCGCTTGTAGGGAACTTAACTGCTCGTCCGAGAGTTCTCGGGCGAGCATTGCATTGAACCAGCCGTAAATAAATCGGCGTTCTTCACGGCTTAATTTGTCTGTTTGCTGCATTAAAGCATCACCTCAATCGCACCTTTGAAGCCATTTGGCTCTGGAGCTGTACCGACAAATTTCTCAATATTTACCAAGCAGGTGTTGGCAGAAACAGCTTGTGCCAGTTTAGATGAGCCAATATCAAGTGTCATCGTGTTCGGGTCACCGTAAGTATCAATTGCCCCAATACCTTCATCAAGAGGTGAATACCACGCTCCTTCTTGCAAACGCACCACACCCGTTGGAAAGTTATCAGAAAACACTGCCCCAACAATAGCCTGCCCTCGGTCATTAAACACTCGAACTAAATCGCCGTCTTGAATGCCGAGTTTAGCGGCATCTTGCGGATTAATGTAGAGTGGTTCACGCCCTTGTACACTGTAAGTTTCACGCAGTTCTTTAGATTCACAAAGCTGTGAGTGTAAGCGTTTATCAGGGTGAGCAGATTGTAACCAAAATGGGAATTTATCTGAGTTTTTACCGCCGTGTGAACGCTCGGCTTTTTCAAACCACATTGGGTGACCTTTACAGTCATCATAACCAAATGAGGCAATTTTATTACTGTAAATTTCGATAAAACCTGATGGCGTGCCAAGCGCGTGTAGTTCCGGATCTTCACGAAAATCAGCATGACGAACCCAAGGTTTACCTTCTGGGAACATCACATAGCCTGTTTTCCAGAACTCGTTAAATTCAGGCATATCAAATTTACCTTTGTTCTCACGACGACAATCTTTATAGAGCTGTTCCACCCATTGCATTTCGTCCATTCCACGACTGTACTCTTTGTCTTTACCGAAACGGCGACAGAGGTCACGGAAGATCTCAAAGTCTGGACGGGAATCATACAGTGGATCAACCAATTTGTGCATCGCAATGACGCCTCGGTTACTGTATGAGCCGTAGGCATCAATGTCATTTCGCTCAAAAGGAGTACAAGCTGGTAGCACAATGTCTGAAAAACGGCAGGTAGCTGTCCAACTGTAATTGATAGACACAATAGTTTCTAATTTTTGGAATGCCTGTTTCATTTTATTACGTTCAGAATGGCGGTGCCACTGGTTACAACCAGTGAAAACTGCCATTTTAAACGGTGCATAAGTAACTTTTTTACCGTTGTAATCAATGGTTTCACCAGCGTATAACAGGCTATCTGTCATTCGTGCAACAGGGATTGTGTCGCTATAACCTTTATAATCTTTATTGGTATATTTTGGAGTTTGCCCTTCATCAAGGTTCAGAGGGAATGCCCCTGGCATTGCCGCCCCTGACTCAGGAATACCGATAGAGCTGTAATGGTGAGCATAACTAATGCCCCCGCCCGCCAAACCAATTTGTCCTAGCATTGAGGCTAACACAGCCCCCATCCAGTAAGGTTGTTCGCCGTGTTGTTGGCGTTGAATTGCCCAACCGAAAATTAACTGAGTACGTTTGCCCGCTAACATTCTGGCAAACTCACGAATGCGGTCTGCAGAAATGCCACAGATTTCCGCTGCCCATTCTGGTGTTTTCGCTACTTTATCTTCGCTTTCACCTAACAGATATGGCAGGAATTTCTCAAAACCGACGGTGTACATATCAATAAATTTTTTATCGTACAAGTTTTCGGTATAGAGCGTGTAAGCCAATGCCAACATAAACGGTACATCGGTTTGTGGGTTGATGTACTGCTGTTCACATCCTAAGAAATTCTGGGTTTTGCTTTTCACTGGGTCAACGCAAATTACATTCACGCCTTTTGCCATCACTTTCTCTTTCAGTTTATCTAAGTAAGCATAAGCCTCGTGGGTTTCACAGTTCCAGCCTACTTGTAGATTTTTCACTGGATCGCTTGCCCAGAAAATGATGTTCTCACTCTCTTTTAAAATTACCTCCCATGAAGTACCTTGCGAATAAACCTCAGTTGAACCTAACACATACGGCAGAATCGTTTGCCCTGCCCCTGTTGAGTAGTCACCCGCCGTGCCAACACTGCCACCATGCATACCGATTGCTCGAATCATATGATTTCCGCAGCTATGGAACTGCCCTGTAGAACGCCAACCAACATTGGCAGTATGTAATGCCCAAGGACCATACTCTTTCTGCACTCGTTCTAATTCTTCATAGAATAAGTCCAACGCTTCATCCCAAGTAACACGTACAAAGCGATTATCGCCTCGTTGAGCAGTATTGCTGTTGTGGCGCTTTTTCAACCAATCTAAACGCACCATTGGGTAACGGATACGGGATTCACTGTAAATTAAGCCCTTAATGCCTTTCAGCATTTCGGTTGGGTGTTTATCAAACTCAAACGGCTTGATTTCTGCGACTCGACCATTCTCAATTCTGGCACGCATTGCGCCCCAGTGAGAACCCGAAATTTTCCATTCACTGATATTTTCATTCGCGAATACATTGCGAGGTACAAGGAAATTCGGCATCGTGATAGCCGCTGCCATCACTGAAATATTCTTTAAAAATTGACGGCGAGATTGTTGCATATATTATCCTTATTATTTGTAAAATATTGGCGGATTTTGACCGCTTGTTCCTTTTGATTTATATGTATGGATGCACTCAGCGCATCCATACTTTAATGTTTTGCCCCTTCGCTATCAGATGCGTGCATTTGTAGGTAACGCAACACTTCTTTGCTGGTCTGCTTATCCATATTGGTAAACCCAACCATTCCATTAAATAAGCCAATCCAACTATTTGAATCAAAATGGGCAATATCAGGCTGTCTATGGCAAGTACTACATTGCATTTTATATTGGCTTTCCGCATTTGCCCAAATTGGTGTAACTTCATCAAGCAACTGTGATTTTGCGACCCACGCTTGCAGTTTCACTTTCTGCCAGTTCAAACCTGTGATCGGATCTTCTTTAGTTTCCAACACTTCAAATTTCGGATCAGCTGACATAAATTCTTTGCTTAATACCGCATCGGTGATGTTTTTTCCGAAATCATGATACCAAATTCGTCCGAAACCCTTATCTTTACGCCACATTGTCAGCTCAACCAAATCGGCATTTTTGCTCGATTTCACATAAGCCACTGGCACAGCCGTTTCTAAATTCCCGATATGTTGGCTTAATCCTTCATCTAAGAAGAGATCGACATTACCCTTGGTATGGTAAGCGTTACCTTGACTTGGTGATTTATTGACAAACTGATCGAATTTCGATTTCACCGCATTTTCATCTACTTTTGGTAAGTGGTGAGCAATACCTTTGTGACAGTCCATACAGCTTTGATCTTTCTCCGCAGCCGGTATCATCGCTTTACGAGCTGCATCAGACATTTTGTCGAAATTCATCTTTTCATAGCTGTGGCAGGCTTTACATTCTTTTGAACCATTCGCCGCAAATCTTGCCCACTCACGTTCTGCCATTTCTTGGCGGTGTTTTTCAAAGTCTTCTTCGGTTTTATATTTGCCTGAAAACTCCGCCCACACTTCACGGATCGCTTGCACTTTACGGGCAATTTTATAAGTATAATCGTGCGGTAAATGGCAATTGGAACAGGTCGCCGTAACCCCACTCTTATTAGACCAATGAGCAGTTTGTTTCAACTCTTCCAACGGTTTTTGCATTGAATGACAGCTCACACAAAATTCTTCGGTACTGGTGTGATCCAACGCATTATTAAATTGCTGCCAACTGATAGCACCTGCAATAAAACCTATACTAACTAAGATGCCTAAGCCAACTTTAGTAGAAGGCTTAGTAAATAAATTTTTAACTGCGCCAAACATGCTCTCTCCTTAACCTGTCGGCAAACCGATTACAAATAGTTGTAGCATCCATACAATAAAACCATAAGCCCCGACAAAGAATGCCATCAGTAAAGGCAAAACAAATCCTGATAATAATAGAGTTTTTAATAGCTCTGACCCCATAGTGTCTCCTTAACATAATATAATAAATCGTATCTTACCGTTTAGAGGTGGAAAATGAGTTGATAAAAATCAAATAGAACTAAGAATAGCCTCAATTTGGTTCCATTTGCATAAAAAATATGACCGCTTATAAACTAAAATTTGAATTTATCCACTTTTTCTTTTATTCTAGCTGATAATAATTCTCAAAAATTAGATTTATGTCAGCTACACTTTCCCCTCAAAAAATTGCTCAAAAACAACGCGCTATCGAAAAGAAGCGCGCTTTTTTATTGTTTCTTTTCTTTGTTGTTTGCATACTTAGCTTGATTTTTGACATCATGACCGGGCCTTCTCTACTGCCTTTTGCTGATGTTTGGCAAGCGTTGTTTCAATTAGGTGACGTGGATGAAACCACTAAGGTGATTGTTCACCAATTACGGCTACCGATGGCAATGATGGCATTGGTGGTAGGGGCTGCTCTCGGGGTTGGAGGTGCTGAAATTCAAACGTTACTTAATAATCCTATGGCAAGCCCTTATACACTTGGCTTAGCCGCAGCAGCTGGTTTAGGAGCATCTATTGTGATTGCTTTTGGTGGATTTGGATTACCGATGGAAATTGCTGTGCCTATTGGTGCCTTTGCAATGACATTGCTTTCCTCTGCCATTTTATTTGCTTTTGCTTCACTACGCCGTTTTAGTTCGGCAATGTTAGTGTTAGTCGGGATTGCATTGCTATTCTTATTTCAATCACTTCTCTCTCTCATTCAATTTATATCGGCTCCTGAAATTTCTCAACAAATCCTGTTTTGGTTATTTGGTAATTTAACCAAGGCTACTTGGCAGACCATTTCCATTGCCGCAGGTGTAACCTCAGTGAGTATTTTATTGTTACTCAAAGATGCATGGAAACTTACAGCACTACGCTTAGGGGAGGCCCGAGCATTAAGTCTTGGTATTAATCTCTCTTGGTTAAGAATGAAAACCTTGCTGATTGTTTCCGTGATGACCGCAACCTGTATTAGCTTTGTGGGAATTATTGGCTTTATCGGCTTGGTGGCTCCGCATATTGCCCGATTATTAGTAGGAGAAGATCAACGCTTTTTCCTCCCAGGTTCAATGTTAGTCGGGGCTGCATTTTTGTCTATGTCATCAGTGCTCTCAAAAAGCCTCGTACCAGGTGCATTATTCCCCGTAGGTATTATCACTGCACTTGTTGGTGTGCCGTTCTTTTTCTGGATTGTATTAGCTAAACGGTAAGGATTTTCTATGCTCAACTTGAATGAAGTCACCATTAAGCGTGGGAATTTAGTGGTTGCCGATAAAATCAATCTGAATTTTGAACGAGGAAAAGTCTATACTTTGCTTGGCCCAAATGGCGCTGGAAAATCTTCTCTACTGAAAACGTTATTTGGTGAAATTTCTTATCAAGGATGTATTGATTTTGATAGCAAAATATTAACACCTAACCATTTAAGCAACTGGCGTAAGAAAATCGGCTATATGCCACAGGACACTCAGGTTGAAGCATCATTAAGTGCTTTAGAGGTAATCCTACTCGGTCAAGTTGATTTCCTGAATATGTATGTCAGTGATGAAATTTTAAATGAGGCGGTAGAGATTATGGAAAAATTAGGAATCGTACATTTAGCGCACAAAGATATTATGCGTTTAAGTGGTGGGCAACGCCAAATGGTGATGTTTGCCCAAGTGTTGCTACGAAAACCTCATATTCTCCTGCTTGATGAGCCTGTCAGTGCATTGGATATGTATCACCAAATCAACCTACTTGAATATGTAAACGCCTATACAAGGGCGAATGATTTAATTACAGTTATGGTGCTACACGATTTAAGTCTTGCCGCACAATTTTCCGATAGTGTGGTTTTGTTAAGCGAAGGCAAAATTCAAGCACAAGGTAGAGCTTGCGATGTATTAGAATGTGATCTGATTAGACGGCTATATAATGTTAATATTGAGATTTTATATGATGGCAACGGTTCACCAATCATCCGTCCATTAAGGAAATGTTTGAACATAGATTGCTGCTTGAACCGCAAATAGTAAAATACAAGCGGTCATTTTGCAAAATAAATCTGCAAAATGACCGCTTGCTATCTGGGCTCTATTTCAACTGAATAAAGAATGTGCCTTTTGGCGTAATCGGTAAATAGTTTTTGTGGAAATCTAAGTACGTTTTTTCAGGATCGATATCGTTAAACAACTCAGGATAAAGAGCTTTCGCCATAAATTGTGAGCTGGCTAAATCTGAAATCGAACGAGAAGCTGTGTGATACAAACCATAAACCTGACCCGATTTCACTGCCGGTAAATCTTTCCAACCCGTCCGTTCCATAAAACCTTTCAAGCGTTTTTGAGCATCTGCTTCCTCAATGTTGATCCCCATCGACATAACATCTGCATTTGTGTCATTACCTAATTCCGTACCTGAAATCATAATCACATCAGGTTTAGAGACCAACACCTGTTCAGGATTAATTTGCCCCCAGTTTTCTACAAACGGAGCACTAATATTATCGCCTCGTACAGTCTCGGCAATCGCTCCCCACATATTTTTACCAAAAGTAAAACTATGCTCTTTAGGACCTTTATTACCAAACTCCACATAAAGCTTTGGTTTTGCTAATTTTGCATTATCAATCCGTTTTTGAATATCCGCGATGCCCTCTTCATACTCTTTGGCAACTTTATCTGCCCTCTCTTCGGTACCAGCAAGCTGACCAAAAATTTTCACACTTTTAGTATGATTTTCAACGGTTTGTGCATTAAAATCTACTACTACAATTGGAATCCCTGCTTGCTCAAGTCGAGGAATTTCACTAGCTAGTGCTTGATATTGAATCTCAGGTAACACTAACACATCAGGCTTTAATGCAATAGTTTTTTCTGTTGAGAAAGTGCCACTATTCACATAACCAATATCAGCAATATCTTTCAAATTAGGGAGTTTTTCCGCAAATAACGCCCAACTACCTGGGTTAAATTTTTCCCAAAACTCACGGGAAATCCCTACTACATTTGAAAAATTTTCTGCACCAGTAACTGCAATGTAGTCAGGGTAATAAAAAGTTAGGGCAACGCGTTTAGCAGGCACATCAACTTTCACTTCACGCCCTAAAATATCAGTAATAGTTTTGATTTCAGAATGAGCACTTGTACCAAATGCTAGCAATGTGGCAGCAAATAAACTGTTTACTAGTGATTTTTTCATAAGAACCCCGAAAAGAAATAAGTGAGAGAATTGTATCTTTCCATAAAAATTAGTCAATAAAAACAATTCTCAATAATGTATCTATGGAAAGGAATACTTAGGTTTTTAATACATTTCATCCACTTTTTTTCAAAAATGTGGCATATCCCACATTTTTCATTTTCAGTTACTGTTACAATTTCCTTAATTAAAATTAATAAAAATTAGAATGGTAGTTTCATCAATGAGAGAGTGTTTAAAAATAGATAAAAGAGGAGTAATTCGGTTATTACAAATTACCGATCCCCATTTATTTTCTAATCCTGAAGATAAATTGCTTGGTGTCGATACCCTCGCAAGTTTTAAAGAGGTTATTCAGCAAATAAAAAAGCAAATAATTAGAGCTGGCGACAGCTTTGATCTTATCCTTGCTACAGGTGATCTAATTCAAGATCATCAAATTCAAGGTTATGAACATTTTGCTAAAATCACTAAAGCGCTAAACCTTCCTATTTTTTGGCTTGAGGGGAATCACGACTCTCCAACTGAAATGAATGAGATATTATCTGCTTATTCTCATGTTATGCCGCATAAGCATATTTTAGTCGGCGAACATTGGCAAATTTTAATGCTGAATACTCATGTTACAGGCCAAGCTTATGGTGAGTTAACTGAATCCCAACTTAATTGGCTGGAATCAAAATTAGCTGAATATCCAGAACATTTTAGTCTTATTGTTCAGCATCATAATATCCTGCCTACAAATTCTGCTTGGCTAGATCAGCATAGTTTAAAAAATGCAAAAGAGCTTGAGAAAGTTTTATCAAAATTTGATAAGGTAAGAGCAATTATTCACGGACATATTCATCAACAAGTAGATGCTCATTGGCAAGGAATTCCTATTTTTGCGACCCCTTCTACTTGTATTCAGTTTAAACCGAATTGCGACGAATTTACGTTAGATATACTTCCTCAAGGTTGGCGTGAATTTTATTTATATGAAAATGGTGAGTTAGAAACTGTCGTCAAGCGGTTAAATTCTAATGAATTTTTACCAAATTTAGAGGCTAAGGGATATTAAATTAATATTCGATAAAGCTGATTGAAAAACAGCCCTAATTTTTTATTTGAGGGCTGTTTTTTCTAATTGTATTATTTTTTCTCTTCTGATTTTTTCATTAAGTCATCAGGGATAAAGCCTTTTTGAACCGCTTCCATATGTGGAAGATTGTGAGCGATCCCTTTGTGGCAGTCGATACAGGTTTTATTTTGCTCTTGTGCCAATGCGTGCATTTGCTGTGCCACTGTTTTTTGTTGAGTAAAATCCATATCTTCAAAGTTATGGCAATTACGACACTCTTGTGAATTATTCGCTTTCAAACGCTCCCATTCACGAGCTGCCATTTCACCACGATGTGCTTCAAATTTCTCTTTGGTATCCACTTTACCGGTGTAGTGAGCATATACTTCTTTAGCTGCAATAATTTTACGTTTCCATTTCGGGAAAAATTCGTGTGGAACGTGGCAGTCTGAACAAATCGCTTTCACACCACTGCGGTTTGAGTAGTGAGCAGAGGCACGATATTCAGGCACAACATCATTCATATGGCAGCTTGAACAAAATTCTTCGGTATTGGTATAAGCAAGCCCGGCATTAAAGCCACTCCACGCAAAAATACCACCTAATGCAGAAAGTAGAATTACTAAGCCAATTGCCATTCTACTTGGGCGACGTAACCAGTTAAAAAATCTTCTTATCATTGCTTACTCCTTATTTACCTTGCGTTTGTCGTACAGACTCAAATTTATTTTGAACAATCGGGTTTACGTTTGTTTGTTGCACGTGGCATTGTAAACAGAAGTAACGACTTGGCGATTCAGTTTGGAGTGCTTTACCATCACGGTTAGTAAAGTGGCTCTTAGGTAATGGTGTTGCACCTGTTACTTTTGAAGGCTCAACTGCGTGGCACGCCAAACATTGGTTCACATTTTTACTCACTTGTAAGCCACGAATACTATGTGGAACAAGTGGTGGTTGGAATGGGAAAGTGGTTGGAATATTTCCTACATCTTTTTGTGGGTTATGAAACCCGGGGGCAACACTTTCAGTTGTATCATCAATAGAGCCTGACAACTTCGGTGCTTCTGCCATTGCAAAGCCGGTCATTGCGGCTAAAATTAGGGCAAGATATTTTCTCATTTGAGGTTCACTCCATTAAAATGTTTGTTATCAAACAAAGCTAAATTTAAATATTCTTTACATCAATACTGCCTTGAAAACGTGTTCCAAAGGCAAAAACTTTTTCGGCACAAACGTCAATACAACGTCCGCAGGTAATACAATCTTTCGATAAAATAACAGTGCTATCTTCCGGTTTGCCATGTAATGGAACTCGAAGCACTTGTGGCTCAGGGCAAACGTTATAGCAATCCATACAATTATCACAACGATTACGATCAACCACCTTGACCTTGATTAGGCTTTTTGCACCAATTAACGCATAAGTTGCACCAATCGGGCAAAGGTGTCCGCACCAACCGTGTTCAACCACTAATAAGTCGAATAAGAACACCACTAACACTAGCCAAAGCGTCGCCCCTAAGCCAAACACAAATACTCGACCTAATGCTGCGACAGGGTTAATCCACTCCCATAATAGCGTGCCGGAAATCGCACTACCGATTAAAATCACTGCTAAAATGATATAGCGTAAACCGCGTGGTAATTTTGCACTTTGGCGAATACCTAATTTGCGTCTTAGCCAAGCAGCCGAATCAGTTACTATATTCATCGGGCAAACCCAGCTACAAAATAGCTTGCTACCGACAATCGCATAGAATGCAACAATAATTAATGCTCCAATCAGCACCGTCCATTCAGGTTGATATCCTGTTGCCAGCACTTGTGCAGTCATTAGCGGATCGGTCATCGGCACAGTGTCGAGCAATAAACTGCCACTGTAGTTGCCTTTTAAAATCCAGACGTTCCAAATTGGACCGCTTAAGAACATTAAAATAATGCTGAGCTGACTTAATCGTCTTAAAATCAGAAAGCGGTTTGCGTGCCAAAAGCCCAATTTTTGGCGGGCTTCCAAGCCTGCGTGTTTAGGCGAATTTGCTGCCATTATTTCACCCCCTTCAGATTTAAGTCTAAGTCAGGGAAATGTTCGGGTGCTTCAACCGTGGTTGAGTTCGGCACATAATTTTGTGTTGCACGGCTTGGTGTTGCAACTCTTGCACCCGGCTTGACCTCCATATGTTGATAAACCGGCTCGTGTAAACCTTCCGGCATTCTCGCATCGTAAGCTGGGCGTAAACCGTCTGGATGTACATCTTCAATCAAAGATTTACCCGCATTTTGTTTTTCTTGCCAGCCTAAACGATAATGGCGACCAAGCAACCCTTTCGCTAAATCCATCGGTAATACTTTAATAGCCGCTTCTTCTAATACGCAAGCCTGTTCACATTTGCCACAACCTGTGCAAGCATCAGAATGCACGGTTGGAATTAATTTTGCGTGGATGGAGGTTCTGTCGTTATGTATTTTTTCAAGTGTAATCGCTTTATCAATTAAAGGACAAACTCGATAGCACACATCACAACGCAAACCTTGCCAGTTCAAGCAAGTTTCGTGATCTAGCAATACGGCCAAACCCATTCGGGCATCGTCAATATCTTTCAGCTCTTCACTTAACGCTCCGGTTGGGCAAGCGTTCATACACGGAATATCTACGCACATTTCGCATGGTTTATCACGTGCAACGAAATAAGGTGTACCAGCCTCCACAGGGGAAATCAGTGACGCCAAATGCAACATATCATAAGGGCAAGCCTGAACGCATTGTCCGCAGCGGGTGCAGGCACTTAAGAAATCCTGCTCGGGTAACGCACCCGGCGGACGTAATGCCACGCCTTGGCGGGCAAAACTTTGTTGCTGCTGCAACCCTAAAATCACCCCCACACCACAAACGCCTGCGGCGGTTCGGGTTGCATTTTTTAAAAACTGACGGCGATTTGGATCCATTTTCATTATGGTTTCCTCTTATACAAGCGGTCATTTTTACAAAAAATTTTGCCAATTTAACCGCTTGTCATTAAATAGTATGATTCAGAAGGAGATAGGCTCTACCTCCAAACTATCTAATTAGGCTTTTACCACTTTAACCGCACATTTTTTGAAGTCGGTCTCAAATGAAATTGGGTCTGTTGCATCAAGAGTTACTTTGTTAATTAACTGACCCGCATCGAAGAAGGTCGAGTAAATCAAGCCTTCCGGACATTTATTACGTCCACGAGTATCCAAGTTCGACACATATTCCCCACGGCGTGAAATCACTTTCACTTTGTCACCGTGACGTAAGCCACGTTTTTTTGCATCGTTCGGGTGCATCCAAACCAAGTTGGTTGGGAACGCTTTGTGTAACTCAGGAACACGACGTGTCATTGTACCTGTGTGCCAGTGCTCAAGAACACGGCCAGTACAGAACCATAAATCGTATTCTTCATCTGGTGCTTCAGCAGGGGCTTCATAAGGCACACCTAAAATCACTGCTTTACCATCCGGCTGACCATAGAAGTTAACGCCTTCGCCTGCTTTTACATACGGATCGTAACCTTCACGGTAACGCCATAGGGTTTCTTTGTATTCGCCTGTTTTTTCGTCTTTCACTACAGGCCAACGTAAACCACGCACTTTGTGATAGGTATCGAAATCTGCTAAGTCGTGTCCGTGTCCGCGTCCAAATTGAGCGTACTCTTCAAATAACCCTTTTTGAATGTAATAACCAAAGTGTTCCGCTTCGTCATTCATATAGCCCGGAATATTGGTTGGCACTTGGTAGCTATCTACTTTACCGTTGGTGTAAAGGATTTCGTATAACGTTTTGCCACGTAATTCAGGGGCTTTAGCAAGTAACTCTTCCGGCCATACTTCTTCTACTTTGAAATATTTAGAGAATTCTACAAGTTGCCAAGTATCAGAACGTGCATTTGCCGGTCCTTTCACTTGCTGACGCCAGAATTGGGTGCGGCGTTCTGCATTACCGTAAGCACCTTCTTTTTCTACCCACATACAGGTTGGAAGAATTAGGTCTGCCGCAACGGCTGAAACTGATGGGTACGGATCTGAAACCACAATAAAGGTTTCAGGATTACGCCAGCCCGGGAAGATCTCTTCATTGATATTTGGACCACCCTGCATATTGTTCGTACACATCTGCCATAAGAATTTCATTTTGCCATCTTTTAATGCACGGCTTTGTGCAGTAGCGTGATAGCCCGGCACATCCGGAATTGCACCTGCCGGCAATTTCCACGCTTTCTCAACAATTTCACGATGTTTAGGGTTTGTTACCACCATATCTGCTGGTAAACGATGGATAAATGTACCTACTTCACGAGCTGTACCACAAGCTGATGGCTGACCTGTTAGAGAGAATGGTCCACAGCCTTCTAATGAAATTTTACCTGTTAATAAGTGTACGTTGTACATCATATGGTTTACCCACACACCACGAGTGTGCTGGTTGAAGCCCATTGTCCAGAATGAAACAATTTTTCTGTTTGGATCAGCATACATTTCTGCTAAGGCTTGTAACTGCTCTTTCGGCACACCCGAAATACGGTGAGCTTCGTCTAATGTATATGGTGCAACGATTTTCTTAAATTCTTCAAAATCACTGTCATACATTTTACCCGCAGTTTTAGCATTCGTATTTTGCTGTAATTTATGTTCAGGACGTAAACCGTAACCGATATTGGTTTCACCACGTTTAAATTTGGTGTGTTTGTTTACGAAATCCCAATTTACTTTATCGTTTTCAATAATGTAGTTAGCAATGTAGTTTAGGATTGCTAAGTCTGAATGCGGTTTAAAGATAATTGGTGTATCTGCTAACTCAAATGAACGGTGCTCGTAAGTGGACATTACCACAACACGCACATTGTCATTTGATAGGCGACGATCAGATAAGCGGCTCCATAAAATTGGGTGCATTTCTGCCATATTTGAGCCCCAAAGCACAAATGCATCGGTTTTTTCGATATCGTTATAGCAGCCCATCGGCTCGTCCATACCGAAGGTACGCATAAAGGCAACCGCAGCTGATGCCATACAGTGGCGTGCGTTCGGGTCAATGGTATTAGAACGGAAACCACCTTTCCAAAGTTTCACTTTTGCATAACCTTCAAAAATAGTTGTTTGACCTGATGAGAACATACCTACTGCATTCGGACCATCACTTTTAATGATAGCTTTGATTTTATCTGACATTACCGTAAATGCTTGTTCCCAAGAAACTGGAGTAAAATCGCCATTCTTATCGAATTTGCCATCCTTCATACGAAGCATCGGCTCTTGCATACGGTCTGCACCGTACATCATTTTCGATAAGAAATAACCTTTGATACAGTTTAAACCACGGTTTACTTCTGCATCTGGGTCACCCTGCGTTGCTACCACTTTGCCGTCTTTCGTACCCACAAGCACGCTACAGCCTGTACCACAATAACGGCAAGGGGCTTTATCCCAACGAATGCCGGTATCATCCGCCATCACATTCTTAACAGGAATGGTCATTCCTGCCGCAGCGGCTGCAGCCAACGCTGCATTCGCTTTCATAAAATCTCTACGATTGAGTTCCATAATACTGTCCCACGTTTGCTTCAAAAATAACTATTACTGTTCATCGATATAGTTTGAGATTAAAGAGACCACAATCACACCTTTAATATCTCTTACTTGATCGATACGATCGGAAAGGGCTAAATGCACATCACTTTCGATCGTTACCACTAATTTGCCTTCTTCCGGTTTTTCTCCGTGAATTTCGGTATACGGAATATTTAGAATATCGGCTTTAACGTCTTCCAATTTTTCCGGTTTTGCTTGCACCACAAGGCTGCATACATACCAGTTTTCGTTTTCAGATAATTTTTCACTCATACTTCATTTACTTGTTGAATATGGATGGCACTTGTCGGGCAAACACTCAAACAAGCTCCACAGCCGTTACAGCTTTCTAAATCTAATATCATTTGGGCGATACCGCCTAAACTCGGGCGAAAGCGGAACACTCGCATTTCACAGCTGTCGCCACAGCTTCGGCATTCTGTTCCCCGTTTCAATAAACAACTATCTTGAATTTCAATTTTGTGATTCCAAGCCTGTTCTGAAACGTCTCGAAACACATCAGCTTCGCAAGATTGCACGCACTTTTCACAGAATGTACATTCGCCTTTGCTGAAATCAATCTCAGGATAACCGCCAGCTCCTTTCACAATAATGCTTGTTTCACAAACCTTAATGCAGTTATCACAAGCGGTGCATTTTTCTAAAAAATTTGCTAAATTAGCCCAAGGCGGACGAATTACCTCATACCCTTGCCGACTGACTTTTTCGCTTTTTAGTGAATCTAAAAACTGCCCTCGTAAAAAGCTACGGCGAGGAAGTGATTGATTAGGATTATTGGTCAAGAAAACACCATTTTTAATACCACTATCATAGACTAAATTATCCAATGTTCACCGGCTATCGTTCATTCCTCAAATGGGGTATTTGCTTAAGTATTCATCAAAACATTGATTTCCATCAAAGAAATTTTCACTAAAATCCTCTATTAGCTATGCAAAAGATAAAAGGTAAGAAATGATGAAACATCTTATTATCTACGCTCATCCCTCAAATCAGAGTTTTAACCACGCCATTTTAGAAAAAGCGATTGAAGCCTCACCACATAATGTGATGGTACGAAATCTCTATCAGCTGAATTTTGACTCCGTTTTGACTTGGAAAGAATTTACTCAAACCCTTTCTCAAGAATACGTTCCTGATATTGCAGTAGAACATCAATATTGGAGGGAAGCCGATGTGATTACGCTGATTTATCCCCTTTGGTGGATGGGTTTTCCGGCGATTTTGAAAGGTTATTTAGACCGTGTATTAAGCTATGATTTCGCCTACTGCAACGGAGAACCTGAAAGCATCGGGCTACTCACTGGCAAGAAAATGCAACAGTTTATCACTATCGGCAATTCCAACGAAAAATATGAAAGAAAAGGGTATTTACAGGCGTTTGATCACACCCTTGGCAAAGGTTTATTTGAGTTCTGCGGTATTGATGATGTCAGAATGCACTATTTCGGCAATGTAGGGCTAAAAGAGACCGATTATGTTGCGATCTTGCAAGAAGTTGAGCAATCTTGTAGGGAAATATTGAAATAAACAAGCGGTTAGATTTGCAAAAAAATTTACAAATCCAACCGCTTCTCTCATTTAAAACTAATCAAGCGGCGGAACGTAAGTGCCATTGGCAATAGCATCTTTAATGCGTTCTGCCTCTGCCAGCACTTGTCCTAACAACGCTTTGACGTTTTCAAGCGTTGCAATCGGGCTTAGAGTGGTCATTTTTAGTGATTGATTATTACCAACTTTCGTTACACCAATATTCGCCTCACCACGAGCAAAGAGTTCGTCCGCCACGTTTTGGTTTAAGGTATCCACCAACTCTGCCGGGTAACCTTCCGGCACGACACGGAATAACACCGAAGCAAATTGTGCCGGCACGAGCATTTCCAAGCCTTTCGTTGAGTTGATGTAGGCTTCCACTTCTTTGGAGAGGTAAACGCCGTGATCGATCATTGAGGCGTATAGATCTTCACCTAAAGCTTCCACCGTAAACCAGAGTTTCAACGCATCAAAACGGCGAGTGGTTTGTAGCGATTTCGCCACCAAGTTTGGTACGCCGTGCTCTTCGTCATATTCCGAGTTGAGGTAGTCCGCTTTATAGTCGATGAAACGGTAGTTCGCTTCGTCTTTTAGCAAGAAAGCACCGCACGAAATCGATTGGAAGAAATGCTTGTGGAAATCAAGGGTGATCGAATCGGTTAGTTCAATACCATCAAGGAAATGACGGAAATCTTTCGATAATAATAACGCTCCGCCCCACGCTGCATCAACGTGAACCCAAGCTTTGTATTCATCGGCTAATTTGCGAATGGCTTTTAAGTCATCAATCGCACCGGCGTCCGTTGTGCCTGCGGTGGCAACGATACACGCCGGGATTTTGCCCTCTGCTTTTAATTGTGCAAGGGTTTTCGCAAGAGCTTCAACGTCCATTTGTGCATTCGCATTTGACGGTACAGTAACAACCGATTGGAAGCCCATTCCCATCATCGCCATATTTTTTTGCACCGAGAAGTGAGCATTTTCAGAGCAAACCACTTTCACTTTTTTCATTGCGTCTGGCGGAATACCATCTGCTTGAACCGACCATTCCGAGCCATCTTCATTTTTCCAATGGTTTGCGATCGCCCAATCACGAGCCAACAACACGCCCATTAAATTGGATTGTGTACCGCCCGAGGTGAACACGCCTGATGTGCCGTTACCGTAGCCGACTTTTTGACGTAGCCAGTCGATCAAATGCTCTTCCATAATTGAACCGGCTGGGCTTTGATCCCAAGAGTCCATTGATTGGTTGGTGGCATTAATCAACACTTCTGCAATTTGGCTGGTGACCATTGTCGGGCAATGCAAGTGAGCCAGCGAGTGTGGGTGGTGAACTTTCAGGCTTGGGTTGAGGAAAATCTCCACCAAATGTTCAAGGGATTTTTGCACTCCCTCGCCCTCTTTGGTTGGCTTGAAACCGTCAATCAAAGCACGCATTTGCTTGATTGAACCGCCCGTGTACATTTTCTCGTTTTTCAACCAATCTGAAACGGCTTTTACTGCATTATTCATTGCCGATTCATAATCTGCAATAGATTTTGGATCACTACAGAATAAGGATTGTCTGTGTTTGGAAATATTTGTCATTTTAATTATCTCAACCATTTACAATACAAGCGGTCAAAATTTGCAGTTTTTTTGCAAATCTAACCGCTTGCATTATCAAAAATTAACCACGTACTGCTTTCACAGCTTCAGCGACTGATTGTTTAAAGCGTTTAATAAACTCTTCACATTCTGCTTGAGTGATGTTTACTGCACAAAGCACACGTACCACGTTTCCGCCACGCCCGCCGCGTTCTAGTAGTAATCGGTTTTTGAAACAATATTTCTGAATAGCTACCGCTAAGTCACAATCACGCGGGTAAGCTCCTGTTGCGTCTTTTGGTTGGCGTTCGTCCACAATGTCGATCCCCATCATTAAACCTTTGCCACGCACATTACCGATACATGGGAACTCTTGGCTTAATTCAGTTAGGGCTTTAGTTAAGTACTCACCACGCTCTTTCGCATTTTGAGCTAGGTTTTCTTCACGCATAATTTTGAGAGAAACATAGCCTGTCGCCATTGCTAATTGGTTACCACGGAAGGTGCCTGTGTGTCCTGCCGGCTGCCACGCATCAAACTCTTTTTTGATCGCTAATACCGCTAATGGCAAACTACCACCAATAGCTTTTGACATTACCACGATATCCGGTTCAATGCCTGCGTGTTCAAAGGCGAACATTTTGCCTGAACGGCAGAAGCCTGCTTGAACTTCATCAACAATCATTAAAATACCGTGTTTTTGGGTCACTTCACGCACTTTTTGTAAGAAGCTGATCGGAGCCGGCACCACGCCGCCCTCGCCTTGGATCGCTTCTAGAATGACTGCAGCTGGTTTTACCACACCGCTTTCAACATCTTCGATGAAATTCTCAAAGTAATGCTCAACCGCTTTCGCACCTGCTTCGCCACCAATGCCGAACGGACAACGGTATTCGTGTGGATAAGGCATAAATTGTACACCAGGCATTAAGCCTTGCACCGCATTTTTCGCACTTAAGTTCCCAGTTAAAGATAACGCACCGTGAGTCATTCCGTGGAAACCGCCTGAGAATGCAATTACGTTGCCACGACCTGTGAAGGTTTTTGCTAATTTAATCGCAGCTTCATTCGCATCAGCCCCAGTTGGGCCTGTGAATTGAAGGATATATTGATCTTTCGGGAAAAATGAAAGTAATTCTTCAGTGAAAGCATCTTTTAATGGCGTAGTAATATCTAAAGAGTGTAAAGGTAAACCACTGTCTAAAACATCTTTAATCGCTTGGATTAATTTAGGGTGGTTATGCCCTAATGCAAGCGTTCCTGCACCTGCTAAAAAATCGAGGTATTCATTGCCTTCAACATCAGTTACCCAAACACCTTGTGCTTTTTGGTAAGCAAACGGCAATTTACGCGGATAACTACGCACGTTTGATTCCATTGCATCTTGGCGATCTAAAAAGTATTGGTTTGAAGCAAGAACTGCTTGAATAGGAGTTTTAATTGTCATTGAAATAAACCTTCTAAAAGAGGTGAAAAAAATAAGTCGGGTGCCTTGCGGGGGAAGCCTAAGCTCTCGAATCCTGAAAGACTCGGTGCCTTGGGGCATTTGACTCGCTACTTATTAAAAAAAGCGTTTCAGCTTTTTTGTTTTTACCCTATTTGTCCCAAGATAGGATAGGTTGGAAACAAACTTAAATGTAGGGTTACATTTAAGAGGCGTAATGATACCGTTTTTTTTTGAAAAGGGAAGGGGTTTTTCCTCAAAGAGGACAATTAAAATAAAAAACCCAGCGAATGCTGGGTTTTTTATTTTAAAGCAAAATTATTTGATTTTTGCTTCTTTGTAGATAACGTGTTTACGCACAACTGGATCAAATTTTTTGATTTCCATTTTTTCTGGCATATTACGTTTGTTTTTGTCTGTTGTGTAGAAGTGGCCAGTTTCTGCTGTAGAAACTAAACGGATTTTCTCACGAGCGCCTTTAGCTGCCATTTTTTAGCTCCTTAGATTTTTTCGCCACGAGCACGGATTTCAGCTAATACTGCATCAATGCCTTTTTTATCGATAATACGCATACCTTTCGCTGTTAAGCGTAAAGTTACGAAACGGTTTTCGCTCTCAACCCAGAAACGGTGAGTGTGAAGGTTTGGTAAGAAACGACGTTTAGTCGCATTCATTGCGTGTGAGCGGTTGTTACCAACTGCTGGACGCTTGCCGGTTACTTGGCAAACTCTTGACATTTGAATTTCTCCAATAATTTTAAGCTTAAAAATGGTTCGGGCGATCTCACAAAAGGCGTTGCTCAACCAACCCCTCCGATTTTGATTGCCTCGTCAGGCATTAACCCGACCACAGTCTATGTAATAAAGACTGCGGATTATACAGCCTTCATTCGTTATATTCAAGTAGAATTTATATGCGTATCTTTTTACTATTTCAGGAAAAATATTAAAGAGAGAACGAAACAAGCTGTCACAAAAAGCATCGCTTTTGAACGTTGGCTTTGCCAACGGCAGCGAAGCTGTGAACAATCCTTACAAAGGATTGTGAATAATTTTCTAACAAAATTTTGCAAAAACTTAATGAGTTTGAATATCTAACTTTTCTTCCTCAAACGAAAAATAATCTCCTTTTCCCACAATAATATGATCGACAAAGCGAATATCCACCAACTCACACGCCATTTCTATCTTCTTCGTTAGACTTCTATCTGACTCACTTGGCAAGCAAGAACCAGAGGGGTGATTATGTGCCACAATAATAGCCGCAGCATTATATTTCAACGCTCTTTTGATAATTTCTCGTGGGTGAACGGCGGTTTGGTTTATTGTGCCAAAGAACATTTTCTCTTTATAAATTAAACGGTTTTGATTATCCAAAAACAATACCATAAACACTTCTCGCTCTTCTTCCTCTAATTCTGTTTGAAAATACATTATTGCCATATAAGGAGCTTGAATCATCTCACTAAATTCCATTTGTTGAGCCAAATAGCGTTTAGTCATTTCTTTGGAGGCTTGTAACTGAATATATTTCGTTTTACCTAATCCATAAATTTTACAAAATTCATCAATATCGGCATTGAGTAATTGACGCAATGAACCAAACACCATTAATACGCTTTCTGCCAATGTCATTACAGGGACATCTTTTGTACCTGTCCGTAAGAAAATTGCTAATAATTCCGCATCTGTTAAAGCTGCTGCCCCGTGAGTTAATAATTTCTCACGCGGCATTATCGTTGGCTCTTGAGAGTCTTCATCAAAAAAATCGTTCATTTTTTCCTCCATCAATTTCGTTAAGCATAAAAGAGCCAACCTTTGCAGACAAAAGGATTTATTCAATTTTTCGAGCCAGATCGCAAAAATAGTTTTGTTGTGAGCAATTACTTATTCCGTTAAAATAGGCAAAAAATTCAAGTCAAAGGAAATTAGGATGTTACAAAATAAAAAAATTTTAGTGGGCATTACAGGAGGAATTGCCGCTTACAAAACCATTGAATTTATCCGCCACTTAAAAAAGGCAAATGCGGAAGTACGAGTAGTCTTAACCCCTGCCGCAGAGGCTTTTGTAACGCCTTTAACCTTACAGGCAATTTCAGGTAATGCCGTTTCTACTTCCCTACTCGACCCTCAAGCCGAGCTGGCAATGGGGCATATTGAATTAGCAAAATGGGCGGATTTAGTGGTAATTGCCCCTGCAAGTGCTGATTTTATCGCTCGGCTGCGAGTGGGAATGGGAAATGATTTGCTCTCCACTATTTGCCTTGCGACTGCAAGCCCTATACTGCTTGCTCCTGCAATGAATCAACAAATGTATAAACAACTGGCGGTACAAGAGAATATCACTACCCTCATCTTTCGTGGGATGCAATTTATCGGTCCTAACAATGGTTTCCAAGCCTGTGGTGATGTAGGAGCCGGGCGTATGTCTGAACCCGAAGAAATCTACCAAGCCGTGCTGGCTCACTTCGCTAAAAATCAAGATTTACAAGGTTTGAATGTAACTATTACCGCAGGCCCGACTCGTGAGGCTATCGACCCTGTACGTTATATCAGCAATCATAGCTCCGGCAAAATGGGCTACTCCATAGCCAAAGCCTTTGCCGAACGTGGGGCGAACGTAACGCTGATTAGTGGACCGGTGAATTTACCAACACCCGATAATGTTGAACGCATTGATGTGCAATCCGCTTTAGAAATGGAGCAGCAAGCGGTCAAATTTGCTCAAAAATCTGCAATTTTCATCGGCTGTGCGGCGGTGGCAGATTATCGAATGGCGGAAGTTTCCAACCAAAAAATCAAGAAAACCGATGACAGTGATGAACTCACACTCAAACTAGTCAAAAACCCCGATATTATCGCTAATGTTGCTAATCTTGCAGAAAATCGCCCCTTTGTGGTTGGTTTTGCAGCAGAAACACAAAATGTAGCGGAATATGCCAAATCAAAACTGCAACGCAAAAACCTCGATATGATTTGTGCGAATGATGTTTCAGGTGGGCAAGTGTTCGGGCAGGATCAAAACTCGCTTCATTTGTTCTGGAAAAACGGAGAGAAAAAATTACCGCTAGCGGATAAAAATAAGCTGGCGGAAAATTTAGTACACGAAATAATAGAACGTTATCGAAACAAATAAATTAGGTGTTTTTACAAGCGGTCAAAAAAGATAAAAAATTTACAAAAAGGATAAACAATGAAACAGATCGATTTAAAAATTTTAGATAGCCGTATCGGAGCGGAATTCCCGCTTCCGGCTTATGCGACAACGGGTTCAGCAGGCTTGGATTTGCGAGCGATGATCAACGAACCGCTAACAGTAAAAGCAGGCGAAACCGTTTTGATCCCAACAGGGATTTCGATTTATATTGCAGATCCAAACTTAGCTGCGGTGATCTTACCCAGATCTGGCTTAGGGCATAAAAACGGGATCGTGTTAGGTAACTTAGTTGGGCTGATCGATAGCGACTATCAAGGTCCGTTAATGGTTTCGCTTTGGAACAGAAGTAAAGAAGATTTTACCGTCAATGTGGGCGACCGTATCGCTCAGCTGGTTTTTGTGCCAATCGTTCAAGCAAATTTTAATATTGTGCAAGATTTTGAACAAACCGAACGTGGCGAAGGTGGTTTCGGGCATTCGGGTAAGCAGTAATCGGGAAGAAAAATGACAGAACCAAAAATCAAGATGCCGAAAAAATCCGTGGTGGAACGCCGCCAACAAGTGTTGGAAGTTTTAATCGGCTTATTAAATTCTGAAGATGGAATGCAGCGTGTAACCACCGAGCGTTTAGCAGCGGCCGTGGGGGTATCGGAAGGAGCGTTATATCGCTATTTTCCAAGCAAAACAAAAATGTTTGAAGCACTCATAGAGAAAATTGAGCAAACACTTACCAGCTATATTCACGCCAATAAACGCCAAGATAGCAGTGCAAATTCAGTACGAGCCATTCTTTATACTATTTTAGAATTTGCTCGTAAAAATCCGGGCGTAACCCGTATTCTGACAGGACACGCCTTAATGTTTGAAGAGAATATGCTGAAAGCTCGTGTTGCCAAATTCTTTGATAATTTGGAATTACAATTTGCCAATATCTTACAACTTAGCAAATTACGTGAACGCAAATCCTTTGAAGATGAGCGTGCATTGGCGGGTTATTTGGTAAATTTTTGCGAAGGGCAATTTTTACGTTTGGTTCGCTCAAATTTCAGCTATAACCAGCATCAACATTTTGAAAAACAGTGGGCATTTATTAAGCCTTTATTCGACTAATATGATTATACCTTGGCAGGACTTAGAGGAATCCACATTACATAATATACTGGATTCTTTCATTTTACGGGAAGGCACAGACTACGGTGAAACCGAGCTTTCTTTGGAAGAAAAAAGAGAACGCTTACTCTCCCAACTAAAGGCCGATAAAGTGGTCATCGTTTGGTCTGAATTGCACGAAAGCCTTGATATTAAAGACAAAAAATCTTTCTTAGGCTAATAGTTAATTTCGTGCTAGAATCTCAAAAATTTAATCTAGTATAAAGAGTTATAGGAAATACTATGCAAGATATGACGCTCTCAACAGCACCACTTGAAAATGTAACACCTCCGCCCTCGATTCACGACCCAGCGGTTGAGTGGTTTTTAACCCACTGTCATATCCATCGTTATCCTGCTAAATATACGTTAATTCATGCAGGTGAAGATGCTCAATCTCTTTTTTATATTGTAAATGGTTCTGTATCTGTTTACATCAAGGATGATGAAACTAGAGAGATGCTTTTAACTAACTTAGGCACAGGCGAGTTTGTGGGCGAGTTAAGTCTATTTGAGGAAAAAGTGCAGCAACGCACTGCTTATGTTCGCACCAAAGGACCTTGCGAAATTGCAGAAATCTCCTATAAAAAATTCAAACAACTTGTGCATTTAAATCCTGATATTTTGATGTACCTCTCCGCCCAAATGGCTCGCCGTTTACGCCAAACTTCACGCCAAGTAGGTAATCTTGCCTTTTTAGACGTTGCAGGACGCATTGCCCAAACCTTGCTAAACTTGGCCAAAATGCCGGACGCCATGACTCACCCACAAGGTATGCAGATCAAAATTACCCGCCAAGAAATCGGGCAAATGGTCGGCTGCTCGCGTGAAACTGTTGGACGCATTATGAAAATGTTGGAAGACGAAGGTTTGATCTCCGCCCACGGCAAAACTATTGTGGTATTTGGAGCTAGATAAGATCATTTAGAGGCAGCAGTTAGGCTGCCTCTATAATTGCAAAATACCGCTCAAAAATCACCGCTTGTATTCCATCTCCATACAACCCAATTGAATTATGAAACAGAGTTTAACCCCTTTCCACACATTCCATTTACCTGCAAAAGCAGCACAAATTATTGAATTTACCAGCGTTGAGCAGCTGCTTACCGAATGGCAAAACGCCTTTCACGCCAACCAGCCGATTTTAATTCTCGGGCAGGGCTCGAACGTGCTATTTTTAGACGATTTTGACGGTGTGGTTTTAGTCAATAAACTGAAAGGGATTGAACACCGTGAAGATGAGCAATTTCACTATTTACACGTTCAAGGCGGTGAAAATTGGCACGAATTAGTGAAATGGACGTTAGACCGCAATATGGCAGGCTTGGAAAATTTAGCCTTAATTCCGGGCGTGGCAGGCTCTGCTCCAATTCAAAATATCGGGGCGTACGGCGTGGAATTTGAGCGAGTGTGCGATTTTGTCGAAGTGCTGAATTTACGCACTGGCGAACGTTTCACCTTGAGCAAAGCCGAATGCGAATTTGGCTACCGCGAAAGCGTGTTCAAACACCAATATCGTGATGAATTTGCGATTATTTCAGTCGGCTTAAAATTGGTGAAAGCGTGGCAGCCAGTGCTCAGTTACGGCTCACTTACCCAATTTGATCCGCAAACCGTCACGCCAAAACAGGTATTTGATGAAGTCTGTGCGGTACGCTCGTCCAAATTGCCGAACCCAGACGAATTTGGCAATGCCGGCAGTTTCTTCAAAAATCCGGTGATTCCTGCCGCACAATTTGCCGAAATTCAAGCCAAATTTCCGACAATACCAAATTATCAACAAGCCGATGGCACGGTAAAACTCGCCGCCGGTTGGTTGATTGATCAAGCAGAACTAAAAGGCGTCCAAATTGGCGGGGCGGCAGTGCATACCCAACAAGCCTTAGTACTGATTAATAAAGCGAACGCTACAGGAAAGGATGTTGCTACATTAGCGAAAACGGTCCGCCAAAAAGTGCGAGAAAAATTCGGTGTGGAAATCGTGCCGGAAGTCCGTTTTATGGGCAAAAATGGCGAAGTGGACAGCGACCAAATCACTCGCTAAACCGGCCAAGGGGGCAAAATGAAACTCAACCAATCCCAAATCCAACAAGCCTTAATTTGTGGCAAAGCCATCGTGTTTGATGAAATTGATTCCACGAATGAATATTTGCTCACCCATCATCAAGAGCTCGAAAACGGCACGGTTTGCCTAGCGGAAAAACAGACCGCGGGGCGTGGCAGGCGGGGGCGGACGTGGTATTCGCCCAAGAGCGAAAATCTCTATTTCTCGATTTTATGGCATTATTCAGCGGAAGATGCCGCTAATTTGCCCTCGCTTAGTTTGGTGGTGTCACTAATTATTGCCGAAAGCCTGCAAGCTCAAAATGTGGCAGATATTCAGATCAAATGGCCGAACGACATTTACTACCAAGGCAAAAAAATGGGCGGCATTTTGCTCGAAAGCAAAGCTAGCCGCAACGGTTTGAATTTGGTGATTGGCATCGGCTTGAATTTAGGAATGACGAAAGTGGATGAAAGTGTGGTGACTCAAGCGTGGGCAGATTTATCGCAATACCATTTCAACCGTAACCAACTCGCTTGCCAGCTCGCCTTCGAGTTACAAAAAAATCTCAAAATTTACCCGCTTGTCGGTTTCTCCCACTACGCCGAACGCTGGCAAGCATTCGATATTTTCCGCCATAAAGCGGTAAAACTCGTCACCGAATCCAACGAAATCCACGGCATCTCGCTCGGCATTAACGAACAAGGCGAATTACTGCTCCAACAAGGCGAAACCGTACAAAGTTTTGGTATTGGCGAAGTGTCACTTCGGGCGGATTAGTTTCTTACAAGGCAGTCATATTTCTCCTATATTTTTATATCGTTTCGTTATAGCAGAATACCTTTTTGTTCTTTACTCTTGATATAAGAAAGAGTACCCTCTTCCTAATTAGCTCTAAACTTATCGGAGAAACTATGAAATTTTCAACTTTAACCAAAATCAGTGCAAGTGTGTTGGTGGCATTATCCTTAACAGCTTGTGATGATAAAGCAAGCGACAATAAAACCGCTTCAGCCCCAGCAGCAAAACCGGCTGTAGAGAAAACTTTTGTAAACTGCGTGAGTCGTTCGCCGACGGGCTTTAGCCCGATTTTAGTGATGGACGGTTTGTCTTATAACGCAAGCTCACAACAAATTTATAACCGCTTGGTGGAATTTGTTCCAGGTACAACCGATATCGAACCGGCATTAGCAGAAAGCTGGAAAATCAGCGAAGATGGTTTAACTTACACCTTCAAATTACGCCAAGGCGTGAAATTCCACTCAAACAAAGATTTCACCCCAAGCCGTAACTTCAACGCAGATGACGTGGTGTTCTCATTCAACCGCCAGCTAGATAAAAATCACCCATACCATACGGTTTCTAAAGCAACTTATCCGTACTTCAATGCGATGAAATTCCCAACATTATTGAAATCGGTGGAGAAATTAGACGACAACACAGTGCGTATTACCTTAACCAAACGTGATGCTTCGTTCTTATCAAGCCTTGGTATGGATTTCACCTCAATTTATTCGGCGGAATATGCGGATAAAATGATGAAAGCTGGCACGCCAGAATTGGTGGATACTACCCCAATCGGCACAGGTCCGTTTGTATTTAGTGGCTATGTATTAGACCAAGCAAGCCGCTATGTGGCGAATAAAGAGTATTGGAAAGGCAAGCCGGATATCGACCGCTTGATCTTTGAAATCGTGCCGGATGCAACTGCTCGTTATGCGAAACTACAGGCAGGTCAGTGCGATTTAATGGACTTCCCGAATGCAACCGACATTGAGAAAATGAAAACTGATCCGAAGGTGAATTTATTATCTCAACCGGGCTTAAATATCGCTTATGTGGCGTTCAATACCGAAAAAGCGCCATTTGATAACGTGAAAGTTCGTCAAGCGTTAAATTTAGCGGTAGATAAAAAAGCGATCATTGATGTGGTTTATCAAGGCAACGGCTTTGCGGCGAAAAACCCTCTTCCACCAACGATTTGGGGCTACAACGACAGCTTACCTGAGTCTGAATACAACATCGAAAAAGCGAAACAGTTATTAGCGGAAGCAGGCTTCCCGAACGGTTTTGAAACCGATTTATGGGTGCAACCGGTTGTGCGTGCTTCTAACCCGAACCCACGCCGTATGTCAGAAATCATTCAAGCTGACTGGGCGAAAATCGGTGTGAAAGCGAACTTAGTAACCTACGAATGGGGCGATTACATCAAGCGCACCAAAGCAGGCGAATTAACTGCGGGGACTTACGGTTGGTCTGGTGACAATGGTGACCCGGATAACTTCTTATCACCACTGTTCGGCACGCCAAATGTGGGCAACAGCAACTACGCACGCTTCAGCAATCCAGAGTTAGATGCGTTATTGGAAAAAGCGTTAGGTTCATCTGATAAAGCAGAACGCACCAAATTATACGAACAGGCTCAAGTGATTTTGCGTGAGCAAGCACCTTGGATTAACGTAGCTCACTCAATTAACTTTGCTCCAACTAGCAAACGTGTAGAAGGCTACAAACAAAGCCCATTCGGATATACTTACTTATATCCTGTGAAGATTGTAGATTAATGAAATCAGAGATAAACAAAAGCCACCGAAAGGTGGCTTTTTTCTACTTAGTAGTCTTTAATGTCAAATTCTCGTTGTAGCTTTTCAATGCTTTCAACTTGTTCGAAATCGTTAAACTTCGCTACATCTTCTGCTTTGGTTTTTGTGCCGACAGCTTGGCTAACGAATACTAAACCTTTCTGATCGATGACCGCTTTTTGGTAAAACGCTACAATATCTGCCTTAGTTAGCCCTTTAGTTAGCTCAATCACTTGTTGCAAGCGGTCAAATTTCGCATTATTTCTGCTAAAGTCTGAACCAAATTCGGCAAATTCTTCTGCTAAAGATTCTGGCTTATATTGCAGTTTTTCGACCAAGCTATTGCGATATTTTACAAATTCATCATCAGATAAATTCTGTAAACGCTCGAAGCTTTCTTTAAAGAAACGCTTGTTATGTTCTAAAATCCCTGCCGGCGTCGTATTTGGGCTTTGCACCATAAACTGAATGCCTGAGGTTTTACCAACAGCCGTATGAGTTGCATACACCACATAACCAAGTTGTTTGTCGGTACGCAAATCATCGAAATACCAGCGAGAAACAATATCTCTCAGCAATCTGGCTCTTACTACACCCTCTAATTCTGCATAGCCATTTGGCAAGAATGCCATTAACAAGGCGTTGTCTTCATTCGGTACGTTTTTAATGAAATTGAGCTTACGGTTGCTTTCATTAATATCAAGATACTGCCCTGTTGCATTTGCAGATTTTTGGTTTTTTATGACCGCTTGTACTTCGTTTGAAAGTGTGGAAACCTGCTCATTTGATAAATTCCCGACCGAAAGTAGCTTAAAGCCTGTGGCATCATTCAAAATACGTTGACGGAGTTTTTGCACATCATCTAGCGTGATTTGGTCGATCATTTTGCGTTGTTTCGCTATCTCAAAATAAGGATAGCTTGCAAAAGACGTTAATGCCGCATTCGCTTGATTAAGACTATTTTCTTTCTCGCTACGATCTAAAACTTGGTGTAAATGTTGTTTAGCCTGAGCTAATATGTCTTCATCAAGCTCAAAAGTACTGAACTGTTTGATGCTATCTAAAATCAATTTGCTTAGATTTTGCGTATAACCTTCCGCACTCGCCACCAAACCATTTGCCGCTGGGGCTAAACTTAAATTCATACCCGCGACAGAAGACTGGAAATCGAGCTTGGTTTGTGCCAAGTTATTCATATAACCCAAAATTGATGCTGCAGTTTCTGTTTTTAAATCGTCCTGTCTTGGATGAATGTTAAATACCATACTGATTTTGGCTTTCGGATCAGTCGCAAAATGCATACTCGGCATCGCATAAATCAACTCACCTTGTTTTTCAGCTAATAATTTTGGCTTAGTCAGCCCTTTTTCTACCGCATTTAACGAGAAATCTGTGGTGAAATAAGGATTTAACTCAGGTAAATTAAGCGTTGGATTTTGGCTGAAATCCAGCCATTTTTGTTTTTGAGCCTCGCTGATTTTTGCCACCGAATAGCCTGCCTCAAAATGTGGTGTTTTCTTATCCGTTACTGCATTATCACTCACTAACATAATACGGGCATTGTCGATATTCATTTCCGCTAATTTCGCTTTAATTGCCTCATTATCCATCGTTTCCGCCACATAAGGTTGGTCGATAACGTGTTCTAACGGAAAATAGAGCATTTGGTCGGTAATGAACTCCACAAAGTCCATATTTTTCTCAACTTGTAGATGTTGGAAATCTTGTTTCAGGCTCTCTTTCACTTCATTGAAATAGCTTTCTTGAATACCTTCTTGTTTGATTTTTTCAATTTGTTGGAACACAAGAGAAATCACTTTATCTTGCTCAGCCAAGCCTTTATCGGTTAGCTCAATATAAATATCAAATGAACTACGATCTCGCCCAATGTTTGCGGTATTTACCGCTTCAATACCGCCATCAGATAACCCTTGCTTAATTAAATAATCTGACAATGTGCCATCGGTATTATTATTCAGCACATAAGCGATATATTCGCCGGTTTTGTGCTTAAAGTGCATTTCATCATTTGGGAAATCAAAGCCAACCACGAGCATTTTAGTCGATTTCACCGGCTTATATTGAATAAAAACCGATTTATCTTCCGCTCGGTAAAGTGGCTCAACCATTTGAGGCACACTTAGGTTTTTGTTTTCCATTTTGCCTAACGTATTTACTGCTAATTTCGTCATCTGCTCAATCGACTGATTGGAATAAAGCACCACTTTAAACAAATTCGCTGAATAATTCTCTTGGTAGAATTTCTCCAGCTCGGTTTGCAATTTGCTATTCGGCTTGTCAGATAATGTCTCTTTGTTCCCAACCGCAAATTTTGTAGCAGGGTGAGCTGGGTTTGCAGTAGCTAAATTTACGCTATGCAACAAATGGCCATCATGGGATTTCGCACGTACCATCTCAGCGTTTACCGCATTTACTTCTTTTTTCGCATTGGTTTCAAGTAGAAGAGGAAAGGCGAGTGTGTCCGCCAACCGTGCCACGGCCTCACTAAACGCCTCATTATTCACTTGTAAATAATAAGCAGTACGGTGAGAGGCAGTAGACGCATTATTCATTCCCCCGTTTTTGTTCAAAAAGCCGTCTAAGCTGTTGGTTTCAGGGTAGTTTTTTGAGCCCATCAAAATCATATGCTCAAGATAGTGAGCTAACCCTTGCTGAGAAACAGGATCGTCCATCGAGCCAATCGGAATAATGGCAGACATTAGCGATTTATTCGCTTGGCTATCTGAAATAAGTAGTACCTCCATACCATTATCCAGTTTGATACCTTGATAAATCGCCTTATCATTCGGGCTTTTATTAATGCTCTGCTTAATTAACTCAAAGCCTTGCTGGCTCTGGAATTGTATTTGACTAGCGATCGTTTTTTCCGAATTTTTTGCAACATCTGCAAAGGCTGGATAAGTCATTACATTAACAGCAAAAGCGGCTGCCAGTAATTTAGTTAGAATAGATAATTTCATACATCTCCTTTTGAAATTAAAATTTGTCGTAATTTATTGACAGTAAAATGAAAGAAAAATTCTATTTGCAAATTTATCAACAAAAACAACCGCTTGTATTTAACTATTTATCCTCATTTTCTCATTCATCAACCCAAACCAATTTATGGTACGTTGATAAATGTTATCTGTATCTAGCTCTATTGTTTGTGAAAGAACACGGTTGATATAACTGCCTTCTCGATCTTCTGCAAGGAGAGAAAGTGCCTGTTCGCTGTTTTCACCGCCTTTTTTGAGATACTCTTCAATTCCTTGATAAATCACCAGCTGAGCTTGCGATAAGCCTGCCAAGTAATCCTTCACATAAACAGTTAATTGAGCTAAAGCATCTTCCGGTAAAAGTGTTTCAAAACTCAGCTGCCCTGTTTGCTCGCCTTCACAATAATAAAACTTCACGGTTTTTTGAGGGAAATAAGCACAAAGTAATAAATGATAAATCCAGATTTCAATCTTATCTTTATCTCGTAATCCGCCCACTCGCCACAGCACCATTTCATTACTATATAAATTTGGCATATTGTCGTTAAGTTGGAGCACTTTCTCATCAATGACAATGCTGTAGTTTAGCGTTAAAATTGTGCTTTCTCTTGCTAAATAGTCCGCTAAAGTCGCTCGCATATCACTGATTTTACCGATTAAATCTTGCTTGGTTGTTGTGGCAAAATTAGATGCCGGTAAGTTGCCTTTAAGCTGTTCTTGCTCAAAAAATTGCTCTTGCTGTTCGGGCTTAACACTTAATAATTCATTTAAGATAGCGTAATTATCCAGCCCAGACATCGTAAAAATTTCGCTTTCATCAATCGTATCATCGTAAGTGTTAAAAGAGATACCTAGTACATTAACGAAGAAAAATTTAATCGGGTTCTGCACAAAGCGAATAAGGTTTTCGATCTCAATATCAGTTACCATTTCCGTACTTAAGGGCTCACTCAAGAAATCTTGTACGGAACTGTTTGAGTTAATAATCCACTCTGCGTTGTAGGCATAATCTCTTGGATGAGTGAAATTCTTTTTGCTAAACACTGTAAGCGGTTGTTTTCTTACTAAGGTTTGCTCAACTTCCGCTCCGAACATTGATTTAAATTCAGGTGTTAAGTAATCGCTAATGGTATCAAGCAGCTGAGAAACCAAAATAGAGGGCAACATCTCTTTGCCGTCTTTTTGCGATTGCCCGATGTAACTGATGTAAAACACATTTTGTGCAGAAAGTAAGGCTTCCAAAAAGAGATAGCGATCATCATCTCTCTTCGCACGGTCGCCTTTTTGTGGGGCATATTGCATTAAATCAAAGCTGTTGATTTGCTGCTGACGGGGAAAATCCGCCTCGTTCATTCCAAGCAAACAAACCACTTTAAATGGAATGGCTCGCATTGGTAAAAGCGTGGCGAAATTGACTCGCCCAACCAAGAAATTGAGCTGCTGGGTATGTTGATTTAATTGCTGGTTAAATAACAACGCTAAAATCTCAATGTGGAGATCTTCAGCAAAATGCGTTGCGGAAATCAATGATAAAATTTCATCGTTTACCGTATTGAGTAGCAAAATAGAGGCGGCATTTTCAGCATTTTCTTGATATAAATCTGTAATCAGCATTTTTACCGCTAAATGCCATTGCTCTAAAGATTGTGGCGACTGAATCAGCTTTACCCATTCCAATAAAGCTGAAATAAACGACGCCAATCGCCCAACCAGCTCTGCATTTAAGCCGTAGCTATCACCAAATGCTAATGTGTTTTCCCAAATGCCGTGAGCCTCTTTTAAGCTTGAGCCAAGCAGTAAACGATTTAAACCGTTTTCCCACGAGTTGTAGTTCTGCCAATGAGGCTGTTGAATATCAATACCTGAACGTACGCCTGCATTTTTCGCCCACACTCGTAACGTGTGAATATCTTCCGCACTAAAGGAAAAACGGGATTGAATTGCCCCAACCTCCAATAAATCAAATAGATCTTCGGCATTAAATTGACTCTCTTTCATCGCAAGCAGTTGCAAAAAACTATTGATGATTGGATCAATTTTGGTAAACGTCTGATCCGATAACGAAAACGGAATATAGCGTGGATCTCGGCTACCTTTATTGCGAGAAAACACCGCATCAATATAAGGAGCGTATTTATTAATATCCGGCGACATCACAATGATGTCTTTTGGCAGTAAGGTTTTGTCTTTCTCAAACAAATTCAGTAGTTGGTTATGTAACACTTCTACTTCACGCATTGGGCTATGGCAGGCGTGAATTTGAAGAGAGTGATCGTCGGTTAAATCATCAATAGTGGCATTATTTACGGAACTAAAAATCTGCTTTTTAAGTTTGTTGAGGTTATTGTTTTCTTCAGGTTCGAGGAATACATCAATAGTATTTGGCTCAAATTCCATTAGCTGTGCTAAGAAATCACGCCCCTGTTTTCCCCAAAGGGCGAGTAGTTTATTGCTCTGCTCTGCTAACAAATTTTCCAGATCTTCAGGCGAAATTTTATGTGTTAAGGCGAGCTTTTGCCATACTTTGTCTTCTACGCTATCGCCCCAATATTTTTCGCTTGGGTTGAAAAAAAAGATGTGAATATCGCAATGCTCACTTAATTTTTTAAACACCGCTAACTGCAACGGCGAGAACGCAGAAATACCAAAAATAAAAATACGCTTTGGCAGTTTTGCTTTTTCCGCTTCAGTGAGATTATCTAGCTTTTCAAAATAATTTTGTTGCAAGTAAGCACGGTGCGAGGTAGTGAATATGCGATCATCTGCCCCAGCTTGCAGATCTTGAATAATCTGCAACCATAATTGGCTTTGCCATTTAATATCGTTTGAAATCAAATTCAGATCGACATTCTTTGCAGAAATTGCAATTTTTAGTTCATTTTCGACCGCTTGTAAATTTCCCTCTTCCCAGTGCACTAACCAATGTGGGCGATAAACCAAGTATTGGTCGAACAATTCGGCAATTTTGGCAGAAAGTTGATAGAGTTTAAGTTGATACTGCTCCTCGTTTGGCTGATTTGCCAAATACCGCTGAAGGGGCTTAAATTCATCTTGATTTAGGCAATTCGGGAGCAAACGCATAATCCGCCAAGTCATTGAATGGCGTTCAAAAATATTCTCTTTCGGTAATTCAGGAAACAGTACACGATACTGCTGCCACAAAAAAGTGGTTGGATAAAGAAAATTGCAGTTGCCCATAATGCCGTTTAATTCTGCAATCTGCATTTGCAACCATTGTGCCATTCCTTGACTTTGGATCAAAACCGTTTCCGGTTCAAATGGATCTTCAAGCGGATTAACTTGCTGAACTTTCACCAGCATTTCCGCCAGTGAAGAAATTTGGTTGGATTGGTAAAGTGTAAACATAATAACGCCTCGCTAATGAATTATTGTCCAATAAAGCGAGGGGGGATTCAATCATTATTCAGCTCAATTTTGCCAAGTGGAAAACGGATACTGAGCTTATTCCCTGAGCATTGAATGTCATAGCGAATGTTATTTTGCTCTATCTGCCGTTCACAATCTAAACCCGCCAACTGTAACGCAATTTGATTTTCTAATATCACCGCTGCCTGTTGTTGCTGAAAATGGGCATTCACTCGCCTATTTTGCTCAGATTGCCAATGGCTAAAACTCAACACCACAATCGTAAATAAAGCTATAGCCACTAAAAGTGAAATAGTACTTTCCGCCTTATATTTATTCATCAATTGCCCCTATGGTATTTTCGGAATGAGGTAAATATTGCCAGTAGGAATATTTCGCTTCAAGCTGGGCGATAACCTCTTTCTTAAAGGTTAAATTGCGTTCTTCTCTTGCGTTATCAAAAGAGGAATACAAAGTACCATACATTTTTTTGCCTGTAATATCAAAGAGATAATCAGTAATCACAATACCATAAAAATCCTGTGGGAGATTTTCATTAATCTCATTTTGAGCAATAATAATTTTCGGATTATCTTCGCTACTAGAAGGCAATTCTGATAAGCTGCGAATGGTATAAATATCTTGTGCCGGTACATTTGCTAAATCTAAATAATCTGAAAGCTGTGTAAATGGTATATATTTCTCTTTAGTCGGTTTTTTATCTTTGAATAAACTATTAAATTGGCATTCTAATTGATATTGCAAGAAGTTTAATTTCTGAGGTGAGAAATCAGATTGAATAACCAGCTCTTTTTTTAATTTTTGGCAAAGTTTATTTTTATCTTCTTTGTATAAAGCGAAAAAGTGATATTTATCTGAAAGATATTTTTCACTATAAAACTGAGTAATATTCTGCTGACTAATCCATTTCTCTTTTGTTAAAAACAATATAGCCAAAATAGAGGAGATTAGTATTAATGAAACTAATAATGCACTGGCATTTTTCTGAATTTTCATTTTTACCTCTAATGGTTTAGTAGAAAAATATAACTTTTTGCAGAGTAAATCGGATTATGCTCTTTTACCGATTCTAATTCTATTTCCACTTCAAGTAATATATCCTGCTTCTTCCAATTAAAATTTAATTTATTTACTTTAACGCTATTTATTTCAGTAAACTTACTCCAAGCACCATTACAACTCTCTAATAATTTTGAACAATTCTCTTTCACACAAGTATCTAATTTCTGCGAGAAAGTATAAATTTCATTATTTTCTAGCTTAAAAGCAAATATCTCTTTTAACACATCACGGGTATTATTCAGATCATCCAACTTACAAGCGGTCGTCTTTGTTCTACGTTTTCCCAAACAGCCGTCTTGGTTTACATCATAAAAACTAATCAAACAACGTTGATTTGGAATATTCAAACTTTTCCCATTAGGCTGAAATAAATCAAAATTACTGTCGGCTCGCTTATGACCTTGATAACCACTATGCTGAAAGTGTTGTTGAAAGTAGTTTATTATCTGGTGAGCATCTGCTTGCAGAGCTAATAGCTCCCGTTGTTTGATTTGAGAACGGTAAAAATCAGTATAACTAGAAGCAAAAACCAATAAGACAAGAGAGCCGAGTGCGGTGGTAATTAAAATCTCAAGCAAACTAAATGCCGATAAATTAATCTTTACAGGTACTACGTTTATTTTTCGCTGCCACATAAACTCGTCCTAGTTGTTCAAACTGTAAAATCTCACTCTCTTTATTTAAACTTAGGTTAATACATTTAGATTCTAGCTGACCGCTTACCCCATCAATATTAATAAAAGATTTTGGATATAAACTTTTATTTTTCAAAATAATATTTTGATTACTCGGATTATAAAGATGGTATTCTTCACTAGAAGAGCAACCATTTTTATTTAAACAATCGCAGATTATTTGTTGAGAGCTATTTATAGGTTTTATAACTGCCACCATACACCATTTTTCATTTCGCTGAGAAATGGTTAATGTATAATTTCGCTTACTATAACGAGCTTTAGTTTGAATTTTATAAATAAAAGATTGAATATTTTCAATTTCACTATTGAGTGAAGTTCTATCTTGAACAGTAAAAATAGCAGGTGAGATAAAATAAATAGTAATCACCATAATTGCTATAGCCGTTAGCATTTCAATTAATGTGATTGCTTTATGCATAAAAATACCCTCTTGATAGAGGGCATCTTATAATTCAAGATAAGTTTGTAAATGGAAAAAATTTAATTTTTCGACGCAGATCGCAAAATTAATAAAAATTTACGTTGCTTGATCCAAAGACTCATATAAACATCCAGAATTCTGTCAGGTACGTTTTTCGATTTTCTCTACTTCCTTTTGAGTTTCTTCAAAATGAGGTTGCTTTACCAAACTTTCGAATGAATCTGCCCGTACCTTAATCCAGCAAGCTCAAATTTGCAAATGTTTATGAAAAAGTAGCCGCTTGTATTACTCCAATTCTATCCCATAAAAGTTGTGTGCTACGAATGGGCTAGGAATATAGCCTTTTACCTCTTTTCTTACAGGGAAGTAAACCGTTGAGTGAGCAATCGGGAGCCACGGGGCTTGCTCGTTAAAGATGGTTTGTGCTTTTTGGTACAATTCTGACCGCTTGTTTTTATCGCTGATGGTGGCAGCTTCACTCACGAGGCGGTCAAACTCTTTATCGCAAAAGCCCGCGTAGTTTGAACCTTGCTCCACCGCATTGCAACTTAATAAGGCGTTGAGGAAGTTATCAGGGTCGCCGTTATCGCCTGTCCAGCCAATCATTCCTGTGGTGTGTTCGCCGTTACCCATTCGTTTGAGGTATTCACCCCATTCATAGCTGACGATCTTCGCATTCACACCAATTGCTTTCCAATCCGCTTGGATCATCTCTGCCATTCGGCGAGCGTTCGGATTGTAAGGGCGGGAAACCGGCATTGCCCAAATTTCGGTTTCAAAACCGTTTTCTAAACCTGCCTCTTTAAGCAGTTGTTTTGCTTTTTCAGGGTTGAAGTCATAGCCTGTAACTTCTTCGTTATAGCCCCAAATTGTTGATGGCATTGGGTTCTTCGCTTTAATTGCCGAGCCTTGATATACAGAGGTTAAAATCTCCTCTTTATTTACTGCATAATTTAACGCTTGGCGAACTTTCGGATTATCAAACGGTGGCTTGCGGGTGTTGAGCGTGATGTAACCAATATTTAGACCAGCTTTTTCCAATACTTGGATATTTGAGTTGGCTTTTAAGGCTGGCAGATCCGCAGGGTTTGGATAAGGCATCGCTTGGCATTCGTTTTTCTCTAATTTTGCTAAACGTACTGAAGCATCTGGGGTAATGCTAAACACAAGGCGATCGATTTTCGCTTTGCCCTGCCAGTAGTTGTCGAATGCCATAAAACGTACAGTCGCATCTTTTTGGTAGCCGTAGAATTGGAATGCTCCTGTGCCAATTGGTTCTAAATCCACTTTTTCAGGTGTACCTGCTTTTTGCATTTGTTCGGCATATTCAGCGGAGAAGATTGCCATAAAATCCATCGCTAAGTTAGCCAGAAATGGAGCATTCGGAGCATTTAGTTCAATTTTTACGGTGTAATCATCGATTTTCGCTACATTTTTGATGATGTTTTGCATATTCATTCCGTAGAAAAACTCATAGCTTCCGCCAGAGACTTTGTTATAGGGATTATTTTGGTCAAGCTGGCGGTTAATGGAGAAAATCACATCATCAGCATTGAGATTACGGCTTGGTGTGAAGTTTTTATTGCTGTGGAACGGCACATTTTGACGTAAATAGAAAATGTAACTTGTGCCGTCTTCGCTGATTTCCCAACGCTCGGCAAGGGAAGGAGTAAGGTTCGTTGTACCTTTTTCAAAATCAATCAAGCGGTTATAGAGAGCTTGCCCGACATCAAGGGTTGCACCGTCTGTGGCGATTTGTGGATTAAGGGCTGCCGGCGATGATTCCAAGCAGTAAGTAAAGGTTTTAGGTGCAGCCAATGCAGAACCTGCAAAAGCCAGCGAGAAAAGTGCGAGTTGTGTTAGCTTGTTCATTTTAATGTCCTTAGATTTGAAGTAATAAAAAACCCTTTCGAAAGTTGCCTTCCGAAAGGGTTATAAATTGGTTACTGTTGGGAGTTGCGTTTACCATTCATATTTCGGAAGCTATCTTCCGAACACGCCAAATGCCCGAAAGATTAATCGGTCAAATGGTGATGATGATGTTTAACGCAGTAGTTCATAACTTTCTCCAAAATTAATTAATGAGTAATTTATTCCTTTTAAAAATAAATTGCAAACGGTTTCGTTTAAATTTTTGCAAAAAATTCTTAGAAAATGACCGCTTGTAAAAAGAGAGGCAAATTTTTATTTGCCTCTCTATCTCTAGGTTAAATCTATTTTTTCTTCGCATATTTGAGCGAGTCAATCGCTACCGCTAAGATGATAATGCCACCTTTGATGATGTATTGCCAGTAAGGGTTTACACCGATGTAGGTTAAACCATAGTTAATTACGGTGAAGATAAGCACCCCGGTTACTACGCCGATGATTGTACCCACACCGCCTGCAAATGATACGCCACCTACTACGCAAGCTGCGATTGCATCCATTTCATACATAAAGCCTAAGTTGTTGGTTGCACTACCGATACGACCTGCTTCTAACATACCGCCGAATGCGTAGAAGATGCCTGAAAGCATATAAATACCCATTAAGTTAAGCGGTACGTTTACGCCAGAAACGCGTGCTGCTTCCGGGTTTCCACCAATCGCAAATACGTTTTTACCGAAGCGGGTTTTATTCCATAACGTCCACATAATAATAGTGGCGATCACGGCATAAATAGTAATGTAGGAGAGCCTAAAGTCGCCAAAGCGGAAGAAACCTTGTGCAAAACTTGAGAAGTCATCGCTAAAACCTGCAATTGGCGATGAGCCTACGGCATCGTAGTAAAGCGAGTTAATCCCATAAACAATAATCATCGTCCCCATTGTGGCAATAAACGGTGTTACGTTGAGATAAGCTACCACAAAACCATTAAATAAGCCGATAAGTCCACCAATCACACAAACCGTTAAAACTACAACAGGAATTGGAATTTCGGATAAGTTCGGGAAAACTTTGTTCATATTTTCCATTGATTGTAACAAGGTGGCTGAGATTACCGCCGCTAAGCCAACTTGGCGACCGGCGGATAAGTCTGTACCCTGTGTTACAATCAAGCCTGCAACACCTAGTGCAATGATAAGACGCACAGAAGATTGCGATAAAATGTTACTGAAGTTACGCAAGCTCAAGAAACTTGGGTCTTGCACAATAATCACAATAAGTAAGATTAATAATACGAAGTAAATCGCATTTTGTTTAAAAAAATCGAGTGTTCTATTTTGTTGTAAAGCAGACATACTTCACTCCTTGTCTATAAATATTTTGCTGCGAGTTGCAAGATTTCTTCTTGCGAGGTGTTGGCAGTTTCAACAATGCCCGCCACTTTACCGTTACTCATCACTAAAATCCGGTCTGTTACCCCTAGTAATTCGGGCATTTCCGATGAGATCATAATGATCCCTTTATCTTTATTTGCTAACTCTAAAATCAGCTGATAAATTTCAAATTTTGCCCCAATATCAATACCACGAGTGGGTTCATCAAGCATCAGAATTTCAGGTTGGGTTAAGAGCCAACGCCCGATAATCACTTTTTGTTGGTTACCGCCGGAAAGTGAGCCGATATGCGTTTGATGCGATGGAGTTTTGACATTCATCGAATCAATTACCCATTGGGTGTCGCTTTTCATTTTTTTATTGCTCAGCAAACCAAATTTTCCTAGATAAGACTTCATATTTGAAATCAATGAGTTAAACTCAATACTTAGGTTTGCATAAATCCCCGTTGAGCGACGTTCTTCTGTTACGAGAGCAAAGCCGTTATTAATCGCATCAAAGGCGTTACGGTTATTGATTTCTTTGCCGTTTAAGGTAATTTTACCGCTTGCTTTATCTCGCACACCGAAAATGGTTTCAACAATATCAGTACGCTTTGCCCCAACTAAGCCTGCAATACCTAAAATTTCCCCTCTGCGTAAGCTGAAGCTAACATCTTGGATAGAAGGTTGATTTTTTGCCGTTAAATTCTCTACTTCAAGAATTACTTCTTTTGGTAAATTGGTTTTTTCCGGGAAACGTTGAGTTAGCTCACGCCCTACCATCATTGAAACCACTTGATCCATTGAAGTATCTTTAATAGCAACGGTATTTACCCATTTACCGTCTCGCAAAATGGTAATTTCATCACAAATTTTAAAAATTTCGTCCATTTTGTGAGAAATATAGATAATGCCACAGCCTCTGTCTTTCAGTTTTTGAATAATTTTAAACAGATGCTCAACTTCTTTTTCTGAAAGCGAGGAAGTTGGTTCGTCCATAATCACAATTTTGGCATCATAAGAGAATGCTTTAGCAATCTCGATCATCTGCATTTGTGAAACAGATAATTTCGCCACTTTATCACGTGGATCAACATCAATATCTAATTCATCAAAAATTGCTTTGGTATCACGATACATTTTATCGTGATCAACAAAAGGGCCTTTTAACGGATAACGCCCTAGCCATAGGTTATCCATTACGGTTACTTGTCTTACCAGATTCAACTCTTGGTGAACCATTGAAATCCCATTTTCTAATGCCTCTTTTGTGGTTTTGAAATCAACTGGTTTTCCTAGAAAAAGAATCTCACCTTCATCTTTGGCGTAAATACCAAATAAACATTTTAGCAAGGTTGATTTACCCGCCCCATTTTCCCCCATTAAGGCGTGAACACTATGGGATTTTACCGTTAAGTTAGTGCGGTCTAACGCTTTTACACCTGGAAACGACTTGCTAACGTTCGTCATTGTGAGTAGTACTTCGCCTGTCATATCTCACCCTGTTATATCAAAAACTCGAAAAAAAGGCACGAGTACGATCACTCGTGCCATAAAGTGCTAATTATTTTAAAAATTCAGATAAGTTGTCGTTATCTACACCCACATAAGGAATACGAACCACACGGTTCTCTAATTTCCATTGTGTGCCTGCGGTTGCTTCTTTACCGTCAGCTAAGTTTGCAGAAAGTTGAACCACCGCTTTACCTTGGTTCACACCATCATTTAACACGGTACCGGCTAACTCACCTTTCTTAATTAACTGCAGTGCTTCAGGTAACGCATCAACACCGAAAATTGGTAATTTTTTGCCGTGTGCTTTAGTCGCTTCCAACGCACCTAACGCCATACCATCGTTGTTAGAAATGATCACTTCGATGTCTTTCGCTTTACCGCTTGATAACCACGCATCTACTTTATCTTTCGCTTGAGCTGCATCCCATAATGCTGCGTCCATAAAGATTTGCTCGCTATCAATTCCTTTAGCTTTTAAGCCCTCAACCACATATTTGGTACGAGCTTCCGCATCTGGGTGACCTGGTTCACCTTTTAATAACGCAAATTGGATTTTACCGTCTTTATTTAAGTCTAACGCGGGGTTCGCTTTCCACTGTTTGGCAATTAAATCACCTTGAATTAAGCCAGATTCTTTCGGATCTGTACCTACATAGTATGCTTTCGGATAGCTATCAATTGCAGCTGCACCTGGATCTTTATTAAAGAATACTACAGGGATATCTTCAGCTTTCGCTTTTTGAATCACTGTTTTATATGCTGATGGATCGACTAAGTTAATTGCTAAAGCTTTCACACCTTTAGAAAGCAATACATCAACTTGGTCGTTCTGGATAGATTGGGTGTTTTGTGAGTCGTTCATTAATAACTGAACTTTTTGCACTTGCCCCTCTTTTTCAATCTCTTTACGCATTAATGCCATAAAGTTATCGTCATATTTATAAATAGTTACACCAATACGATTTTCAGCTTGTGCTGTACTGATAGTCACACCTAATGCTACTGCCATTGCCACTGCACTTAATACTGCTTTCTTCATAGAAATCACCTCTTTTGATATGTTTATCCTGACATATTCATTGCTTACCATAAGCAACTTGGTGCGAAGAATAACCCATTTTTGTAAAACAATCCGTGATCATTCTCACAGAATTAAGACAAAGTGGAGGATTTTTTAATTCTATGGCAGCGTTTTGAATATTTACTCTATCAAGAGATAGTAAATTTTTGCGACAAAATGACCGCTTGCAATGTTGTTTGTAGATTACAAGCGGTCGCTTTTATTAAAATTTTTGCAATTATTTTAAAAACTGCTCCAAATTTTCTTTATTTACGCCAATATGTGGAATATAAATGGTTTTAGATGGACTATTTTCCCACTCTGTGCCCTGTGTAGCCGGCTTACCTTGTGCTAAATTCGCAGCAAGTTGTATCACCACTTTTCCTTGTTCGACACTATCGTCTAGCACCGTACCGCTCATCTGCCCTGATTTAATTAAAGCTAGAGCTTCCGGCAGGGCATCAATACCGAAGAGAGGCAGTTTTTTCTCGTGAGCATTTAACGCATCTAATGCCCCTATTGCCATTTCATCATTATTTGAAATGACTACTTCAATCTCATTGGCACGTTTTGCGACTAACCACTCGTTCATTTTATTGCGAGCAATGGCGGAACGCCACATTGCTGTGTCGCTATAAACTTCTTCTGTTGCAATACCTTGACGATTAAGCTCATCAATAACGGCTTGAGAACGCAAAGTACTCACTTCGCTCAATTCGCCTTTTAATAGCACAAATTGTAATTTTCCGTCTTTATTTAAATCAAAGTGTGGGTTGGCTCTCCACACTTTTGCAATGAGTTGCCCTTGTATTTCGCCTGCTTCTTGTGGGTTACTACTGACAAAATAAGCCTTTTCATAACTTTCCATTGCCTGTTTGCTTGGATCTCGATTAAAAAATATAATCGGTACATTATTCGCTTTCGCTTTTTCCACAATGTTTTTTGATTCATTAGGGTGAACAATATTTACCGCCAATACATTCACTTTATGATTAAGTAAAACTTCGACTTGATTTAATTGCTTCACTTGTGAATTTTGAGCATCGTTCATAAACCATTTCAGATGACGGAAATTTTCTATCTCCTTATTCATCGCTTTACGCATCAACATCATAAAGTTGTCATCATATTTATAAATCGTAACGCCAACTCTAGGTTCAGATTGAGCATAACTCATATTCACCCCGAGCATTACAGCACATACAAAAGCATTTAATAGACTACGTTTCATAGAATGTCCCTCTTGCTATGTTAATACGTTAGTTAAAGCATAACGAATTTAGCTAAGAGAAACCGTGATCAGCTTCACAGATTAACAAAGATTTTCATTGGTTTGATTTAATAAAAGCGGTCATTTTTCCTCCAAAATTTGCAAAACCTTTAGGGTTGAATAAGCCTAAGTGAGTAAAATTCTATCTAAATCAAATTCCAGGCAATTGAAGATTGCACCTGCTCTTATTTAGTTTTAAAGTAGCGATATTATTTATCAATTATGAGGATTAGCCAATGAAAAACGATAAACCCATTGAATGTGAAGGCTGCAACACCTTTGACGTCGGCTCAATTTTAGATAACAGCGAAACGGTTGCAAACATTAAACGCACTTATGAAACAGAAGCTGAAGCTCAAGCTGCACTGGAAAGATTTACTCAAAAAGCTCACGATGTTGAATCCGAACCTTGTGAAATTGAGAGTGAAATCTACCCGGTACAAGGTGGTTTTGAACTTAATGCAAATTTTAAATTTAGCTGTCAAGCTGAAGTAGTTATCTTCCAATTAGGTACTCGTTTTTAACAAAAAAGCTGATTCAAGAATTCTTGAATCAGCTTTTTAGTCAATACTATCTTGGATGTCTTAACAAAATATCTTTCCATTCCAAACCATAATAAAACCAATATTTCTCACGCATAAGCTGAGAAAACTCACTTTTCCATGGTTTATACTGACTAGTATAATGAATAACTTTAGGCACAACGCTTAAATAACCACTCTCTTTAGCTAAATTTTCCTGTTTTCTGCGGTATGACAGCTCAATAATCGCATCCGCCTGATAATTATATTCTATCGGTAACTTAGCCCAATAACCTTTAAAGAAAATATTCAAAGCATCTTGATCACTATAAGTTAAATGAGGGTATTGCTGATTTATAGCAAGTAACTGAGCTTCTATTGAATACTTTTTCCACTCCTGGTTATTAATTAGCATTACACCCGAGTTAAAATAGGGCATCAAATCCATATCGGTATACACCGGAATATGATCATGTACATAATCTTCCACTGCTAACAAAAGTACATCACCAAAATCACTCCAATACATTTCAGATAAATTACCATCTACTACAATATCTGAGTCCAAATATAGCACTCTTGGCTCATCTAAATAGGAAATTAAATAACGATAAAAAGTTACCTCAGTAATATGGACTCTTATTTGATAGGTAGAAAAATCCCTGAGTACCGTGCTTGAAATGATCTCACTACCAATAAGTGCAAGTTTTTCATTCCAAATCTCAAACCATTCTTCAGGAAAAGTTTTATGAAATAAATAAATAAATCTTAAGCTTGGTATGATGATAAGCCAGTGATTTAATCAATGTCTCAACCTGAGTTTGATAGCCTAAATCAGCAGCTAGTGCAATAACGATGGGTTGGTTATTTAACATCGTGTCGTGTCCCATATTTTTCTTAACTTACTATAATTTAATAAAAAATTATAAAAAAAATTAGCAGAATAGTACAAATACTGGTAATTGCAATATTCTTAAAGAAATCGACCGCTTGTATTAAAAGTAAAAATAATGTAAAAAAATTGAGACGCATGTCATATTTTTGAAAAATAGTTGTTTACTTTCCAAAAAAATCAGGCAAATTATGAACAATTTTTGCAAACACTAACTATTTGGGGTGAATTATGTTAAAACCATTCAAAAAACTTGCTGCAGCATTAGCAGTAACCGCTGCATTTTCTGTATCAGCTTTTGCTAACGATCCAATCGTCATCAAATTCTCACACGTTGTAGCAAATGAAACCCCTAAAGGTCAGGGGGCGCTAATGTTCCAAAAATTAGTGGATGAGCGTTTGGCAGGCAAAGTGAAAGTGGAAGTCTATCCAAACTCATCACTTTATGCAGATGGTAAAGAGATGGAAGCATTATTGTTAAATAACGTACAAATGCTTGCTCCATCACTGGCTAAATTTGATAAATACACACCAAAAATTCAAATTTTCGATCTACCGTTCTTGTTTGACGACATCAAAGCGGTTGAACGTTTTGAGCAATCTGAAGCAGGTCAATCATTGTTAAAATCAATGGAAGACAAAGGTATTACAGGTTTATCTTACTGGAACAACGACTTAAAACAACTTTCTGCAAACAAAGAATTACGTGAGCCGAAAGATGCTCGTGGTTTAAAATTCCGTGTACAGGCTTCAGAAGTGTTAGATGCACAGTTTAAAGCATTAAAAGCTGTACCGCGTAAAATGGCATTCGGCGAGATGTATCAAGGCTTACAAACAGGTGTTGTAAACGGTGCGGAAAACCCATATTCAAACATCTACTCACAAAAAATTCACGAAGTACAAAAATTCATTACTGAATCTAATCACGGCTTATTATCTTATATGGTTATCGTGAACACAGATTTCTGGAACAAAATTCCGGAAGATATACGTACAGAGCTGACCAAAATCTTAGATGAAGTATCGATTGAAGTGAATAAACAATCTCACGATCTAAACCAAAGTGATAAGAAGAAAATCGTGGATTCAGGTGCATCACAAATCGTTACTTTAACGGATGGGCAACGTGAAAAATGGCGTGAAGCAATGCGTCCTGTATGGAAGCAGTTTGAAGATGCAATCGGTGCAGACTTAATCAAAGCGGCTGAAGCATCTAACAAACAGTAATTCCAATAATTATTCAATTATCAGGGCGGACATAACAGTGTCCGCCCAAAACGATCTACATTTTGCAAAAAATTAAATAAATCTGACCGCTTGTTGGCATTTAATTTGTCCTTTCGGTTTTCTATTTGGGATTATCCTATTTTCGGAGTAAAAAATGTCTTCTTTAAAATGGTTCTGGGAGCGTTTTGAGGAATGTTTTATCGCTATTTTGTTGATGGTAATGACGCTTGTTACCTTTGCTTATGTGATGTTTAACAACCTTTATAACGTTTTTTTTGATTTAGCCGAAGCTGTACCATTTACCGCTGGCTTCGCTGAACCACTCGGCGAGTGGATTATGGAAGCCGCTCAAGAAATGACTTGGAGTGTAGCTTTAACTAAAGCTTGTTTTGGTTGGTTGATTTTCTTTGGTGCATCTTATGGGGTGCGTACCGCAGGGCATATCGGTGTTGATGTGTTAGTAAAAAAACTATCACGACACGGGCAAAAAATTGTAGGTATTATCGCTATTGGTGCTTGTTTAGCCTATGCGATTTTAATTGGTTCAGCCAGTTATGAGTGGATTTCAGCAATGTATGTTGCTGACATTGGTGCAGAAGATTTACACCAATTCCACCTTAAACAGTGGCACGTAGGTTTAATTATGCCTGTTGGTTTTGCCTTAATCGGTATCCGTTTTATTGAAATTTTAGTGCGTATTTTACAAGGCAAACAAGTTGGTCTTGGCTTAGCAGATGAAAGTGAAGACGCAATGAAACTCGCACAAGGAGAAGAATAATGACAATTTTAGTGCTATTTAGCTTGTTATTTATCTTAATGTTTCTTGGTGTACCCATTGCGATTTCACTCGGTTTGGCAGGGGCTGTTACCATTATGTTCTTCAGCCAAGATTCCGTCAGTTCATTAGCCATCAAACTATTTGAAACTTCAGAACACTATACCTTACTTGCAATTCCATTCTTCTTGCTTGCAGGTGCATTTATGACCACAGGTGGTGTGGCAAAACGCTTAATTGATTTTGCGAATGCAACCGTAGGTCATATTCGTGGTGGTTTAGCCATTGCGGCAGTACTTTCTTGTATGCTATTTGCTGCTCTTTCAGGCTCAAGCCCTGCAACGGTGGCAGCGGTTGGTTCAATTGCCATCGCAGGAATGGTGCGTTCAGGCTATCCAGTTGGATTTGGTACGGGGATTATCTGTAACGCAGGTACGCTTGGTATCTTAATTCCGCCATCAGTTGTAATGGTGGTATATGCCGCTTCAACTGAAACCTCTGTCGGTAAATTATTTATGGCAGGGGTTGTGCCGGGTATTATGCTTGGCGTGGCATTAATGATTGCTATCTATATTGTTGCTCGCATTAAAAACCTACCAGCCCAGCCTCGTGCGACAGTAAAAGAGTGGTTTACCGCCGCTCGCAAAGCGGTTTGGGGCTTACTGTTGATGGTGATTATTTTAGGCGGTATTTACAGTGGCATCTTTACCCCAACCGAAGCGGCAGCGGTCGCAGCAGTTTATTCGTGGTTTGTTGCGGTATTTATCTATAAAGATGTTAAACTGCGTGATTGCCCGAAAGTGTTGCTAGAATCTGCAAAATTAAGCGTAATGTTGATGTTTATCATCGCAAATGCGATGTTATTTGCTCACGTTCTTACTACCGAACAAATTCCTCAGCTGATTACTGAAACCGTCGTAGAATGGAATTTACAACCGTGGACATTCCTATTGGTGGTAAATATCGTGCTATTAATTGCCGGTGCATTTATGGAGCCATCTGCGATTATCTTAATCCTTGCACCAATTTTATTCCCAATTGCGGTGCAACTCGGTATCGATCCAATCCATTTAGGGATTATTATGGTAGTAAATATGGAAATTGGCTTGATTACACCACCAATCGGCTTGAACTTGTTCGTTGCCTCTGCGGTATCGAAAATGCCTCTTGCAGATGTAGTCAGAGCGGCAATGCCGTGGTTATTACTATTACTGACATTCCTAATCTTAATTACCTATATTCCGGCAATTTCATTAGCGTTGCCGAATTGGATTAGAATTAATTAATACAAGCGGTCGTTTTTTGTAAATTTTTTACAAATTCTTTTACCGCCCAATGCTATTAATCGGCATTGGGCGGTAATTTTATTAAAAATTCACTATTTCGCTAAAAACTTACCAAAATAATTTAACTTTTTGCTACAATTTGGGCTATTTATCGAATTTATTAATAAGTAGAGAAGAATATGAGTGTAAGTTCTTTTAACCGCACTTGGGCAAAAGTGATTTTAAGTGCGTTAATGCGTTATGGCGTAAAGCATTTTTGTATCGCACCAGGCTCTCGTTCCACCCCTTTAACCCTTGAGGCGGTACAACTTCAACAAACCCAATATGCAGAGTGCCACACCCACTTTGATGAGCGAGGCTTAGGCTTTTATGCGTTAGGGATTGCCAAAGCAACCAATAGCCCTGTTGCGGTAATTGTTACCTCAGGCACAGCGGTTGCTAACCTTTATCCTGCGGTGATTGAAGCAAGTCTTACTCATCAAAAACTGATTATTCTTTCTGCAGATCGTCCAACAGAATTAATTGGCTGCGGTGTTAATCAAGCCATTGCTCAACAAGGCATTTTTGCTAATTATCCTGTTGCGAGCGTAAACTTACCAAAAGCAAACGAGGCTTATAACGCAAGCTGGTTAGTTTCAACCATTGAGCAGGCTTGCACCACACAAGCTCAACAAGGTGGCGTGCTACACATTAATGCTCCTTTCGAAGAACCGCTTTATGAGGCTGATATTAATGAAATTCTCAACACCCCTTGGTTACGCCCAATTCAAGGTTGGCTGAATAATTCACAAACCAAATGGATTGACCAACAAGCAATTCAAAGTGAAGTATCTATGCACGAAAATTGGGATTACTGGCGAACCAAACGTGGCGTAATTGTGGTCGGTAAACTACCACCGGAACAAGGCACAGGCTTAAAAAACTGGGCGGAAACAATGGGCTGGTGCTTATTAAGCGATGTGCAATCTTGCATTGAAGCAAGCCTGCCGTATGCCGATATTTGGCTCTCTAACGAAACCGTAAAACAACGTTTATTGCAAGCGGATATTGTTATTCAATTCGGCACGCAAATTGTGAGTAAGCGTGTCAATGAGTTCTTAAAAGCTTATCAAGGCGAATTTTGGCTGGTTGATGAATCGCAAGATTACATTAATCCGAACGCTCACCATCAAACCCGTTTTGTGGCGAAAGCTCATCACTTCTTGCGTGTTCATCCGCCACTTCGCCAAAAGCCGTGGCTACTTGAGCCGTTAGCTCTTTCGCAATTCTGTGCAACCTTTATTGAGCAGCAAGTGGGGGGAAGTTTAAGTGAGGCATCACTTGCACACAATATTCAAGATGTTTTAGCTATTAATGGCAACTTATTCATCGGCAATAGCTTATTTGTACGTTTAGTTGATGCCCTATGCAAATTGCCTGAAGGCTACCCTGTTTATACTAATCGAGGAGCAAGTGGCATCGATGGTTTAATTGCGACAATGGCAGGTATTGCGAAAGGTAGCGACCGCCCAACCGTAGGTGTGGTGGGCGATGTTTCTGCTCTACACGACTTAAACTCCATCGCCCTATTAACCAAAATTACCCAGCCAACTATTTTATTCGTGGTAAATAACAGTGGCGGTGCATTGTTTGATATGTTGCCTGTTGATAGCAAAGCGAAAGATCAATATTACCGCCTTGCTCACAACTTTGAATTTGCTCAAGTCGCAACAATGTTCGGGCTTGAGTATATCCGCCCGTTTACTTGGGCAGATTTGAAAACCAAACTCAAACACGCCTATGCTCGTAAAGGCGTTACCATTGTGGAAATCAAAGTAAACGAACACGACGGCAGCAATATGTATAAATCATTGCTGAAACAAATTTCACAGGCGGAAATTGCCTAGTTACAACGATAGCACCAGCCTATGCTGGTGCTTTTATTTATAGATTTAATCAATGCTCTCATATCAATGGCACGCTAAACAAGGTACTCCTGTTGTTTTCTTACACGGGCTGCTCGGCTCACAACAAGATTGGCAAAGCGTTCTTCAACATTTGCAAAATTTTCCCCAAATTCGACCGCTTACTATCGACCTTCCATTTCACGGGCACAGCAAACACATCGTTTGTGCCGATTTTGCCGAACTACGAATACAGCTCCACACCGCTTTAGAAAAGGTAATTGGCTCACATTCATTCTATTTAGTGGGTTATTCGCTAGGTGGGCGGACTGCTCTTGATTATGTACTTAATATCCATAATCCCAATCTGCTTGGTACGATATTAGAAGGAGCAAATATCGGACTTGCATCAACAACTGAACGCCAAGCACGCTGGCAAAATGATTGCCAATGGGCGAACCGTTTTCGCCACGAGCCAATTGAAAAAGTGCTGGAAGATTGGTATCAACAGCCCGTATTTGTAGATTTAAGTGATACGGAAAGAAAATGCTATATTGATAGCAGAAAGCACAATCAAGGCGAACGAATTGCTCAAATGCTGGAAGCCACCAGCCTCGCCAAGCAGCCTAATTATGCTGAGCAATTAAAACAGACGGATAAAAACATTCTCTTTTTCATTGGGGACAAGGATAAAAAGTTCCGTCAAATGACAGAACAACATCAACTACCTGTGCAGATTATTTTAAAAGCAGGACATAATGCACATAGGGGAAATACGGAGAATTTTGTGGAGAAATTGCTTGCGTTCATCTTCACTCAACAAATCTAACTCTCTCCTTGCAATCGTTGCAACAACCTATCCATCGCCCGATAGCCTAAGGCTTCAGCTAAATGGATTTGTTGGATATTCTGTTCTCCTGCTAAATCCGCAATAGTACGAGAAACCTTCAAAATGCGGTGGTAAGCCCGAACTGACAAACCTAATTTGGTTAAGGCATTCTCCAGAAATAATGCATCTTGTGCGGATAGTTTGCAATCTCGCTCAATTTCTCGTGTAGTCAGTTGAGCATTAATTTTACCTGCTCGCTCAAATTGCATTTTTCTGGCTAAAAACACCCGCTTGCGAACTTGTTCGGTGATTTCTCCCCGATTTTCAGAACCACTTTGTAATGCCCCTTGGGGTAAAAGTGGCACTTCAATGGAGAGATCGAATCGGTCTAAAAACGGACCTGACAAACGGTTTAAATATCGCATTACTTGTTGGGGAGAAGTCCGATTATGCGTACCTTGATAATGCCCTGTCGGGCTTGGGTTCATTGCTGCAATTAATTGGAAACGAGCAGGAAATTGCACTTTAGCATTGGCTCTGGAAATAATAATTTCGCCTGCCTCTAATGGCTGGCGGAGTGCGTCTAACACTTTCCGCTCAAATTCGGGCAATTCATCTAGGAAAAGCACACCGTTATGGGCTAAAGAAATTTCACCCGGTTTTGGGATGGAGCCACCACCCACTAACGCTACCATTGATGCACTGTGATGGGGAGCCCGAAACGGGCGTTGTTTCCAATTCTGAAAATTTAGTTCATTCTGCACAAGGCTGGTTACTGAGGCAGTTTCGATTGCTTCTTCATCAGACATTTCAGGCAATAAGTCAGCCAAACGGCTGGCAAGCATTGTTTTCCCTGTGCCGGGCGGACCAAGAAAAAGCAAATTGTGTTGCCCTGCTGCGGCAATGGTTAAGGCTCGCTTCGCGTGCTGTTGCCCGATAATATCCGTGAGATCTCGGCTTACAAGCGGTTGATTTTCTGCCGAGTTTTGCAAAACTTGTTGGCAAATAGGCAGTTTGTCTCGCTTATTTAGCATATTCACCACATCAAGCAACGACTTCGCAAAATAAGTTGTGGCATTTGAAACCAAAGCCGCTTCATTCGCATTTTGCTGAGCCAATATCATTTGGCGTTTTGATTTTTCGGCTGAAATCACGGCAGGAATTGCTCCGTGCACACCTCGCAAATGCCCTGTGAGTGCCAACTCGCCTAAAAACTCAAACTGCTTTAATAAATCCGAATCAATCTGCCCCGACGCGGCTAAAATGCCGATAGCAATCGGCAAGTCAAACCGTCCGCCTTCTTTGGGTAAATCCGCAGGGGCAAGATTAATCGTAATCCGTTGGGGTGGATAGATAAAATTAGCGTTAATTAACGCACTTCGTACACGATCACCCGCCTCCTTCACGGTAGCTTCGGGCAAACCCACAATAGTTAATCTTGGCTGACCGTTACTGATATGGACTTCAATCGTTACTAATGGAGCTTCCACGCCAATGGAGGCTCGGCTGTAAACTATGGCTAATGTCATTATGTTGAGAAATAAGAAATCAATGACGAGAGAATAGAAGGAAAGAGAAAAAGAGGGTAGAACAAATATTCAAATTTTCGAGCGAGATCGCAAAAATAGTTTATGGGAGGTCAAAACCTCCCATAAAATAATATTATTTGACGATTTCAACCGGTCCGTGATCGTCGCAATGATCACCGTGCTGATGATGTAAACGACCATCTACAATATAGTCAATATGATCGCCGTGTGGCACTGCTTCGTGTCCACAGCCCTCGCCGTGAACGTGGTCGCCACAGCAATGAACAGCGTTGCATTCTGCCGGGTTAGTTTCATTCACTTCTAAAACGTGTTCATCGTAATGATCACCGTGTTTGTGATGCAAATGCCCATCGTGTAAATAGTCGATATGATCGTTATGTTTAATGGCGGTATGACCACAGCCTTCGCCGTGTTCGTGAGCGTGGTTTGTGTGAGTTTTGCAAGACATAAAATACTCCTTTTATAAACGAATAAATCGGTTTTATCCTAATCGGAAATGCAATACAATTCAAGGCGTTTCAGGCGTATATTAGCTCATTTAAGAGGAAAGAAAAATGAACACTGAATTGGATATGATTGTTGTTGGCGGCGGTATGGTTGGAGCCGCAACTGCGTTGGGGTTGGCAAAACAAGGCGTAAAATTAGCTTTGTTAGAAAAAAATCCGCTTCCGACTTTTGAGGCTAACTCTGCCTACGATTTACGCATTTCCGCTATCAGTATGGGCTCAATTCAGTTATTGGAAAAATTAGGTGTGTGGGAGCAAATTATCTCAATGAGAACTTGCCCTTATACCCAACTTGAAACCTGGGAAATAGAGGGCTTTAACACCGTATTTTCAGCCTCTGACTTAGAGCTGGGAAAATTAGGCGATATGGTAGAAAACAACCTAATCCAGATTGCATTATGGGAGCAGTTAAAGCAATTTCCAAACTGCGTACAAGCGGTCGGATTTAAGCAAATTTTTGCAAAAAGAGAAGAAAACCGCTGGAGAATTCAAGTTGATAACCAAACTTTTTCTGCTCCTATTATCATTGCCGCAGATGGAGCAAACTCGCAAGCCCGTCAGTGGGCAGGCATCGGCTTAACCAGCTGGCAATATCGCCAACATTGTTTGCTGGCAACCATCAAAACAGAAAAAACAACTCCCTCAACCACTTGGCAACAATTTTATACAACAGGTCCTCGTGCTTTTTTACCCCTTTCAGGCAACAACGGCTGCATTGTTTGGTACGATTCGCCACAACGTATTGTGGAGCTAAAAAATCTTCCTACTGAAAAACTTACTACCGAAATTGAGCAGCATTTCCCCGCTCGTTTAAGGGAAGAGTTAGGCAAGATTAACGTGCAGGCGTCAGGTACATTTCCGCTGACTCGCCAGCACGCTCAACATTATGTACAAAACGGTACGGTATTAGTGGGCGATGCAGCTCACACCATTAACCCTCTCGCAGGACAAGGGGTAAATTTAGGCTTTAAAGATGTAAAAGTACTGCTTGATGTGGTGGAACAAGCGGTCAAAAAAGGCGAAAGTTTTGCAAATGAAGAAGTATTTAAACGTTACGAGCAAAAACGCAAGCTGGACAATTTGTTAATGCAAACAAGCATGGATATTTTTTATAAAGCGTTTAAAACTGAACTTCTCCCACTGAAAATTGTCCGTAATTTAGGGTTAGTTATTGCCGACAAAGCAATGCCAATTAAAAAACAGGCGTTGAAATATGCGATAGGACTTTAGTTCCCAATATTTACTTTTTTTACAATTCTCTATTGATATGTAAATGTTGTAAATATGTAAAAATTTGCCATTTAAAATGGCAAAATAACGCTATAATCGTCTTTAGCAAGTTAAATGAAGTAACTTCGGAAAAATTCACTCTATCTGAATAAGGAACTAAAAATGAATTTCGATTTAAATCAATTATTACAACAAGGCCCAGTACGCGAATTCCTACTTAATCAAGTAGGCAAACAACTTGGCGTAACCAATGAAACAGGTGGTAACCTTTTAACTAAAGGTTTATCTCTGATCTTAGGCGGTATGAGCCAAAAGGCAAGCAGCACTGAAGGTGCAAGTAGCTTATTTAACCTTATCAGAAACACGAATCTACAAGGTAATCCATTAGATATCTTAATGGGCAAGTCTGATGTGACTACTAATAGCAACAACTTAAGCAATTTATTTGAATTAGGCAAAAATATTTTACCAAGCTTATTTGGCGATCGTACTGATGTAGTTGCAAGCCACTTAGCAACTAGCACAAATACTAGCCCAGCAGCATCTAAAGGTATTTTAGGTTTATTATTACCAATTGTTTTCTCTTTCTTTAAAGATAAAATTTCAAGCGGTTTTGGTTTAAGCAACTTCACTAACTTATTAGCTGAGCAAACAAGAGCTGTTTCAACAGAATTAGACACCGGAGCTTTAACAGCATTAGGTTTTGCAAATAATTCATTTAGCGATGTATTAAGCGATGTAGCCAAAGTAGGTACTGTTTCAGCAGCTGCAGCCCATACTGCAACAGCAAGACCAGCTTCTACTACTACAACTACAGTGAAAACTGAGCCAGCTAAATCATCTAGCTTAAGCAAATGGTTAATTGGTGCAGGTATCGTTTTAGCTGCTTTATTCGGTATTAAAAGCTGTTCAGATAAAGGTTCTACAACAACTGCGAACGCTCCAGCAGTTCAAACAACCTCAGCAGCTGAAGCGGTAAAAGTTTCTGATGGCTTAGGCAATCTTGCTTGGGAAAAAACAGATAAAGATTTAACTGTATCTGGTACAGTGCAAAATGATGGTATTAAAGCGAATATCTTAGATGCATTCAAAGGTTTAGCAGCAGGTTTACCATTAGTAGATAAATTAACGGTTGATGCAGAAGCAGATAAATTCAGCTTCAATAACTTCTCTGGTTTAGCTGATTTATTTAAAGATTTCCCAGGCGTAGATGGTGCATTTGCAGATAAAGTATTTAACTTACTTGGTGAAGTAAACAGCGAAGATGCAAAAACAAGCTTAGTTGAGAAAGCAAAAGCATTATTAGGTAACTTATTCACTGTAAATGCAGATAAAGTAAACGTAAATGAGCCAGAAGCTGGAGTGCTTACTGATATGTCTTTATCAAAATTAGATTTAGATATTATGTTTGCAACAGCATCATCTGAAATTAACCCACGTTATTTCCGTCGCTTAAACGCATTGGCACAATACTTTGTTGAAAATAAACGTGCGGGAGAAATTTCAGGTTACACTGATAATGTAGGTGATGCAGCAGCAAACCAACAGTTATCAGAACAACGTGCAAAATCAGTGCGTGATTACTTAATCAAACAAGGCGTTCCTGCTGAGTCACTAACTGCGGTAGGCTACGGTCAAGACAATCCAGTTGCAGACAATAACACGGAAGAAGGTCGTAAGAAAAACCGTCGTATTGAGTTTAACGTACGTTAATCAATAATTAAAAATAAAACGAGATAAACAAAATGTTTATCTCGCTTTTTTATTAGCATAAGGCGTAACAAATAAAAAGAAAGGAGGATTCCCCCTCCTTAATTCATCTACATTGCAACAATAACACATTCCGCTACACTACGAGCATTTGATTGTGCTCTCGAGGTTGCTGCTCTATCCCCAATAGGCCCCACAAAAACACGGTTCCAATCTGCACTGCTTGCGATACGGGCATTAAACCCAGCCATTGCAAGGCGTGCTTGCATATTTTCTGCTTGCGCTTTGTTTTTGAATGCTCCGCATTGCAAACCAAATTTACCGGCTTGATTTGCTGCTTTATCTGCTGATGTTGCTACACTTGCAACAATCTTGGCTGGTTGCTCTTTTTTCGCTTTTTCTTCAGCTAACTTGGTTTGCTCTGCCTTTTTGGCTTCTTGCTGCTTTTTCAATTCAGCTTGTTTACGCTTTTCTTCCGCCCTCTTTTCAGCTAAAGCGTCTTCTTCCGCTTTTTTTGCTGCTAACTCTTCTTCTGTAAGTAGCGTTTCTTCGGTAGCTGTTGCGGTATCTGTCGTTAGATTTTGCTGAGCCTGATCTGCTAATCGTGCTTCTTCTTGTTTACGTCTTTCTTCAATTTGCTGTTTTTGTTGAGCGGTTAATTGAGCTAAACGCTCTTGTGAAGTTTGGCTGTTATCGGTAATAACCGTACGGGTTTCCAAATCACGAATATAGCTCCAACTCTCTTCTGGTCGGCTAGGTAATTGGCTTTTAGGTTGTTGCTGATTTGGCTGAACAACACTAGGTGCTATCGGCTCTGGTGCACTTGACTTCAAGAACCATAATGCAATACCGCAACCTAAAATTAAACCGATAATCAGGATTAGAACCTTTTTAACATTACTCTCTTTTTGTGTTTTTTTATTTTTTTTCTCGTTTGAACGAGCAACATAATCACGTTGTGGCACAATAACCGCCTTAAAATTAAAGATAAAATAATTTGCAAATTTTACTGTAAAAATAACCGCTTGCCTATCGCATAAGATCATTTTTCAATTAAAGTTTTGTAAAATTTGGCTTAGATCCTACTTAATCATTTTTGATATGAGAAAGGTAAACATCAAAGCGGTGATTTTTGGTGGTTTGGGAAAAATCCGGCTTCTGTTCCGCCAAAAATGGAGCGTAATCCGGGCGTTTTACCACCACTCGCTTTTTCGCCAAGGCTTTTGCCGGTAGGAAAAAATCATCAGAATCCAAATCCGCCCCGACTAAATGCTGGAACACCCGCATTTCTTTTTTCACCAAGGCACTTTTCTGTTTGTGTGGATACATCGGATCTAAATAGACCACATCTGCCGCATTGGTTTGAAGATCAAGCTGCGAAATGTTGCGAACATCGGCTAAAATCATTCGTTCTTGCATAAATTCGCCGATTTCTGAATCTTGATAAGCCCGATTTAGCCCATCTTCCAATAACGCTGCTACAATCGGGTTTCGCTCCACCAACAGCACTTTACAGCCCACTGCCGCCAACACAAAAGCATCTCGACCAAGCCCTGCGGTGGCGTCAATTACGGTGGGTAAGTAGTCGCCTTTAATACCGACCGCCTTTGCCACTGCCTCGCCTCGCCCTCCGCCAAATTTACGGCGGTGAGCCATGGTGCCATCGACAAAATTCACCGCAATCGCCCCCAATTTTGGCTCGTCTAATTTGCGTAATTCCAAACGTTCTTCGGTCAGCACCAATGCCAGAGGGCTGAATTTGTCTTCAACCAGCTGCCATTTGTCGCAAATTTGTTGGAATTTGTCGCTATCTTGCGTTTCGTTAATTAATTGGATCATTTTAAAAGCTCTTCAAAATGTGCGAGTAAGCACGCTTTGCCAGCTACGTCCTCGTTTTGCCAAGCGGTTTTGAGGATATCGTCATTGAATAATGTTTCATATTCGGCGGCAATCGGGCGGTAGCTAATATGCCAAGGCTCAAAACCGACTCGTGAATGCGTGCCGTCAAAGGGGAAATAAAAACCAAATTGTTCTGCGTGAGCATGTAGCCACTTAGTGAGTTCAGCAAAATAGCCGCCCTCTAAATACTCCCAAGGCTCTAACAAAAGTTGGGTATTTTTAGGGAGCAAATCCGGGTCGAAAATATCAATTTCCGTCCCCCAATGGTGGCGACTTGAACCGGGAACCGCAGACCAACGTAGCATCGCTTGACATTTTTCGAAATCGGAAAGTGGGCTCATATCAATCGCAATGCCGCTATCATCGTGAACTTTACGTTCTCCGTTGAATTTCATATTCCAAATTAATTTTTGGCGTTCAAAATCCCGAAAGGTGCTGGCAGGTTGAAGATTAAAACCTGCCTCTTTTGCCCCTTGTTGCAATGCCAAAAACGCCTCAACCACTTCAGGCTGGAGGGCGTGTTTGTCAGAAAGCGAATTTGGCAACGTCACCAAATGCTCTCGGCTTTTGCCGGTTAAAAGATTTGCAATATTTTCCACAAAAATGACCGCTTGTATTGAAAATTAAAGCGGATTATAAACCAAATTTGAGTTATCTGCTGATTATTGATGAGGCATCACTCGTTAAATCTGATATAAGCGATCAACATCGGTAAAAATTTTATAAAAAATGACCGCTTGCCAAAAGGTAAATTTAAATTCTGTGATCCAATTCACGTTTTTAAAATAAACATTGTTCACTCACTTGCAAACCGCTCCAACTAGGCGTATAAAATTACGAAAGAGAAAGATACACTTTGACGTGTTACTGGATTCAGGCAAGATCAAATGTACTTAAATGACTTCACGATTTAGATAGAGAAGTCGTTTTTGTATGTTTGGTCTTTTTTATTTCTATCATTTGATAGGGGCAAACTATGGACTACGCAACAATAGCACGCCAGATTTTAGAAAACGTCGGCGGCAAAGAAAATGTCAATGATCTTAATCACTGCTTTACCCGTTTACGTTTTGTATTAAATGACAGCAGTAAAGCAAATAAAACAAAGATCTCACAAATGGAAGGAATTATCTCGGTACTAGAAAGTAACGGACAATTTCAAGTGGTAGTTGGCAATAAAGTAAAACAAGTATTTGATGAGATTAAACTACTAATTGGCGATATACAACCGAAAACAAATCAACCTAAAGCAGCATTACACCACCGAATTATCAATACTCTCGTTTCAATTTTTACACCAACTATTCCTGCTCTTGCCGCCTCAGGTATGCTAAAAGGGATCTTAGCATTAGCAGTGATTATCGGTAATTATTTTTTCCAAACCAATATCAAAGATTACCCGACCTACACTATCCTAAATGCAGCTTCCGATGCATTATTTTATTTCTTACCTATAATTCTTGGCTATTCTTCAGCTAAAGCTTTTAAAACCAATGAATTTATTGCAATGATTATTGGGGCAACTCTTTGCTACCCTTCTATCGTAGCGTTAATGGGCAATAAAGATGCGGTAGTTACTTTATTTAACTTACCTGTAACTAAAGCAAATTACGTATCTTCTGTCATTCCCATTATTATCGCAGTCTATATTTTAAGCTATGTACAGCGTTTCTTCGAAAAACATATTCCAGAAGTGTTGAAAATCATTATGGTACCAACTTGTTCACTACTTGTAATGATTCCTGCAACATTATTGGTATTTGGCCCAATTGGGATCTATATTGGCAATGCGGTAAACTGGACATACTATTTCATTATGGGAATTAGCCCTATTTTGCTCGGAGCCTTTATTGGTGGAGCTTGGTGTATTTTTGTAATTTTTGGAGCTCATAAAGCCATTGTACCAATTGGTATTAATGATGTTGCTCAAACAGGTAAACAAAACTTATTAGCCTTTGCTGGAGCAGCGAATTTCTCACAAGCAGGTTCAGCATTTGGTGTATTCTTGAAAACTAAAAATCAAAAGCTCAAAACAGTAGCCGCTTCAGCTTCTATTACTGCTTTATTTGGAATTACCGAACCTGCGATTTACGGCGTAAACTTGCGATTAAAAAAACCAATGGTTTACGCAGTTATTTGTGGGGCGTTAGGTGGTGCACTAATGGGTTGGGGAGGTTCTTATGGTACAGCTTTTGCCAACCAAGGGGTTTTAACTATACCTGTCTATGCAGAAGCGGGTCCATTAGCGTTTGCTTGCTATGTTATCGGTTGTTGTATCGCCTTTTTCGGTTCTGCATTTCTAACCTATGTACTAGGTTTTGAAGATATTAAAGAAGAAACTACTAATAGACAAAGCATTACTATAGAAAATGATTATGTAATGCCAAGCCCTATTGAAGGTAGCGCTATTCCTTTGAGTGAGATGAACGATCAGGTATTCGCTTCAGAAGCAATGGGTAAAGGCATTGCAGTTGTACCCACTAAAGGAGAGATAATTGCTCCTGATAACTGTACAGTATCAATTCTCTATCCGACATTACACGCTATAGGTTTAAAACTAGAAAATGGTGCTGAAGTAATTATCCATATCGGTATTAATACAGTGGAATTAAACGGCAAATATTTCACCGCTCACGTTGAAGTAGGACAACAGTTACAAAAAGGAGATAAAATTGTTTCCTTTGATATTGACGGAATTAAGCATTCTGGTTATGACCATACTACCGCAATAATTATTACTAACAGCGAGAACTTTTTAGATATTACTACTGCAATCGCACAATTAGGTACGGTAAAACAGAACGATAATTTACTAGCACTACAACTAAAACAGGATAAATCATGAAAACATTTACACCAAATTTTTTATGGGGTGCATCTTCTTCTGCTTTTCAAATTGAAGGAGGCTGGAATGAAGATGGTAAAGGAATGAGTGTTGCCGATTACAATTCATTCCAACGCTCACACAAACAAGCTGATTCCAAAGTAGCAAGCGATTTTTATCATCGCTACGAAGAAGATATTAAATTAATGCATAATTTAGGGTTGAAGACATATCGCTTTTCAATTGCGTGGTCTCGTATTATTCCTGACGGTGATGGTGAAATAAATCAAGCTGGAATTGATTTCTACAACAAAGTCATCAACTGCTTACTTGCTCACCAGATTGAGCCATTTATTACGCTTTATCATTTTGATTTACCGTTTGCATTAGTAGAAAAATATAATGGTTGGCAAAACCGTGACTGTGCTTATGCATTCCAACGCTTTGCCCAAGTCTGCTTTAATGCTTTTGGTGATAGAGTAAAAAACTGGCAAACTCATAATGAGCAAAATCTAATGGTAAGGGTAAACGAACGTATTAATATTTATCAAACAGAAGGCGTTAATGTAGAAAAAGTGCGAGCTCAAATGGATTATCATATGTTTATTTCCTGTGCCTTAGCGACTAACGATTGCCACAAAATGGTGAAAAATGGCAAAATCGGGCCTGCAGTTTCCTCCACAATGACCTATCCAGCTAGCAATAGACCTGAAGATGTATGGTCAGCTCGAATGAATGATAATTTCAAAACCAATTATGCATTGGAAATGTATTGTTTCGGTAAATATCCAGCCTATTATGAAAAATTTCTGCGGCAATGCGATATTTATCCACAAACAGAAGTAGGTGATGAAGAAATTTTGCAATCAGCGAAACCTGATTTCTTAGCTATCAATTATTATCGAACTCTAGTGACTCGCTATCTCCCTATTGACGAACACCACCCATTTGGCACACGAGAACGAGGAATGAATGAAGTAGATTTTAATCTCTATGGCTACTTCACTCACGAGATTAATCCTAACCTCAAAGCAAGTGAATACGGAGCTCAAATCGATCCGACAGGCTTACGATTAGTACTTAACGATTATTATCAAAAATACCGCTTACCGATGATTATCACTGAAAATGGTTTAGGTACACCAGATATTCTAACAGAAGATGGTAAAGTGAATGATGATTATCGTATTGATTATCTTAGAGCTCATATCAATGCCTGCTACCAAGCCATCGAAGATGGTGTTGAACTAGTCGGCTACTGCCCGTGGTCAGTTATTGATTTGCTTAGCTCACATCAAGGCTTTAAAAAACGATATGGATTTGTGTATGTTAATCGAGATGATTTTGACTTAAAAGATCTTAAACGAATCCCGAAAGCCAGTTATTATTGGTATCAGAATGTAATCAAACAAAACGGTTTAGATTAACGATGCAAATTATCAAAGTCCTCAATAATTCGCTATTGCTCGCTCTAGATAATCACGGTAATGAATGTGTCCTAATGGGAAAAGGCATTGGCTATCACCAAGCAATAGGCGATCAAGTTGATATCTCACAGGTAGAAAAAACTTTTTTATTGAAAGATAAAAAGGTATTACTGAATTTTATTCAGCTTGCTAATGAATTAGATGAGGACTATTTCGATTTGGTAAAACAAATTATTGAATTTGCCTATCAAGAATATCAAATCGAAGTAATGGATCATCTTTATCTCTCACTTTCTGACCATATAGCCTTTGCAGTTAAGCGATTACAAGCGGGTTATTTTGGTGAAAATTTTGCATATTTTGATTTAATTAAACGCCATACACCTGAATTTGCAATTGGAAAGTTTGCTATTCAACTGATTGCCGAAAAATTTGCACTAGAACTACCCGAATCGGAAGCATCTGCAATTGGTTTGCATTTTCTGAATGCAAAAATCAATGCTCCTCAAGCTCTGCGAGAAAAAGCTCTTGCTGAGTTGATTAAAAATATCGAAATTATTGTTCAACGAAGTATCAATAAGCCACTGAATAAGGAGAGTTTTTCTTACTCTCGCTTTCTCACCCACATCACCTACTTTTCTGAACGGTTACTTAATAAACAGCTTTCTCGTGAAATTACAGAAGCAGAGGCAAATTCCCTTTATCTTTCAATGCAATCCCAAATGCCACAAGAGCTAAAAATTCTAAATAAAATTAATAATTTTATTAAAAGCCAGCAAGGTATTGAGATTTCCCAACAAGAAAAAATTTACCTATTAGTGCATTTAAACCGCTTATATCTCGAAGCTTAATATATGATTTTGTAAAAAAGTGGTTAAAAATAACCGCTTGTACTTTTTTAGTGGAAATAAACAGCTTTCTATGTTAAAAAGTGAGGTCGAATTTTTTATTTAATTTCATCATTAAGGAACACAACAATGTCTTTACAAGCTATTATCGAAGCGGCATTTGAACGCCGTGCAGAAATTACCCCAAAAACTGTTGATGCAGAAACAAAATCTGCCGTTGAACAAGTTATCGCAGGTTTGGATAACGGTTCTCTGCGTGTGGCAGAGAAAAAAGATGGCGAGTGGGTGGTAAACCAGTGGGTGAAAAAAGCCGTGTTGCTTTCATTCCGTATCGCTGACAACGAAATCATTGACGGTGCAGAAACCAAATTCTACGACAAAGTGCCAACCAAATACGGCAACTACACTGAAGAACAATTCAAAGCGGACGGTATCCGTGCTGTGCCGGGTGCGGTGGTGCGTAAAGGTTCTCACATCGAGAAGAACGTAGTGTTAATGCCATCTTTCGTGAACATCGGTGCATACGTTGGCGAAGGCACAATGGTGGACACTTGGGTAACTGTGGGTTCTTGTGCTCAAATCGGTAAAAACGTGCACCTTTCAGGCGGCGTGGGTATCGGCGGCGTGTTAGAGCCACTGCAAGCGAACCCAACCATCATCGGTGACAACTGCTTTATCGGTGCACGCTCTGAAATCGTGGAAGGTGTGATCGTAGAAGATAACTGCGTGATCTCAATGGGCGTGTTTATCGGTCAATCAACCAAAATTTACGACCGTGAAACCGGCGAAGTGCATTACGGCCGTGTGCCGGCAGGCTCGGTAGTGGTTTCAGGTTCTCTGCCGTCCAAAGACGGTTCACACAACCTTTATTGTGCAGTAATCGTGAAAAAAGTGGACGAAAAAACGTTAAGCAAAGTGGGCTTGAACGATTTACTTCGCTCAATCGATGAGTAATTGAACGCTCCCCCATTTTGCAAAAGTGGGGGATTTTTTTACCGCTTGTAAGGATAATAAAAATGAAAAAAATCTTACTTTTAAACGGCCCAAACCTCAATATGCTTGGCAAGCGTGAGCCTGAAATTTACGGTTCGCAAACGTTGGCAGATATTGAAAACCGCTTGAAAACCTTAGCGTTGGAACAAAGTGTGGAACTAGATGCGTTCCAAGCGAACGGCGAAGAGCCGATCATCAACCGCATTCATCAAGCCTTCCAAAATACTGATTTTATTATTATCAACCCTGGGGCATTCACTCACACCAGCGTGGCAATTCGTGATGCGTTGCTCTCTGTTTCAATTCCTTTTATTGAAGTACATCTTTCTAATGTGCATAGCCGTGAACCTTTCCGCCATCACTCCTATCTAAGTGATATAGCAAAAGGCGTTATTTGTGGCTTGGGGGTTAAAGGCTATGAATATGCGTTGGATTTTGCGATTTCACAATTAAAAAAATAAGGTAATAAAATGGCAGTTAAAAATGAACAATTTATCGTTATCTGTAACGGTGTGATTCGCTTATTTGGCAATATTGTAAAGGTGCTGAGCTACCCTTTCCATGCCCTATTTCCGAAAAAACGCTTTACGATTCCGGAATATAGTCCAGCAAAAATTCGCTCTAACAAGCCAACAAAAATTACCAAAACAATTTGGCAAACGAATTATTCAAATAAAGTAACCTTGCCAATGTATGCCAATTATTTATTTAATCGCTTGATGTCATTAAGTTATGATTATCGTTATGTCAGCACAGAAGAACGTGAGGCCTATATCAAAGCCAATGCAGACGAACGCACTTTTAATGCTTACAGCAAGCTTACGGATGGTGCAGCTCAAGCTGATTTCTGGCGAATCTTCACTTTATTAAGAGAAGGCGGCATTTATATTGATATTGATGGGCATTTGGTCTACCCGCTTTCTAAAATTATTAATGAAAACGATAGCGAGGTATTAATCAAACGCCGTGATAAATACACTAACTTTTTCTTAGCAAGCGAAAAAGGTAACTGGATTTTAAAAGATACGCTTGAGCTAATTATCAGCAATATTGAAAACCGCCGCATTGAGGGTGGAGTGTTTGTGATGACAGGTCCAGACACATTAAATAATGCAATTGGCGACAAAGTGGTAAATTTCCGCCGTGATAAAATAACCTGTGCACAAGGCACATTTACCAATGAGTATTTCCAATATATCGACAAACCGGGCAGTAAATGGAACTACAAGAAGAATGAGGATTTGCTCAAATAAGTTACAAGCGGTTGAAATTTGCAAAAAACTTACCATTTTTAACCGCTTGTTATCGGTAAATTCCTAACCAACCCAACTGGTACGATGAATACAAAAATCACGTATTTTCGCCAAATTTAGAAGATTTTATTCGCAAAATTGGCGAAATTCAGGTATTCTACACCCAGAATTTTTAACTCTGCATTCTATTATTTACGATAAAAAAATGCAGAGTTCTATTTTTTAATTAATCACATACGGAATCTTATTATGGATATTCGCAAAATCAAAAAACTTATCGAATTAGTTGAAGAATCTGGCATTACTGAATTAGAAGTGTCTGAAGAAGAAGGTACAGTACGTATTAGCCGTGCTGCACCAGCAGCCGTTGTTGCTCCTGCAGTTCAATATGCAGCAGCTCCTGTTGCAGCTCCTGTTGCAGCTCCTACTACCGCTGCTCCACAACCTGTAGCGCCAGCCGCTTTCCCATCTAATGCAGTAACTGAACAAGTAAGCGGACACGCTGTGCGTTCTCCAATGGTTGGAACATTCTACCGTAGCCCAAGCCCAGATGCGAAAACATTCGTTGAAGTAGGTCAAACCGTGAAAATCGGCGATGCACTCTGTATTGTTGAAGCGATGAAAATGATGAATCGCATTGAATCAGATAAAGCTGGTGTAGTTAAAGAAATTTTAGTTAATGATGGCGAACCTGTAGAGTTCGATCAAAAATTATTCATCATCGAATAATCTATGCTTGCCCTTATTCTCTAATAGGGGCATCTTTCCAACCAATTCACTTCAAGGGAATCTCCCAATGTTAGAAAAAGTTGTTATTGCAAACCGTGGCGAAATTGCCTTACGCATTTTACGAGCCTGTAAAGAATTAGGCATTAAAACGGTTGCCGTTCACTCAACAGCAGACCGTGAATTAAAACATGTTTTATTAGCAGATGAGACTATCTGTATTGGTCCTGCTCCTTCTGTTAAAAGTTATTTAAATATCCCAATGATTATTGCTGCAGCAGAAGTAACAAATGCTGATGCAATTCATCCGGGTTACGGCTTCTTATCTGAAAACGCAAATTTTGCAGAACAAGTTGAAAAATCTGGCTTTGTTTTTATCGGCCCAACAGCTGATGTAATCCGCTTAATGGGTGATAAAGTCTCTGCAATTAATGCGATGAAAAAAGCAGGTGTACCTTGCGTACCAGGTTCTGATGGCCCTATTGGGAATGATCCGAAGAAAAACAGAGAAATTGCCAGCCGCATCGGCTACCCTGTTATCATCAAAGCCTCTGGCGGCGGCGGTGGGCGTGGTATGCGTGTAGTTCATCACGAAAAAGATTTAGAAGAATCTATCGCAATGACCAAAGCGGAAGCGAAAGCCGCGTTCAATAACGATATGGTTTATATGGAAAAATACTTAGAAAATCCACGCCATATTGAAATTCAAGTGCTTGCTGATACGCACGGTAATGCGGTTTATTTAGCAGAACGTGATTGCTCAATGCAACGTCGCCACCAAAAAGTAGTAGAAGAAGCTCCAGCACCGGGCATTACAGAAGAGTTGCGTAAATTCATCGGCGAACGTTGTGCAAATGCTTGTCGTGAAATCGGCTATCGTGGTGCAGGTACATTCGAGTTCTTATATGAAAACGGCGAGTTCTATTTCATTGAAATGAACACACGTTTACAGGTAGAACACCCTGTTACTGAAATGATTACAGGCGTGGACTTAGTAAAAGAACAACTGCGTGTTGCAGCTGGTTTACCACTTTCTATCAAACAAGAAGATATTAAAGTGAAAGGACACGCTATTGAGTGCCGTATTAATGCGGAAGATCCACAGACTTTCTTACCATCCCCGGGTAAAATTACACGTTTACACGCACCGGGCGGTTTGGGTGTACGTTGGGACTCTCACATTTACTCAGGCTATAGCGTACCACCACATTATGATTCAATGATTGGTAAGCTAATCACTTTTGCAGAAGATCGTGATATTGCTATCCGTCGTATGGAAAATGCGTTGTCTGAAACAATTGTTGATGGAATTAAAACCAATATTCCACTGCATACTCAAATCCTTTCTGATGCCGAATTCCGTAAAGGTGGCACAAATATTCACTATTTAGAGAAGAAACTCGGTCTTAAATAACTCTCATAGGCGAACAATGTTCGCCTTTTTCATTATTTTCTTACCTAAAATGTGAATGATGTCGCTAAATCATAAAAAATTTCGCGTTTTCTATGATTTCTCAGGTAGAATATTAAATAAACTAAAGCAACACAATCGCAAGGAGCATTTATGAACATTCCATTCTGCTTACCTGAAAACATTAGCCCTGAAACATTTTTGCGTGAATATTGGCAAAAACGCCCTCTTTTAATTCGTAATGGCCTACCTCAAATTGTAGATTTATTTGAACCGGAAGATATTATGGAATTAGCCTTAGAAGAGGAAGTTACCGCCCGCTTAATTCAATGTAAAAATGAAAAATGGTCGGTGAAATGCAGTCCTTTTGTAGAAGATGATCTACAAAATCTGCCGGAGCAATGGTCTGTGATGGTGCAAAATCTTGAACAGTGGTCGCCAGAACTTGGCAAATTATGGCAAGCCTTTGGCTTTATCCCACAGTGGCAGCGTGATGATATTATGGTTTCCTGTTCGCCATTAGGTGGCACTGTTGGTAAACATTATGATGAATACGATGTTTTCCTTGTGCAAGGCTATGGGCAACGCCGTTGGCAACTTGGTAAATGGTGCGATCCAAACACAGAATTTAAGCCAAATCAGCCAATTCGTATTTTTGACGATATGGGCGAATTGGTATTAGATGAAGTAATGAACCCGGGTGATGTGCTTTATGTTCCTTCTCGGATGGCACATTACGGCATTTCCGAAAGCGATAAAGGGCTCACTTTCTCGTTTGGTTTACGTTATCCAAATGCCACGGATTTATTAGAAAACCTCTGTAAAACTATTGAGCAACAAGCGGATACAATTAATTCATCGGAATTTCATATTCCATTCCGCTTAAGTCCAAATGAGCAACCTAGTGCATTACTCGATCCTAGAACAGTTAAAACCTTTAAGCATCATTTAATCGACCTACTACAAAATTCCGAGCAGTTTGACGAGCTGCTTACTCATAGTGTTGCAACGGCAGTAAGTTCTCGTCGTTATGAATTACTACAAACAGATAACGAATACTATCCAGATGAAGTGCAAGAGGTGCTAGAAGCTGGTGGCTGGCTGCAACAAGATGCGAACGTAAAAATTCTTTACACCGATAATCCACAGCGCTTGTATGTGAATGGTGAATGGATTGATGAGCTGAATGAAGCAGAAATGGCGTTACTTATTCGTATCGCAAATGGCGATTCAATTTCGTGGAATAAACTTGCCTCCAAAGTACAAGATCAAGCAGAACTGGAGTTAATTTTAGATACCATCTGCGATTGGTTAGATAGTGGTTGGATTATTTTATCGGAAGCGGAATAGTCGTAAATCTGACAAGCGGTTAAATTTGAATAAGGGTGTAAGATGCAAATTGAACAATATCAACAATGGGTTCGGAAGTTTTATCAACAGCAAGGTTGGTATGAGCGTAGCCCATTTATGCGAGTAACTTATCTGACCGAAGAAATCGGGGAGGTTGCCTGTGCGGTCAGAGCGATTGAGATTGGGCGTGAACGCCCTTATGAAAGCGAAAACTCCCAGCAACAGAAGCGGGAAAATTTGATCGAAGAGCTAGGCGATGTGATAGATAATGTATTTGTGCTTGCCGATAAATACGGCATCTCAATGACAGAAGTGATTGAACGCCATCAAGCAAAATTTGAGAAACGCTATTTGCAAAAAAATGTGAAAAAATGACCGCTTGTCATCACTTAAAAAACCAAAAGCCTTGGGTTTCCCCAAGGCTTTTGTGCATTTCAACTGCTTTGTAGCAATTAGTCGCCAAGACGCTCTTTGATACGTGCAGATTTACCAGAACGCTCACGTAAGTAGTAAAGTTTAGCTTTACGTACCGCACCTTTACGTTTAACGCTGATGGTGTCGATTACTGGTGAGTGAGTTTGGAATGTACGCTCAACGCCTACGCCGTTTGATACTTTACGTAGAGTGAATGCAGAGTGCAAGCCACGGTTACGAATTGCAATAACCACGCCTTCGAACGCTTGCAAACGTTTTTTACTACCTTCTACTACCCATACCTTAACTTCTAATGTGTCACCCGGACGGAAGCTAGGTAAGTCTTGTTTTAACTGTTCTTGTTCAAGTTGCTTGATGATGTTACTCATTTTAAAAACCTTCTAAAAATCCTAGAATTAACTGATTTTGTGTTGTTTTTTGATTTTCGCCAACAACACTCGTTGTTCGTCAGTCAGAGCTAGGCTATCCAATAGCTCAGGGCGTCTTAACCACGTTCGTTCAAGCGATTGTTCCAACCGCCATTTGCGAATTTGTTCGTGGTGTCCAGACATCAGCACATCTGGGACAGGCATACCGTCTAACACTTCGGGGCGGGTGTAATGTGGGCAATCCAATAAACCTTCTGCGAAAGAGTCTTCCAACGCTGAAGCCTGCTTGCCTAATACTCCCGGAACAAACCTTGAAACGGCATCAATTAATGTCATTGCAGGAAGTTCTCCCCCTGTTAAAACGTAATCTCCGATTGACCATTCCTCATCAACTTCGGTTTGAATCAACCGCTCATCAACCCCTTCATATCGTCCACAGATTAAAATCAATTTCTGATTTGAAGCCAGCGTTTGCACGCCGGTTTGATCGAGCTTACGTCCTTGCGGTGAAAGGTAAATCACTTTAGCCTCTACACCGTCTGCTGCTCTGGCAGCCTCTTTTGCTGCATGAATTGCATCACGCAAAGGCTGAACCATCATCAACATTCCCGGGCCACCGCCATAAGGGCGATCATCCACGGTTTTATGTTTATCGAATGTAAAATCACGAGGATTCCAACACGCTATTTGCAGCAGATTCTGTTTAACTGCACGTCCTGTTACCCCAAAATCAGTGATTGCTTTAAACATTTCAGGAAACAGTGAAATAATACCAATCCACATTTTAACGCCTCAAATGCTTAACAAAGCTAACCGCATACCTGAGGTTAGAAACCAGCGTCCCACTCCACCGTAATGGTTTTGGTGGCGAGATCTACTCTTTTAACTACTTGTTCATATAAGAACGGGATTAATCGTTCTTGTTTTCCAAAAGCATCTTTGCTGTTTGCTCGTACTACTAACACATCGTTTGAACCTGTTTCCATCATTTCGGTGACAGTTCCCATTGTGTAGCCTTCCAAATTCACCACCGTACAACCGATTAAATCGTGCCAGTAGTAATCGCCTTCCTCTAATTCTGGGAACACACTCAAATCCACACCGATTTCGGCATTGGTTAAGAGCTGGGCGGCCTCACGGTCTTCCGTACCTTTTAATTTCACAATCAAATCGTTGCTATGATAACGCCAGCTTTCTAATTCGACCGGCTGCCAGTTGCCTTTAATTTTTAAAAACCACGGCTGATAGTCGAAAATGCTTTCAGATTGTTCTGTTGATGAATAGAGGCGTAACCAGCCACGGATACCATAGGTTGAACCTAATTTCCCCACAACTTCGATTTTTTGTTCGCTCATATTCACCTACCTTTTAATTTTGGCTTACTTAAAACTGAAAAAGTATTAAGCTGCTTTGCGAGCTTCTTTCACTAAAGAAGCAACACGGTCTGATAAATCAGCACCTTTAGCAACCCAAGCATCAACTTTAGCCACGTCTAAGCGTAAACGCTCAGCTTGACCAGCTGCTAATGGGTTGAAGAAACCGATACGCTCGATAAAGCGACCATCACGAGGTGAACGGCTGTCCGCTACCACGATTTGGTAAAATGGGCGTTTTTTAGCTCCGCCACGAGTTAAACGAATGGTTACCATAACCTTTCCTCTAAGTTGTTGATAGTAAAAAATAAAAACCCTCGTTCGAGGTGAGGGTGACGAACTTGCCCCTACAAAGGGAAAACAAGCGGTCAAATTATACCGATTTTTTGCAAAAAAACAAGGGCTTAAGCTAGACTATCCTTTTTTAAAATTAGGTTAGAATTGCTTTGTCACTTTAAAATTTCCTAATCCTTGAAAAAGGTTTAGAATATTTAGCAAATTTAAAAAATATAAGGAGAACATATGTCTGATAAATCAATCACTTTAGAAGTCATCAACGCCCTTGGCGGCAAAGCTAACATCAAACAGGTGGAAGCGTGTTTAACCCGTTTGCGGGTGGTGTTGAACGACAACCATCTACTCAATAAGTCTGTACTGAAAAAGCTCGGTGCGGTGGATGTGGTGAAAGTCGCCGATACACAGCAAATTATTTTTGGTGCCAAATCTGCTAGCTATCGTGATGAAATCAAAGCCTTGCTGAACGCATAAACAAAATAGACCTCATTTGAGGTCTATTTTTTTAGGCTTTTTTCAGGGCAAGTGAAACGGCGATGGTTTGTGCCAAGGTCATTGTGGCACATTGGGAACGGAAACCGCTGACTTGGGCCTCTTTGATAATAAATGACACATCGCTGAATGCTAAAAGCGGGCTGAGTTGGCTGTCGGTAATTGCAATGTGTCGCACGCCTGGTTTGGCGGTGGCAGTGACCACATTGAGCGTTTCGTTCGCATACGGCGAGAAGCTGATGGCAATCACCGCATCATCTTCCCGAATACGACTCAGTTGCTCATCAAACATTCCGCCCGAGCCGTCAATCAGGAACACGTCATAATCGAGGTGGTGTAAGGCGTAGTTGAGATAGTTCGCAATACTGAACGATCGTTTTAAACCAACAATAAAAATCCGTTTCGCCGAATTTAAAATCTCCACTGTGCGGGCGAGTTGTTCTTGGCTCACCTGCGTAGAAAGTTGTTGTAACGCCTGCGTATTGCCTTGCACAAACACATCGAGAATATGATTTAGCTCGTTCGGCTGTTCATCAAGCGGTTCAATTTGGCGGAAAAGTTGCACACGTTCGGTGTAGCGAGAAGTGCCTTCCATCATATCTTGACGGAAAAGCTGTTTGATCTCATTAAAACCGCTAAAACCGAACGCATTGGCAAAACGAATTAGGGTGGAAGGTGGCACACCGGCACGCTCGGCGATGACCGAAACCGTATCGAACACCACGCTGTTGCCGTTATCTAACACATATTGTGCGACCTGTTTCAGGCGTTTGCTCAATCCGTCATACTGCTTGCGGATCTCCTCTTGAAAATGAGCTAATTGGGTTGGTTCATTCATTTCTTTTTCCTAGCTATTAAAATACTTCGTCTAAATTCACGACACTATTTTAGCAACAAGCGGTTGAAATTTCGAAAAAATTTGTAAAAAAATAGCTATCCATTTGGAATAGCCATTTCATTTTAGTGCTTTTTAACGTTATTGTGCCGCTAATTTGGCTTTTTCAATCAACGCTTTTTGCTCTTCTTCACTCAGATTTTGTGATTTTTCTTTCTCTATACAAATTTTTTCATACATTTTGAAGAATGGATAGTAGATCACAATATCCAAAATAATCAAAGCAATACTTAAAATCGGTGCCCAAATATCACCCGCAGAAACCAAGTACGCCCCGATTGGTGCCGGTGTTGTCCAAGGTGCCATTAGGTAAATACGGTGGATCAAGTCAAAATCTAAAATCAGATAAGCGATGATCGCATTCGCAAGTGGCGCAAAAATCAGTGGGATAAAGAACAGCGGATTCACCACCATTGGTACGCCATACACAATCGGTTCGCCGATGGAGAAGAAAGACGGCACCAAACCGATTTTACCAATAGAACGTAAGTGAGCCGATTTACTGCGAACCAGCAAGAATGCCAACGCAATCACACCGCCTGATGCACCGTGTACGATATAGAAATCCCAGAACGAGTTAGTGATGATAAACGGTAGCGGTTCACCGGCTTGGAATGCTGCTAAGTTCGCCGCCATATTTTGCAACAGGAATGGTGTCCAGAGTTGCATCAACACTAACGATCCATTAATCCCCAAGAACCAAAGTAAGTGGGTAGCGATCACGAACAAGCAGATTGCACCTAAGGAGTCACTCACGGCAATAAGCGGTGCCATAAAGTCCATAATCAACTGCGGAATGTTTCTGCCAGTTTCGCTTTCCACCCAAATTGAGAACGGATAGAGCGTGAGTAAAATCGCTAAAATCGGGATCACGATATTCAACGACTCCGCCACGGCGTGCGGCACTTCTTTCGGCAAGCGAATTTTGATTTTTAAGAATTCTAACAAGCGGGTCATTTCCACCGAATAAATCGCAATAAAAATGGCAGAGAATAGCCCGATACCGCCGAAGAATTTAATGTCCATCATGCCGTCTTTCACCGGAGCCGCCACCAACAAGAACGCCATTACAGAGAGAAATGCTGCAGGCAGTGGCTCACGTTTATACGCTTTCGCTAGGTTGTAAGCGATACTAGCTGAGGTGAAAAGTGAAATCGCATTAAACGACATTTGGAAGAAATTCCAGCCGTAAGGGCTTGCCCAGTTGGCGAATTTCCACCACGCTTGCCCGAAAGAATTGGTGGTGTTTTCATCAAACGGCGGAATCAGCAAAATCATAATGAAACTACCGACAATCAAAAACGGCAGCACCACGATAAAGCCGTCACGAATGGCGGAAATGTGCGGTTGGTTTTCCATACGACGTGCCACTGGGGCAACGTGCGTATTCATAAAATCAATAAAGCGTTGTGTGATGGAAGCCATAATTAGTTCTCCCCATTCGGAATTTTAAAGCCTAAAACGTACCAATCCGGTTGGTAGTTTTGAATGTGTAACACTCTGCCTTGTGGAGTGGATTCCACGCTAAATTGCAGCTCGCTGTTTAACGCTTGTAAATCGCCGAATACCGAAAGCGGTAGTCTGGTTTGACTTTCGGTTAAGCCGTCAATGTAGAGGTAGAGATCACTGCCGACTTTGGTGTAACGGAATGCAACATCGCCGATTTTCTCGCTCAAATGTCGGCTACAACGGGATTTGTAAATGCCCTCGCCGTTGGTTTCCAGCCATTTACCCAGTGCCAGCAGACGCTCAACTTGTTCTTCCGGAATAGTACCGTCCGCTTTCGGACCGATATTCAATAATAAGTTGCCGTTATCGGAAACGGTTTCCACCAAAAGAGAAATCAAATCTTTCACTGAAATCAGGTGGCTTTCATCTTCCACTTGGTTATAGCCGAACGACAAGCCCATTCCACGGCACATTTCCCATTTTTTATCCCGAGATGCCACGCCGTGCTTGTACTCTTTCGAAGTGAAATCGCACCAGAGTTTATTCCAGCGGTCATCCACTACGCCCTCTTGCACCATGTTGTAATAGTGAGCAAAAAGGTGTGGCAACATATGCTCGCCCACCTTCGGCCAGCCGATGTCGTTCCAGAGTACGTCTGGTTTGTATTTGTCGATCAGCTCAACCACTTGTTTGTAAGCATAATCAGCGTATTCATAGGTTGGGCAAGCATTGGAGAAATTTTGGCTTTCTGTGAAAATCGGCGCGGAAGAGTATGTCCAGTCGATAATACCTGAATAGTAAGCCCCCATTCGTAAGCCTTGCTGACGCACGTTATCAGTGAGTTCTCCCATTAAATCTCGTTTCGGACCTTGTTGAGTGGCGTTGAAATCGGTGTATTGGCTTGGGAAAAGACAGAAACCGTCGTGATGTTTAGTGGTCAGCACCACATATTTTGCCCCCGCTTTGGCAAACAGTTTCGCCCACTCAGCAGGTTGCCATTTTTCGGCTTTCCATTGTGGAATAAATTTTTCATAACCGAAATCTTCGCCATAGGTTTTGACGTGATGCTCGTAAGTCGGGCCTTTTTTCACATTGATCGAGTTGTAATACCACTCCGCATAAGGATTGTTACAGAACCACTGTTCATCAATGTCAATCTCGCCCAACTGACAAGTCGGCGGGGCGAACGCCGGGACAGAATAGATCCCCCAGTGAATGAAAATCCCGAATTTCGCATCATCGTACCATTCCGGCACTTGGTGCTGCTTGATCGATTCCCAGCTAGCATGAAAGCGAGTTGGTGATAGTTTCGTACTCATAGACAGACTCCTATTATCCTGATGGAATAAAATTGAAATATATTTTCCATTGTCATTATTTTAAAACAATTAATTTCACCAGATCACACTCTACCCATTAACAAAGTGTGAAGCTCATCACACTTATTTCGCTTTTTGAGGACAGAAATTTGCCCGATATTTCCGTTTTGCGGAAAATTCGGGCATCAAGCAGTCAGATTTTGTCGATTTTTTGCCAAAGAAAAACCCCTCACACTTTGCGAGGGGTTGAATCTAATCAAGTGATTAACGCTGTTGCCACAAGTCAATCAAGGTGCGGTATTTCGCTCCCACTTCGGCAATTAAGCCTTGGTCGTCTAATTTACCAGCGAGCCACTGTTCGGATGGGGTTCCAAAAATCGTTCTGCCTACCGCAAAGCCTTTGACTTTTTCGCAGCCTTTCGCCTGTTCAAAGGTGGCTTTAAACACATCCAGCGGTGCGTCTAAACCTAAAATCAGGATGCCACGGCAGTCTGGGTCATTGGCATCAATGGTGGCGGAAATCGCTTGCCATTGTGCGGTGGAAATGCCCGGTAATTTCCACCATTCCGGCTTGATGCCGAGTTGGTAGAAATGCGTAATCGCCTCGTTGTAGTAGTGCTCATCTTGCGGCATATCAGCTGGCAGAATGATCTCTAACAGCAATTCGTGACCAGTGCGACAACAAGCTTGATAAACCTCTTTCAATTTGCGATCTTGGCGAGCTTTTAAACCGCTTTCATCAGTTGGGTGGTAGAACGCCAAGCATTTGATGACGTGATCGCGAGGGAACGAAGCCAACTGCGTGCCGAAGTCGCCATACTCCAATTCGAGCGGGCGAGAAGCAGGCTCTTCAATCGGGCGGGCAATCCAGTAGTTTTTACCCGTGATTTCATTCAGTGCATCTTGCCCGAATGTGGTATCTGCTAAGATACCGGCTTGATTTTGCGGAAGTCCAGCCTCCGCTACGGTCTGCTCCATCGCTTTTAACAGAAGTTGTTTGAGCTTCGGAATACGATCGACATCCGCCCCAACCTTGTTCGCCATGTCCACTAGCTGTTTGCGGTGGTCGAACGCAAAAATGCAGAGATTTTCCCACGATTTCTTACGAGTCGTCACACGATGTAAGTGGTTCAAACGTTCGTCTAAATCCGGACGTGGAACGCTTGCAGCACGGGTTAAGTAGTCGTCTAGTTCACGTTTAGTCGGCATTGCTGGAGAACAGCCGTGGCGAGAAACTACTAATGCACCACATGCATTTGCATAATGACAAGCTTGTTCCCAACCTTCATTATTTAAGTATCCACGCATTAAACCCGACATAAACGCATCACCTGCCCCCAATACATTCAATACTTCAACACGCACGCCGTACACATTTAAACTACCATCTAAATCGTTCGGCAATTCGTCTTCAAACACTGAGCAACCTTGTGCACCACGTTTACATACTAGCACCGCATTAGATACTTTACGTACATTTTTCAACGCAGTCAGCGTATCGATTGAACCACCTGCAATGTGGAACTCTTCTTCGGTTCCCACAATCACGTCAAAATGGTGCAGCACTTCTTGCAGCGATTTAGTCACTTCCGCACTGTCGATATAACGGGTTTCACCATCACCGAGTGAAGTTAGTCCCCAAAGCACTGGACGGTAGTCAATATCTAACGCCCGTTTCACATCATTTCTGCCTGCATATTCTAAGGCGGTCAGTACTGCTTCACGGGTTTTTGGGTTGGAAAGGTGCGTGCCAGTAATCGCCAGCGCACGGCTAGACGCAATGTAAGCTTCGCTGAAATCGTCTTTGGTGATTGCCATATCCGCACAGTTATCACGGTAAAAAATCAGTGGAAAAGTCTCTTTATCTTTAATACCCAAAATCACCAGTGCGGTTAAACGTTCTTTGTCGGTAATCAGGTGGCTGGTATCCACCCCAACACTTTGCAGCTCTTCACGCAAGAAACGCCCCATATGCTCATCGCCCACACGAGCCAACATTGACGAACGTAACCCTTGCACCGCCGTGCCATATGCCACGTTACCTGATGAACCGCCAAGGTATTTTGAGAATGTGGTCATATCTTCTAAACGAGAACCAATTTGCTGCCCGTATAAATCAACAGCTACCCGTCCTAAACAGATCAAATCTAACGGACGATCTTGATGATTAACAGTCGCCATAAAACACTCCTTTCAATGAAAAGTTATTTCTACTTCACTTATAATACAAAAATGAAATTTTTATTTCAATTTTATTCTATTTAAATTATCATTTCTGTGATCTTGTTCTCACTTTGAACAGTAATGTAACCAATTAGCAGAAATGTGAGCTTGTTCACATCTTTTTTTAAATTTTGCTGATAAAATAATGAAACAAAATTTTCATTTTATGGATTTTTAAGAAAAAATAACCGCTTGTAGCGGTTGCCATATCAAGGGGGTTTTATGAAAACAACTCGTTTAACTGTTGCACAAGCATTGGTGCAATTTTTAGATAATCAGTATCTAGAAGTAGATGGAAAAGAGATCAAGTTTGTGCATGGTGTTGCAGCCATTTTTGGACACGGCAATGTATTAGGAATGGGGCAAGCAATTGAACAAAATTCGGGAAAGCTAACTCTCTACCAAGGGAAAAATGAGCAAGGAATGGCACATTTAGCAATGGGTTTTGCAAAACAGAATTTACGTCAAAGAATTATTGCTTGTACTTCTTCTGTTGGACCTGGGGCCGCGAATATGCTTACAGCTGCCGCCACAGCAACTGCCAACCGCATTCCACTTCTCTTATTACCGGGTGATGTGTTTGCCTCCCGCCAACCAGATCCTGTTCTTCAACAAATAGAGCAACCTTACAATTTAAGTATCAGCACTAACGATGCCTTCCGTGCGGTCAGCAAATACTGGGATCGTGTGCAACGCCCAGAGCAGTTAATGAGTGCTTGTATCAATGCGTTCCGTGTTTTAACCGATCCGGTGGAAACCGGAGCGGTGACGATTGCGTTGCCACAAGATGTACAAGCAGAAAGTTTCGACTTCCCGAACAGCTTCTTACAAAAACGAGTGCATCGCCTAGAACGCACCTTACCAACGGCAGCCATGATTGCCGATGCAGTGAAATTGATTACCGCCAAGAAAAAACCGCTGATCGTCTGCGGGGGCGGCGTGCGTTACTCACAAGCGGGTCAAATTCTGCAAAAATTTGCAAAACAGTTCGGCATCCCATTTGCCGAAACCCAAGCGGGTAAAAGTGCCGTCGTTTCCGACTATGAACTGAATGTAGGCGGTGTCGGTGAAACCGGCTGCTTGGCGGCAAACCGCTTGGCGAAAGAAGCCGATTTAGTCATCGGTATCGGCACACGCTACACCGACTTCACCACTTCTTCGAAATGGATATTCCAAAATCCGGATGTGCAGTTCTTAAATATCAACGTAGCACGTTTCGATGCCTACAAATTAGACGGCGTGCAAATTGTGGCTGATGCTAAAGCAACACTCGAAGCATTGCTGACTAAGCTCCCAAGTAGCTATCAAGCACAATGGGGTAATGAAATTGCCACCGCCAAAGCGGACTTTGCCGAAGAAATCAAACGCCTGCGTGCGGTGCAATACAGCCCGGATTTCACCCCAGAAATCAACGATAACTTGGATCACAAAGCGGTTCATAACGAATTTATCAAGCTCACCGGCTCACAATTAACCCAATCCCAAGTCCTCGGTATCGTGAACGAAACCATTGAAAACGACGGCATTATCGTCGCCGCCGCAGGCAGTTTACCGGGCGATTTACAACGCACTTGGTTGAGCAAAGGCGAAGAGACCTACCACCTCGAATACGGCTACTCCTGTATGGGCTACGAAGTGAGTGCGGCTGTCGGCGTGAAAATCGCCTGTCCGGAACAAGAAGTTTATGCCTTGCTTGGCGACGGCTCTTACTTAATGGCTCACACCGAATTAGTCACTTCTGTGCAGGAAGGCAAAAAAATCAACGTGGTATTGTTCGACAATATGGCAAACGGCTGTATCAACAACCTGCAAATCGGCAACGGTATGGACAGCTTCGGCACGGAATTCCGTTTCCGTAATGCCCAAAGCAACCAGCTCAACGGTGGCTTAGTGCCGATTGATTTTGCGAAAAACGCAGAAGCTTACGGCTGCAAAACCTATCGTGTCACTAACGAAGCCGAATTGCGTGCCGCCCTTCAAGATGCGAAACAGCAAACCATTTCAACGCTGATCGACATTAAAGTACTGCCGAAAACGATGGCTCACGGCTACGGCTGCTGGTGGCATGTTGGTGTGGCGGAAGTCTCTGACAGCGAACGTATTCAACAAGCCCGCCAACGCTCTGAAGAGCAGTTAGCGAAAGCAAGAAAATACTAATTTTGCAAAAAATTGACGAAAAATCACCGCTTGTAGGGGCGAATGGCAATTCGCCCCTACGGAAAATAAATTAACTCAATCAAACGAGGTTTCTCTATGAAAGCAGAAAACATTCAACTTGGCATTGCTCCAATTGGTTGGACAAATGATGACTTGCCAGAACTCGGTGCAGAAAACACTTTTGAGCAGTGTGTCAGCGAGATGGCATTAGCGGGCTACACTGGCTGTGAAGTAGGTAACAAATACCCACGAGATGTGGAAGTGCTAAAACGCAAATTAGAGGTGCGCGGCATTCAAATTTGTAATGCATGGTTCAGCACCTTCTTTGTTGATGGCAAACGTGAAGAGACTATCGCCGAGTTCATCAAACACCGTGATTTCCTGCACGCCATGGGGGCAAAAGTGATCGGCTGTTCCGAGCAGAGTCGCAGTATTCAAGGCACAACCAAATCCGTCTTTAAAGAAAAACCGGTGTTTGATGATGCCGACTGGAAACGTATGGCAGAAGGCTATAATGAGCTGGCAAAACTGGCCGCGGAAAAAGGCATGAAAGTCTGCTTGCATCACCATATGGGCACAGGTATTCAAACCCCAGAAGAAGTCGATCGCTATATGGCGGAAGTGAATGACGATGTCTATCTGTTATTCGATTCAGGTCACCTTTACTACTCCGAAGGCTGCCAAAAAGCAATGCTCGGCGTGTTAGAAAAATATATCGACCGCATCATTCACGTTCACTTAAAAGATGTGCGTGATGAAGTGGTTGCCGAAGTGAAAGCGAAAGATTTGAGCTTCTTAGAAGGCGTGAAAAAAGGCACATTTACCGTCCCGGGCGATGGCGTGATCGACTTCAAACCAATTTTCGACATTCTCGAAAAACATGACTACAAAGGCTGGATGGTGGTAGAAGCTGAGCAAGACCCGGCACTCGCTAACCCATTTGAATACGCCCTCAAAGGCAGAAAATATATCCGTGAAACCGCAGGAGTTTAAGATGTTAAAAGTAGGAATTATCGGCGCAGGCCGTATTGGTCGTGTGCATTCAGAAAGTATCAGCAAATATGTGAAAGGCGCAGAAATTAAAGCGATTTCGGATGTTCGTATCACCGATGAGCTGACCACTTGGGCGAAATCAATGGGCATTCCGCACGTTTATGATGACTACAAACAAATCTTGCAAGATCCGGAAATCGATGCAGTGTTAGTCTGTTCATCCACCAACACTCACGCCCCAATCTCAATTGAAGCTGCCCTTGCTGGCAAACACGTTTTCTGTGAAAAACCGGTGGATGCAGATCCGGCAAGAATTCACGAGGTGTTAGCGGCAGTGGAAAAAGCGGGCGTGAAATTCCAAGTCGGTTTCAACCGCCGTTTCGACCACAACTTCAAAGCGATTAAAGACCGCGTTGCAGCCGGCGACATCGGCGAACCGCACGTTATTCGCGTCACTTCTCGTGACCCGGACGCACCGCCAATTGAGTATGTGAAAGTCTCTGGTGGTATGTTCTTTGATATGACCATTCACGATTTCGATATGATTCGTTACTTATCTGGCAGTGAAGTGGAAGAAGTGTTTGCAGTGGGAACCGTACTAGTCAATCCTGAAATCGGCAAAGCGGGCGACATCGACACCGCAGTGATTACTCTAAAACTGAAAAATGGCGCAATCGGCGTAATCGATAACAGCCGTAAAGCGGCTTACGGCTACGACCAACGTGCTGAAGTCTTCGGTTCAAAAGGCGCAATCCATATCACCAACGACACCGGCTCAACCGCCGTGTTCTCCGGCGAAAACGGCGTGATTGCAGAAAAACCAAAATACTTCTTCTTAGAGCGTTATATGCAATCCTTCGCAGACGAAATCAGCTGTTTCGTGGACTCTGTGGTCAATGACAAACCGACGCTCGTAAACGGTAACGATGGCTTACAGCCTGTTCTGATTGCGTTAGCTGCGAAAAAATCACTGGAAGAAAATCGCCCGGTTAAATTAAGCGAAGTGGCGTAATTTTATTCACTGATAAACAAGCGGTCGGTTTTGCAGAAAAATTTGCAAAACCGACCGCTTATAAAGCAATAAAAAAAGCGTAAATCAAATGGATTTACGCTTTTTTGTTTTGATGAGAAAGTTAAATTTCCTCTACTTCCACCCACCGTCTCTCTTCCGCCGATTTTGCAATCGCTTCCAACACACGGGAGATTTTATAGCCTTCTTCAAAATCAGGGAACATTCGGTCATCGGCGGCGATGCCATTGACGAGATCGCGAATTTCCACTGCTTTTTGGTCGTTAAAGCCGATGCCGTGGCCGGCACTCACGCAGAAAGCGGCATAGTCGGGGTGTTCTGGTCCGACTAAAATGGTTTTAAAACCTTGACGGGATTTATCTTCATCGTGCAAATAGAGTTTCAGCTCTGCCATACGTTCCTGGGTGTAGCTGAGCGTGCCTTTGGTGCCGGTAACTACATAGGTTAGCCCCATTTTGCAACCACAAGCGATACGGGAGCTTTCAATCGTCCCCATTACGCCGTTGGCAAAGCGCACCAACGCCGTGGCTTGGTCTTCGTTTTCAACTTTCACTTTTTCAGCTAAGTTTTGTGGATTTGGGCGTTCGGTGATGACCGTTTGCATATCGCCGACCACGCTGACAATCTCTTCGCCAACAAGATAGTGCGCCATACTCACAATGTGTGCCGCCAAATCGCCGAGCGTGCCTAAACCTGCTTTCGCTTTATAACAGTGCCAGTCAATCGGGGTGTTTGGGTTAGCGAGATAGTCTTCGTTGTGCGTGCCGTAAAAATGCACCACCTCACCAATTTCGCCGTTTTGGATAATTTGGCGAGCCAGTTGGGTGGTCGGGTTTTTGATGTAGTTGAAACCGACTAAGGTTTTTACCCCGGCTTTTTTCGCTGCCTCGACCATCTCTTTGGCATCAGCGGCGGTTAAGGCGAGCGGTTTTTCGGAATAGACGTGTTTGCCGTGTTTAATCGCTTCGAAGGCAATTTCTTTGTGCAGGAAATTAGGCGTGCAAATATCGACCACATCGACATTCGGATCGGCAACCAGTTTTCGCCAATCATCAGTCGCCCGAGCAAAGCCAAATTCTTGGGCTTTTTGATCGGCGAGGGTTTGATTGATTTCGGCGAGGTATTCGAGTTGCAGTTTGCCTTTGAGAGGGAAAAGTGTAGGTGCTTGTGCGTAAGCAATGGCGTGGCAGCGACCAATATAGCCCGTGCCAACTAAGCCGATTTTGATAGTTTTCATTGTATGAACCCTTACGTTTTGGTGCTATAAAAAAACAAGCGGTCTGTTTTTGCAAATTTTTTGCTAAATCAGACCGCTTGTGTGCTGGGTTATAACGCCCCTCTTCTGCTCTTCGCATAGGTGTCGAAGGCAACGGCGAGGATAATGATTAAGCCCATAATGATTTGTTGATAGTATGCTGAAACGTCCATCAGTACCAAGCCATTAATCAACACGCCCATAATAATCGAACCGATGATTGTACCCGTAATGCGTCCATATCCACCCATTAACGAAGTTCCGCCGATAACCACTGAGGCAATTACACGTAATTCAAAAGAAACACCGGCAACAGATTCTGCACTGCCTAAACGGGCGGAGAGAATAAAGCCCGCCAAACCTGCCAATGCACCGATCACCACATACACACTCACCAATGTGCGATTAATATTCACCCCAGCAAGGCGAGCGGCTTCCGGGTTGCCACCCACGGAATAGACATAGCGTCCCCAACGTGTTTTGTGTAAAGCGAAGTAACCGATGATAGCTACAACAGCGAAGATGATGACCGGAACCGGCACGCCTAAGATGTCGCCACGCCCCCACCAGCGGTAGCCTTCGTCAAAACCGGCGATTGGTGAGCCGTTGTTCAACACGAGTGTTAAACCACGCCAAATGGTCATCCCGCCAAGGGTGATGATGAACGGTGGCAGTTTGAGTTTGGTCACGCCCAAGCCGTGTAACCAGCCGATGAACGTACCTAAACCTAAACAGATCACTAAGCCAATCAGCCAGCTCATTCCGCCCCACGCACCGGCTTCCACCGTGACGGTATTATCGCCTTTGATAATGTAGGCGGCGAACATTGCCGTCACCGCTAAAATTGAGCCGACGGAGAGGTCAATCCCGGCGGTTAAGATGACGAAGGTCATTCCTACCGCCATAATGCCGAAAATCGACACTTCAGTTAAAACGTTGTAGATGTTACGTTGGGACAAGAATGCACTGTTTTGCGAGGTGAAGAAAATCACTAACAAAATCAGGAAAATCAACACGCCAAAACGTTCAAAGAAATAGACAAAATCGATTTTGCCTTTGTCATCCACCATTCCTAGGTTTTTCAAAAATTGTGTTGTCATACAAACCTCGCTTACACTGCGTGCTCACGCTGAACACCGACAGCCATCATTGACATTAATTTTTCTTCGGTCGCATCATCGCCGTGAATTTCACCCGTTACTCGTCCTTCGGAGAGGGTAATAATACGGTCTGAAATTGCCATAATTTCAGGTAAGTCAGACGAAATCACTAAAACCGCCACACCTTGTTTTGCCATATCAAATAAAACTTGGTGAACTTCTGATTTCGCTCCCACATCAATACCACGTGTCGGTTCATCAACAATTAGCACTTTGGGATTTAATGCCATACAACGTGCCAAAATCACTTTTTGCTGATTACCACCTGATAATTTGCGGGCTTCTAGCTCACTACTTGCCATTTTAATTCTGAGTGCCTGGCGATAAGTTTCGATTAAATCATCTTCTTTTTGATTATCGACGAACAGATTACCTTTAAGCAATTTACCTAGAATCGGCAACGTCATATTAGTTTTAATCGGTAAGCCCAGAACTAAACCTTCTTTCTTACGGTCTTCAGGTACTAATGCCACACCTTTTTCTAACGCATCCAATGGAGATGTTGCCGCATAAGGTTTACCATCTAAGCTGATTTCATCAGCGGTATAGTTTTCTACACCAAACAAACAGCGAGCAATTTCGGTACGACCTGCTCCTACTAAGCCCGCAATGCCTAAAACTTCGCCTTCATGAATATTAAATGACACGCCGTGCAATGCAATCCCATGAGGATCAAGTGCTGGCTTTTCACGATGTAAATTTTTTACTGCTAAACGCACAGGACGGTGGGTATGATGCGTTTCCGAAGCAGGGCGACGAGTAAAGGCAACTTCACGCCCTACCATCATTCGGATAATGTCATCAACCGTGACATTTTTCACTTCACCTTCGCCCGAATAACGCCCATCTTGGAAAACGGTAAAGCGATCACATAAGGCAAATACTTCATTTAGGCGGTGGGTAACATAGATAACACTCACACCACGACTTTTGAGATCTCTTACAATTTGATGAAGTTTTTCAACTTCTTTATCACTTAATGCCGCAGACGGTTCATCCATAATGATTAATTTCGCGTTTAAGGTCATTGCTCTTGCAATTTCAACCATCTGTTGTTGAGCAACACTTAAACGGGAAACTTGGGTATCAGGTTTAATGTTTAAGCCAAGATTATCCAGCACTATTTGTGCTTCATCATTCACTGCTTTTTCATTGACAAACAAGCCATTGACTGGCTCTCTGCCCAAGAAAAAATTTTCTGCTACTGTCATATTTGGCAGTAAATTGAATTCTTGGTAAATGGTAACAATGCCTTTAAGTTGGCGCTCAAAAGGTGAATCATTTAAATTGAGTTTTTCGCCGTTAAAAATAATCTCACCGCTCGTTTGAGGTTGTGCACCTGAAAGAGCTTTCAATAATGTTGATTTCCCCGCACCATTTTCCCCGAGTAGGGCGTGAACCTCGCCTTTTTCTACCGTGAGTTTTACTCTGTTAAGAGCCATTACGCCAGAGAAGCTTTTGGTAAGATCTTTAACTTCAAGTAAAGGAGTGGACATACAACCTCCATAAGAAAAACCTCCTCACCTCTATGAGGAGGTGATAAAATATTATTCACTGATTTCTGCAAAGCGTTCCGCTTCTTGCAAGTTATCTTTTAGAATAATTTTCGGTGGATAGTCTGCACCACTCACTTCTTTGTTATCACGAATGTTGCCAACCACTTGCTCTAATGCAGTACTAACTGCAAAACTTGGTCGTTGGTCAGCAGTTAAATATAACCAACCGTCTTTAACGCGAGCTAGAGCTTCCGGCGTAGAATCAAAACCTGTTACTAAAATATTTCCAGCTTTTAAGCCTTGACTGCGTAACGCTTCAATTGCGCCTAACGCCATATCATCGTTTGCAGAAATAATTACATCCGGTTTTTCTTTTAGGGTTGGGAGCACGCTTTCAATAATACGTAAACCTTCTGAGCGTAACCAGTTACCGGTTTGATCGACAACAATTTTATATTTATCACCACCAACAGCTAATTCATCGCGAATACCTTTGGTACGCTCAATATTTGACGTTGAGCCCGGCTGACCAGTTAATAAAACAATTTTCGCACCATCTGGATATTTCGCTTTGACTGCTTTCGCTACTTCTTGACCACCGGTGTAGTTATTGGCACCAAAGTGTGGAACCGGTTTACTACTTTCAACTTTACGGTCTAATGTTGCAGCAGGAATTTTCTCTTGAATAATTTCTTCTACAGCACCTGAAATTGCATTCACATCATTTGGAGAAATGATAATACCTTTCGCCCCACGCGTAATCGCATTTTCTAAGTCCGAAGCCTGTTTAGTTGATGAACTCTGTCCATCTAATACTTGTAATTTAATCTCTAACTTCTTACTGGTTTCTACCGCTACCTTTTGCAGCTGAACTTCAAACGGACTAGATAGGTTAGGCAAGCTAAATACAACAAGCTCATCTTTTGCAAAGCTATTCATTGATAAGCCCAGTGTTAAAGCACTTAACGCAAATTTAATACGCATTTTCATACAAAATCCTCTTGTGAGATTAGAATTAAGGGCATTATTGCCAGTCTTACTTCAAACTGCGAAGGAGAAATGAAGTTTTATTTTAAATACAAAAAAATGAAATAAATTTTTCAAAAAGGAATATAACATTCTAAATTTCCCTCTCCAAACACTTTGTTTCAAATCTGTTACTCAGATCACATTTTTAAGAGAAAAATAATAAGAATAAAAAACAAGCGATCAAAATTAGAGAATTTTTTGCAAAAATAAAAAAGCGGTGATTTCTCACCGCTAAGCAATCAAAAAAGGAAGAATACTTATAATTATAAGGTTGGGAAGTTAAAGGCTGCTTGGCTACGTACAGCACTGTCCGGCCAACGGGTTGTGATAGTTTTCATACGGGTGTAGAAACGCACGCCATCTTGACCATACACATTCAGAGGCCCGAAGATAGACGCTTTCCAACCACCAAAGCAGTGGAATGCCATCGGTACTGGAATTGGAATATTCACGCCCACCATACCTGCTTGGACATCTTGGGTAAATTGACGGGCTGAATCGCCGTCTGCGGTGAAGATCGCACTACCGTTGCCGTATTGGTGGCTGTTGATAATCGCCATACCTTCTGCATAATCTTTCACACGCACTACCGATAACACGGGCCCGAAAATTTCATCTTTCCAGATTGTCATTTCAGGAGTAACATTATCGAATAACGTTCCGCCAACAAAATAACCATTCTCGTGACCAGCTACTTTATATCCACGACCGTCCACACAAAGTTTTGCACCTTGTTCTACACCCTGATCGATATAGCTTTCGATTTTTGCTTTATGTTCTTTAGAAATAACTGGCCCCATATCGTTTTCGGTTTGCCCTTCCGGTAATAAACCTGCACCAATTTTCAGTGCTTTCACTTTTGGAATCAGCTCTTCAACAATTTTATCCGCCAACTCATCGCCCACGATCACCGCCACCGACAATGCCATACAACGCTCACCGGCTGCGCCGAATGCTGCACCGAGTAACGCATTTACCGTACCTTGCACATCCGCATCCGGCATAATCAAGGCGTGGTTTTTAGCACCGCCCAAGGCTTGCACACGTTTGCCGTTTGCGGAGCCTTTCTCATAAATATAGTGAGCAATCGGCGTTGAACCGACAAAGCTCACCGCTTGAATGCGTGGGTCGGTTAAAAGAATATCTACTGCTTCTTTATCGCCTTGAACAACGTTGAATACACCATCTGGCAAGCCCGCTTCTTTTAATAATTCTGCTAAACGAATGGATACACTTGGGTCTTTTTCAGACGGCTTCAACACGAAAGTATTACCGCACGCTAATGCAACAGGGAACATCCACATCGGCACCATTGCTGGGAAGTTAAATGGGGTAATACCTGCAACAACTCCAAGCGGCTGTTGAATTGAGTGGATATCAATACCACGCCCGGCATTTGCTGAAAACTCACCTTTTTGTAAGTGCGGAATACCTGTTGCAAACTCAACTACCTCTAAACCACGCGTCAATTCTCCAATTGCATCTGAATAGACTTTTCCGTGCTCAGAGCTGATTAAACGTGCCAGTTCATCAAAGTTTGCTTCTAATAACTCTTTGAATTTAAATAAAATTCTCGCACGGCGTAATGGTGATTGCTGCGACCAGCTTTTAAATGCAGCATCAGCTGTGGCAATCGCTGAATCTACTTCAGTAGCAGTACTTAACTTCACTTTTTTGGTTTCTTCGCCAGTTGCTGGATTGAATACAGAAGTAATACGTTGGCTTTGGCTTTCAACCGCTACGCCATTAATAAAGTTTTGCACAAATTGGCTCATCGAAAACTCCTTATCAAATTATGAATTGAGGATAGACAAAAGACACTCCATAAACTACTCTTAAAAATAGAAAATATCAATACAAATAGAATAAAAATGAAAAATTTATTTCATTTTTGTGATCTTGATAACAACTTTGAAGATTACTTATCCCCAAAAAAAATGATCTGCGTTATAGTAAGGTTGTCATTATTATGAATTTATACAGGAGATATTATGAGCTTCTTACTTTCTAAACCACAGACTCAACCAAACGGTTTAATTCAAGACATTACCCCGCAAAATGCTAATTGGGAATATGTTGGATTTGCTGCTTATCAGTTAGACAATCAATCTATTACCTTAGAGAGTGGCGAAAATGAGCTTTGTCTTGTTTTCGTTGCAGGCAAAGGATCCGTGTTTGTCGATGAACATCGTTTTGAAAATATCGGCAACCGAGCCAGCCCATTTGAAAAAATCCCACCTTATTCCGTCTATATTCCGCCACACAAGCAAGTGAAAGTGGAAACAAGCGGTCAATTAGAACTTGCCGTTTGCAAAGCACCAAGTCAAGGGAATTATCCTGTACGCCTGATTAGTCCAGAAGATGTCGGGGTTGAAAAACGAGGTTTCGGCAATAATCAACGCTTAGTGCATAATATTCTGCCAGAAACAGAACCTGCAGATAGCTTATTAGTTGTAGAAGTGTTTACTGATGAAGGCAATACTAGCTCTTACCCAAGCCATAAACACGACGACAAAAATTCCGAACTAGAAACCTATTTAGAAGAGACTTACTACCATCGCTTCGCTCCACCACAAGGCTTTGCTTTACAGCGAGTTTATACCGATGATTGTACGCTAGACGAGTGTATGGCAGTTTATGATAAGAACGTAGTAAAAGTACCAAAAGGCTACCACCCAGTTGCCACTATTGCAGGTTATGACAATTACTATCTCAATGTAATGGCTGGCCCTGTTCGCAAATGGAAATTCACTTGGGAAGAAGATCATTTATGGGTAAATAGTGAAGCCTATAAAACAAAATTTGAATAATACAAGCGGTCATATTTCTCAGAAATATTGCAAAACAAAGGGACGCATCGCGTCCCTTTCTCCTAAATCTTCATACAAAGATATTTCATCTCTAAAAACTCATCTAAGCCGTATTTTGAGCCTTCTCGTCCGATACCAGACTCTTTCACACCGCCAAATGGAGCAAGTTCGTTGCTGATCAGCCCTTCATTTATGCCAACAATGCCGTATTCCAACTGCTCAGATACTCGCCAAATGCGTGAAAGATTCTCACTAAAGAGATAAGAAGCTAAGCCAAACTCGGTGTCATTTGCCCATTGGATAACTTCCTCTTCTGTTTCAAATTTGAAAATTGGAGCAAGTGGTGCAAAAGTTTCCTCTCGAGCTACTTTCATCTCTTGCGTGACATTTTTCAAAATAGTTGGTTGGAAGAATGTGCTACCAAGCTCATGGCGTTTACCCCCCATTACTAACTCAGCACCAAGAGAAAGTGCATTTTCAATATGCTCTTCCACTTTTTCAAGAGCACGTTTGCTAATCAACGCCCCCATTGTAACATTTGGTTCGTTTGGTGCACCGAGTTTAATCTGTTCGACTTTTTGTTGGAATTTTGCAAGAAATTGCTCATAAATGCCCGCTTGTACATAAATGCGGTTAGCACAGACGCAGGTCTGCCCTGCATTACGGAATTTTGAGGCAAACACTCCCTCAACCGCTTTGTCTAAATCTGCATCATCAAACACGATTGCTGGGGCATTGCCTCCCAATTCTAAGGCTAATTTTTTAACGGTGCTTGCTGATTGCTCCATCAAAATCTTACCAACACGAGTTGAACCTGTGAAGGTTACTTTTCGCACGCTTGGATTAGTAGTTAATTCCTTACCGATATCTTCCGATTTCTCTGCAGTAACAATGTTAAACACGCCTGCTGGAATGCCTGCCTGTTCGGCTAACTTTGCTAAAGCTATTGCAGAAAATGGTGTTTCTGCCGCAGGTTTGAAAACAATCGCACAGCCGGCTGCTAACGCTGGGGCAGCTTTACGAGTAATCATCGCATTCGGAAAGTTCCACGGAGTAATTGCCGCCACCACGCCAATCGGCTGCTTGATGACCATTAAGCGATGATCAGGCTTATCTTGTGGCAATACATCGCCATAAATCCGTTTGCACTCTTCCGCATAAAACTCAACAAAACTTGCCCCATAGGTAATTTCAGTAAGGCTTTCGGCAATCGGCTTGCCTTGTTCCAAACTCAAAATTTGAGCTAGCTCTTCTTTATTTTGTATAATGAGATCAAACCATTTGCGTAAAATTGCTGCTCTCTCTTTTGGTAACAGTGCTTGCCATTTTTTCTGTGCGATGACCGCTTTTTCAATCGCTAAATGAGCGTCTTCCGCCCCTAAATCTGCAACCTTGCCGATTACCTCGCCAGTGGTTGGATTAGTAACCTCAAAGGTTTTCTTGCCTTCGACAAACTCACCGTTGATATAGGCTCTAAAATCCAGTAAAGAAAATTGGGTGTTTGGCATAATCACTCCTGTTAAATGATTAAAAATAGAACGGAACGTCTATAATCTACTCCAATTAAAGGGAAAATTCCAATAGTTATATAAAAAAACAAGCGGTCGATTTTCCTATCTATTTTGCAAAATTCTGAAGAAAATCGACCGCTTGTAAGAATTAAATTAGAGTAACCAGCTCCCAATTAATGCACATGCGAAACCGGTTAAACCGATTGAGGTTTCAAGCATTGTCCAAGTTTTAAGTGTAGTTTTCTCGTCCATTTCAAGGAAACGGCCGATAAGCCAGAAGCCGGAGTCGTTTACATGAGAAAGCACGGTTGCACCTGAAGCAATGGAAATCACAATAAAACAGAGATCAAACTGACTTAAATCTGTTGCAGCTGCTACCATTGGAGCAATTAACGCGGCTGTTGTAGTTAAAGCCACTGTTGCCGAACCCTGTGCAACACGGAATACCGTTGCAATAATAAATGCAGCCACAACAATTGGCATACCGGTATCAGCCATCATGGCTGATAATACATCACCAATACCACTTGCACGTAACACACCACCGAACATTCCGCCTGCCCCGGTTACAAGTACAATCGCACAGATTGGGCCAAGAGCGTTGTTACAAATTTTCTCAATTTGGTCTAGGCTACGGTTATCACGCAGAAGAATAATCGCCACAATCAGAGTAATCAATAATGCAACAGGTGTTTTTCCGATTAAACGTAGGCTTTGTACCCAAGTTGCTGAACCATCTACTACTTTCGCGACAGAAAGCGTATTTAAGCCTGTATCGAATAAAATTAAGATAATCGGCAGTAATAACACCGTTAGTACTTTACCGAAACTTGGTGGATTTTGTACCGCCATCTCATTAGCTGATAATCCGTTTAAGAAAGCTTTAGGTAAATCAACATGAATGCGTTTGCTGATAAATTGGCTGAACATATAAGTACCGATGTACCATGTCGGAATCGCACAAACTAAACCAACTAACACAAGCAACCCCATATTTACTCCAAGTAAATCGCCTGAAGCAACCGGCCCCGGGTGTGGAGGTAGAAAAGCGTGCATTACCGCAAATGCTCCTGCAGAGGGGAAGGCATAGCGCAATACTGAACCGCCAAATTGTTTCGCTACACTAAAAATAATCGGCAACATTACTACTAAACCGGCATCAAAGAAAATCGGGAAACCAAATAACAATGATGCCACACCCAATGCAAATGGCGCTTTCTCTTTACCAAATTTGTTGATAAGCGTATCTGCCAATACTTTTGCACCACCCGTGATTTCAAGTAAACGACCAATCATCGCCCCTAAGCCAACCAGTAATGCGACCGATGCTAATGTACTTCCAAAACCGTTAAGCAAGGTTGGTAAAATTTTGTCCACCGGAATACCTGCAGCTAATGCAGTGAGTAAACTCACAATAATCAAAGCTACAAAGGCGTGAACCTTGAATTTAATAATTAATATTAGCAATAATAAAATTGCGGCAAACATAATGAAAAGCAACATACTATTTTCTCCACAACAAATTGTTATCGGTAACATAACGATAAAAACTAAACTTGTAAATAATTCGTTATTTTTTATTCTAGAATTGTGATCTACTTCAAATTTTTCAGAAATAGCAGATGATTTTTAGTTTGAAGCTGCTAAATTAAGTTCAAATAAAAGTTACCGATAACATAGGAGTAGACAAATGTCTCAAGGAAAAGCATTTATCCTAATGGGTGTATCCAGTACAGGGAAAACCTCTGTTGGCACAGCAGTGGCACAAAAACTGGGAATGAAATTAATTGATGGTGATGACCTCCACCCTCGTGCGAATATTCTAAAAATGGCAAGTGGCACACCGCTGAACGATGACGATCGCCGCCCGTGGTTAGAGCGAATTAATGATGCCGCTTTCAGTCTAGAACAGAAAAGTGAAAAAGGGATTATCGTCTGCTCCGCTTTGAAGAAAAAATATCGTGATCAAATCCGTGAAGGCAATGCTGATGTCAAATTCCTGTTCCTAAACGGCTCATTTGAGCTAGTATTAGAACGAATGAAGCAACGCAAAGGGCATTTTATGAAACCCGAAATGCTGCAAAGCCAGTTCAACACCCTCGAAATCCCCCAAGCAGACGAATCCGATGTGATCTTTATTGATATTGACGGTAGTTTTGAAGAGGTGGTGGAACGATGTGTGGCAGCGGTTGAGCCATTGATTTAAGATACAAGCGGTCTAAATTGTAAAAAATTTTGCACAAACGCTTGCGTTTGAACATCGGCTTTGCCGATGGCACGAAGTGCGAACGAAAGTGAGTAAATTCAACCGCTTGCTACACACTTTCCCCCAAATGGATCTGATACCCCAAATTGATAATCGGGCTTTGTTGCGGTATGCCGTGAATGCGATTGAGCAGTTCTTGTGCTGCCACTCTGCCCATTTGTAAGCGAGGAGTAATCACGCTGGCAAGTTGTGGGGTGAGAGATTGCCCGACATCATGCCCGTGAAAGCCTGCGATTTTGAACTGCTCCGGCACTTTAATGCCTAAGCGTTGGCACTCAAATAATGCGCCAATTGCTAAGTCGTCATTGGTGCAGAACACACCATCTAGCTGCGGTTGTTGAGCTAGAGCTTGGCGGAGTTGTGCTGCTCCGAGCGTAAAAGAGGAATGCTCTTCGGTTGTGATATTCAATGGTATCAAACCGTGTTTTTGCATCGCCTGCTCGTAGCCTTGCATTTTCAGTTGTGAGCGTTTGTCCATTCTTGCCCCGAAATAGGCGATGTAGCGGCTGCCTCGATTGATCATCGTTTCCACCATCGCTTGTGCTGCAGAAATATTGTCAAATCCAACCGCTTGTTGAATACCGCCTTCGCACTCCATAATCTCAATCACAGGAATGCGAGCCACTTCCAGCATTTTTAGCGTGCGGGCAGAGTGGTGATTTTCCGAGAGAATAATGCCATCAATGTTGTAAGATAGCAGCGATTCAATCCGTTTCTCTTCCTTTTCTTCGCTATAACCGTAGTGGGCAAGCATTGTCTGATAGCCCGCCTTGTCGGTAATCTGTTCAATGCCTTTGATCACATCCGCAAATACTTGGTTGGTAAGAGAGGGAACAAGCACGCCAATTGCTCTACTTTTGGCGTTGGAGAGAATATCAGGGGCACGATTCGGAATGTAACCAAACTGTTCGATCGCTTGTGCAATACGTTCTCCAGTCTCTTTCGCTACCGTATTCGGATCACGCAGAAAACGGCTCACGGTCATTTTAGTAATGCCGAGATGGGAAGCAATATCTTGCAAAGTAGGGCGTTTGTGTTTGGTCATTTAGAATGCATTGAATGATAAATCAAATATGATTCATTATATGCAAAATTTTGCCTAAAAACGACCGCTTGTAACTACTCTTCCCGAAACTCTTTCGGGGTTTTGCCAAATTCTTTTTTAAACACCGCATAGAAGTATTGTAAGGAAGGGTATCCACACACATTGGCAATCTCTTGGGTAGAAATATCGGTAAATTTGAGCATATATTTTGCTCGTGCTAGTTTTTCCTCGTGGATAACTTGATGAATAGTTTTATTCATCTCCTCTTTAAAACGCTGCTCAAGGTTGGAGCGAGAGATTTTCAGATGATCCAATACCTGTTCCACCTTGATCCCTTGGCAAGCTCGGTGGCGAATAAAGTGCATTGCTTGAATCACCATCGGATCTTGCAACGAACGGTAATCGGTGGAACGGCGTTCTTCCACATTCAGAGGGGGAATTAAAATAGGCTTTGTGGAAACCGGCAGATCGTTCAATTTGCGATAAAGCAATTTTGCGGCGTGATAACCAATTTGCGTTGTGCCTTGCGTTACGGAAGAAAGTGACACCCGAGAGAGGTATTGGATCAGCTCTTCGTTATCAATGCCAATCACACAAAGCTGATCCGGCACAGCAATTTTTAGATGCTCACAGGTTTGTAGCAGATGTCTGGCTCTAGCATCGGTGACCGCAATAATGCCCGTATGCAGCGGCAGGGTTTGCAGCCATTCGCCTAATTTTTCTTGTAGCTCGAACCAGTTGTCGGAATGGGCTTGATCACCAATGTAATAATTCGGTTGGTGTTCATATTTTTCCATTAGCGAAATAAACGCATTTAACCGCTCTACCGCCCAATGCTTATCGCTTTCGGCTGGATAACCATAAAATGCAAATTGATCAATGCCCTTTTTCTTTAAATGCAAAAAGGCAGCTTCCACCAAGGCATAATTGTCGGTGGCAACATAAGGTACGTTCGGGTAAAAATCAGGGTTTTGGTATGAGCCGCCAACGGCGACAATCGGCACATCAATATCTTTCAATAATGCGGCTGTTTCCGGATCGTCAAAATCCGCAATAATGCCATCAATCGAAAGGCTTTCTATCGTATTTTTGTGATAGACAAAATCATCTTCCACAAAAATATCCCAAGAACATTGCGATGCTTGAATAAACTGCCCAATCCCTTGCATTACGCCTCTGTCATACACTTTGTTAGCGTTAAAAAGTAGGGCAACTTTGTGGTATTTCTCGATCATTTCGCCTCCAACCGTCGATTTAAGGCTAACTATAAAAGAAAATGAAAGGTTAATCAAAGAGGATAAAAAGAAAAGCAGGCGAGATAGTTGATCTAGCCTGCTTCGTATATCGAGTGGTTAAACTCTACCACAAATGATGCACACTTGGACGGATTAAGCGGTTGTAAATCTCTTCTACTTTTTGCATTTTGCTCTCGGTTAATGGAGGGAAGTTATCCACAGCAGCGTTAGTAACCACTTGTGAAACCTTACTTGCCCCCGGAATGACTGTACTCACGGCTTTATTCATCAATACCCAACGTAATGCGTGAGGAATTAAATCTTCCGTGCTGAATAGAGCTTTCAGTTCTTCCACCGCTTGTAAGCCAAGTTGATAATCTACACCAGAAAAGGTTTCACCTTTATCAAAGGCTTCACCATTGCGGTTAAAAGTACGATGATCATCTTTACCAAAAGCCGTATTCGCATTGTATTTACCAGTCAGTAATCCACTTGCGAGAGGCACTCGGGCAATAATACCGACATCTTTTTGCAGTGCTGTTGGGAACAGTTGCTCTAACGGTTTTAAGCGGAACATATTGAAGATCACTTCCATTGCGGCAATGTCGTAATCCATCGCCAACAAGCCTTCTTCTACGGTTTCTATACTCACACCGTAATCAATTAATTTTCCGCTAGACTTAAGCTGTTCCAACTTTGCAAAAATCTCATCATTGCGATACACCGAGGTTGGCGGGCAATGGAGCAAAATCATATCCAACTTTTCCGTGCCAAGACGACTTAAACTGCCATCAACAAATTTTTCGATAACTTGTGGTGTGTACATTTCAGCGGTATGCGGATTTAACGCTCGCCCACACTTGGTAACCACATAGAAAAAGTCGGGGTATTTTTTCAAGATTTCGCCAATGGCTTTTTCGCTTTGCCCATTGTTATACACATCAGCAGTATCAATAAAATTAATGCCTTGCTCATAAGCGGTTTCTAAAATTGCCATCGCCTCTTGGTGATTAAAAGGATCACCCCATTTCGTCCCAAGCTGCCAAGTGCCTAACCCAATTTCTGACACCATTTTGTTGGTTTTACCAAATCTGCGTTGTTTCATAACTATCCCCTATTGAAGTTATTATCATTTATTTTTTCCAAAGTAATTCTAGTTCTTCAAGTGTTTTACCTTTAGTTTCTGGAACAAATTTCCATACAAATAATGCTGCTAATATACTCATTACGCCATATACCCAATATGCAAAACCATGATTAAAATGCTCAAGTAAATAAGAACTTTTATCCATCATTGGGAATGTCCAAGAAACAAGATAATTAGCAATCCATTGTGCAGCAACAGCTATCGCAAGAGCTTGGCTACGAATAGCATTTGGGAAAATTTCAGATAACAATACCCAACATACCGGCCCCCAAGAAATAGCAAATGCTGCGATATAAAATAACATTCCTGCTAATGCAACAATACCAGAAAGACGAGCATAGAATGCAGTTCCAAGTACAAACATACCAATTGCCATACCTAAAGCACCTAAAATTTGTAGTGGCTTACGTCCATATTTATCCACAGTAAAAATAGCAATTGTTGTGAAAGAAAGATTGATTGTTCCCATAATAATGGTCTGTAACAATGCTGTTTCCGTGCTTGAACCCAATGATTTGAAAACTTCTGGAGCATAATAAAGAGCAACATTAATCCCTACAAATTGCTGAAAAATAGACAACATAATGCCAATTACGATAACACCTAGCCCAAACGCTAATAAAGGTGCTTTCACTTCGCTTTTTTGAGTTAAAGAAGATTGGATATTGTATAATTCTAGCTGTCCTGCATCTCTCCCCAATAAACGTTTTAATACTACTTCGGCTTGTTGTAATTTGTTTTTTAGTACTAACCAACGCGGGCTTTCTGGTACAAAGAATAGCAATACCAAGAACAATGCAGCAGGCGCTACTTCGGATAAGAACATATAACGCCAACCTACTGTATTTAACCAAGTATAATCGCCACTTAATGCAATAAAGTAATTTACAAAATAAACCAATAATTGACCTGCAATAATAGCAAATTGATTAAAGGAAACCATCTTCCCACGTACATCTGCTGGTGCAATTTCTGCGATATACATAGGCGAAACCATTGATGCGATACCGACCCCAATACCACCAATAATTCGATAAATCACAAATTCAGGTAGGAAATTATTCAGATAATAAGGAATGCTATTAGAATCTTCAATTTCTGCAAAGCCTAATTCAGGGTAAGCCGATCCAATCGCAGAAACAAGAAATAGAATGGCTGCAATAATTAAGGCATTTTTTCGCCCATAACGACTACTTAAAAAACCACCACAAAACCCACCAATAATACAACCGATTAACGCACTCGCTACAGTAAAGCCTAGAAGAGAATTAGCTGAGATTTCAGGTAATCCTTTTGGTTGAATAAAAACGGTATCTAAAGAAGCAACCGTACCAGAAATAACAGCTGTGTCATATCCAAATAGCAAGCCACCCAATGTTGCTACTAAAGTTACACTAATAACATATAAATTCATTTTCTGAGACATCTTGTTTTCCTTCCTTTAAATAGAGTACTCAAGTGGGATACTTAACATTCTTCATAAAATAATCTCACTATTCAATTGTCAGATTTATTAACGCTATTATGTTTTTTTACTTTTTTGATATACCTCACAAGAAAAAAAGCATCTTTATAAAAAAGATGCTTTATCAGAAATAATTAAATTCAAGCGGTCAAAAAAGTATGATTTTTTGCAAATTTTTCTATAAATCCGATCGCTTGTATCAAGATTTTACTTAGGCTTTTTTCTTGCTTATTGTATCTACCCAAACAGCAAGCAGTAAAATTGCACCTTTTACGATGTACTGCCAAAAGGTTGGTACATCAAGCATACTCATTCCGTTATCCAGTAAGGCGATGATAAATGCTCCGATAACAACACCGTAAATTGTGCCGATACCACCAGCCAAACTTGCTCCGCCAATCACACAGGCAGCGATAGCATCAAGCTCGGCATTTTGCCCTGCTGACGGGGCACCAGCTCCTAAGCGAGAGCTTAAAATCAAACCTGCAATGGCGACTAATAATCCGTTTAATGCGAAGATGGAAAGTTTGATTTTTTCAACTGCAATACCGGAGAGACGTGCAGCATCAATGTTTCCACCAATCGCATAAACGTGGCGACCAAAGGCAGTTTTGCGAGCTAGGAATGTGCCAGCAATTGCTAATACTACTAATACCAATACCGGGAATGGTACGCCTCGATAATCATTGAGCAGATAAATTGCCCCTAACACAATGATTGCGACAATACCGTATTTGAAGGTTTCTTTTGGGAAGGTCGGCACAGTTAAATTCAGTTTTTGTCTTGCTTTGCGTTGGTAGCTACCCCACATCATAAAGCAGATAATGCCGATTGTGCCTAAAATCATTCCCACCATATCGGGCAAGTAGCCTTGACCGATAGCGGTCATCTCTTCGCTAATAGGTGAAACCGTTGTACCGTTAGTGATACCGACTAAGATACCACGAAATGCCAACATACCGGCAAGCGTTACAATAAAGGACGGTACTTTTTGGTAAGCCACCCACCAGCCGTTCCACGCTCCGATCATCAAGCCTAAAACAAGAGTAACCGCAATGGTTAGCGGCAAAGGCCAGCCCCACCAAACGTTACTGATTGCGGCAAAACCGCCAAGCAAGCCCATTAGTGAGCCGACTGATAGGTCAATTTCAGCAGAAATAATCACAAATACCATACCAATGGCAAGAATGCCTGTAATGGAGGTTTGACGTAGCAAGTTAGAGATATTTCTTGCACTTAAATAAGCTCCGTCTGTTGCCACCGAGAAAAAACTCATAATGACAACAATCGCAATCAGCATGATATAGACTTGTAAATTAATGGATTTTAACTTGTTCATAGGTTACTCCTTCAATGCCGCTTCCATTACTTTTTCTTGGGTTAAATTTTGGTTGATGAGGTTGGCTTTGATTTTGCCCTCGTGCATCACCAGCACTCGGTCGCTAATCCCTAAGACTTCAGGTAATTCGGAAGAGATCACAATAATCGCCATTCCTTCTTGGGCTAATTGATTGATGAGTTTATAAATTTCATATTTTGCCCCCACATCAATGCCTCGTGTCGGCTCGTCTAAAATTAAGATTTTCGGGTTAAGCAGTAAGCATTTCGCTAAAATCGCTTTTTGTTGATTACCGCCACTTAACCGTCCAATCGCTAATTCAGGCGAAGAGGTTTTTACTTTCAGCTTGGCTATGGATTGGTTGATAATGGTCTCTTCAAGCGGTTCATTTATGATTTTTTTTGCAAAACAGAACTGCGGTAGCGAAGAGAGCGTAATATTTTTGCCTACGCCCATAATCGGTACAATGCCGTGTTTTTTGCGATCTTCCGGTACCATTACAATGTGATTTTCAATGGCTTGGGCACATTTTTTGATGTTGATTTTTTGATTGTTAAGATAAATATCAGCCTGATATTTGCCTTGATAAGAGCCGAAAATACATTGTGCCATTTCGGTTCGTCCTGACCCCACTAAACCTGCCACGCCTAAAATTTCGCCTTTGTGTAGCACAAAATTAGCATTATCGACCCGCTTGATATGTGTGTTAGTTGGGTGCCACGCCGTAATATTTTCAACACGCAGAATTTCTTCCCCAATTTCGTGCGGTTCGTGTGGATAAAGCGAGGTAATCTCACGCCCCACCATCATCGTAATAATGTCATCTTCACTCATACCCACTGCTGAACGTGTGCCGATATGCTCACCATCACGGATCACGCAAATTTTGTCGGAAATAGCTTTGACTTCATTCAATTTGTGGGAAATATAAACGCACGCAATGTTGTGAGCCTGTAGGTCTTTAATTAAATTGAGCAGAATGTCGGTTTCTTTTTCAGTTAGTGAGGCGGTGGGTTCGTCTAAAATCAATAAACGCACCTGTTTGTTCAAGGCTTTGGCAATTTCGACTAATTGTTGTTGCCCTAAGCCTAATTCGCCCACTTTAGTATTCGGATCAACATCGAGCTGAACTTGTTCAAGCAAGGTTTTGCAACGCAGGTACATTTCGTTGTCATTGGTAATTCCTGCATTGGTAATTTCGTTGCCTAAAAACATATTCTCCAAAATCGACATATTTTTCACTAACGTCAATTCTTGGTGAATAATGGAAATGCCTTTTTCTTCGGTATCTTTAATATTTTTGGCAATCAGTTTTTCACCGGAAAAATAGATTTCCCCCTCATACTCACCGGCAGGATAAATTCCACACAATACTTTCATTAAGGTTGATTTGCCTGAGCCGTTTTCGCCACACAAAGAAAGTATTTCACCGGTTTCAAGGGAAATTGAAATATTATTTAATGCCACAACCTCACCAAATTTTTTGGTGATGTTCTTCATTTCTAATAATTTCGCCATACTTAGCCCCTATTTTCAAAAATGGCGAGGAAACTCGCCATCTCGATAAATGAAAGTGATTTATTTATATACTGCTTCTTTAGTGTGGAAACCGTCTTTAATTACGGTACTATCGATATTGTCTTTGGTCACCACCACAGGCTCTAATAAATAAGCTTCGACCTCTTTACTACCATTGTTTAATTTCGCATTCGTTTCCACTTTTTCTTCTTTACCAAGAGCAACAGCTATTTCAGCGGCTTTATCAGCTAAGTTAGTAATCGGTTTATACACCGTCATAGTTTGTGTGCCAGCAACAATACGTTTGATTGCTGCTAAATCTGCATCTTGACCGGAAATTGCAACTTTGCCCGATAAGCCTTGAGCACTTAATGCTTGAATTGCACCGCCTGCAGTGGCATCGTTTGAAGCGACTACTGCATCAATATTATTTTTATTCGCTGTTAAAGCGTTTTCCATAATTTGTAATGCTTTCTCAGCTAACCAAGAATCTACCCATTGGTCGCCCACCACTTTGATTTTGCCGCTATCAATATGCGGTTGTAAGACTTTCATTTGACCTTTACGGAATAACTTCGCATTGTTATCCACCGGTGAGCCGCCCATTAGGAAATAATTCCCCTCCGGTTTTTGTTCGATAATACTTTGAGCTTGTAGCTCACCCACTTTTTCATTATCGAATGACACATAGAAATCAATGTCGGCATTGTTAATTAAGCGGTCATAGGCAAGCACTTTCACGCCCTCTTTTTTCGCTTCGGCAATTACGTTGGACAACACTTCGCCGTTAAAAGGAATAATCACCAATACATCAATACCCTTATTCAACATATTCTCAATTTGAGAAATTTGAGCGGTCGCATCGCCATTTGCGGATTGCACAAACACTTTTGCACCTAAGGCTTCTGCTTTATTCACAAAAATATCTCTATCTTTTTGCCAACGCTCTAAACGTAAATCATCGATAGACATACCGATTTTTAGATCTTTAGCAATCGCTGAGTGGCTAAATACCATTAAAGTGGCGGCAGCAACTGCTAATAATTTGGACTTAAGTTTCATAGTTCACCTCATTGGTTGTAAAAATAATGTTCGAGCCTATTCTTGCTCGTTCAAAGTCTGTTCTGATTTCAAATGAAGTTCAATTATCATATTTCTCAACACTATTACGATTTTTCACTTTTGTGATCTACGCCACATTAACCAATAATCGAAATTAAAAAACGAAATATCGTAATTGAATGGTTTTGATAATTCTCCGATGATGTCGCCGAAACATCATTTTTCCAATACATAGGAGCATTGTTATGTCTAACTATTTCGACAAAATCTTAAAAGTACAATACGAAGGGGCAAACTCAACCAATCCGTTTGCATTCAAGCACTACAATCCAAATGAAGTGATTTTAGGAAAAACAATGGCAGAACACCTGCGTTTAGCGGTTTGCTATTGGCACACTTTCTGCTGGACAGGCAACGATATGTTCGGGGTTGGTTCATTAGATCGCAGCTGGCAAAAAACCGGTGATTTACTGCAAGGTGCAAAGCAAAAAGCGGAAATTGCTTTTGAGTTTTTCCAAAAATTAGGCGTGCCTTATTACTGTTTCCACGATGTGGATATCGCTCCTGAAGGCAATAATTTCAAAGAATATCTCCATAACTTCAACACCATTGTGGATATTTTAGAGCAAAAACAAGCAGAAACCGGCGTGAAATTATTGTGGGGAACCGCAAACTGCTTTACCAACCCTCGCTATATGTCAGGTGCTTCCACCAACCCAAATCCGGAAGTGTTTGCTTGGGCAGCCGCACAAGTCTTCACTGCAATGAACGCAACTCAACGCTTAGGTGGCGAAAACTATGTGTTATGGGGTGGACGTGAAGGTTATGAGACTTTACTCAATACTGATCTCAAACGTGAACGTGAACAAATCGGTCGCTTTATGCAGTTAGTGGTGGAACACAAATACAAAATCGGCTTTAAAGGCACATTACTCATCGAGCCCAAACCACAAGAGCCAACCAAACATCAATACGACTATGATGTAGCAACCGTTTACGGTTTCTTAAAACAGTTTGGTTTAGAAAATGAAATTAAAATGAACATTGAAGCCAACCACGCTACGCTTGCAGGGCATACATTCCAACACGAAATTGCAACCGCAACGGCATTAGGCATCTTCGGTTCTATCGATGCAAACCGTGGCGACCCACAATTAGGCTGGGATACAGACCAATTCCCAAATAGTGTTGAAGAAAATACCCTTGTAATGTACGAAATCTTAAAAGCAGGCGGTTTCACCACCGGCGGCTTCAACTTCGATGCTAAAATTCGCCGTCAAAGTACCGACCCTTATGATTTATTCCACGCCCACATCGGAGCAATGGACGTGTTAGCCCTCTCCCTTAAACGTGCAGCGAAAATGATTGAAGACCAAGCGTTACAAAAAGTGGTCGATAACCGCTACGCAGGCTGGAACCAAGATTTAGGGCAACAAATTCTAAGCGGCAAAGCAAGTTTAGAAGATTTAGCGAAAATCGTGGAAAACCAATGCTTAGATCCGAAACCAATTTCAGGTCAGCAAGAATATTTGGAAAACTTGGTAAATAGCTATATTTATCGTTAATCTACAAGCGGTTGTTTTTTGTAAAAAATTTGCAAAATTTAAGCTCGATCTGATCCCCTCTTTAGCAAAGAGGGGTGATGGATCTCTAAAACGTTAAATTGCAAATTTCCCGAATAAAATGACCGCTTGTATTCAATGACAAAGGAATATTTATGTATATTGGAATCGATCTCGGCACATCAGGTGTGAAAGTCGTGTTACTCGATGAAAACCAACACATTATTGCCATTACCCAAAAATCACTTCCTATTTCCCGCCCACAGCCATTGTGGTCTGAACAAAACCCACAAGATTGGTGGAATGCCACCAACGAAGCAATGCTTGAGCTAGCCTCTCAACAGGATTTAAGCGGTGTAAAAGCCATCGGTTTAACCGGGCAGATGCACGGAGCAACTTTGCTAGACAGTGCAGACAACGTACTTTCCCCTGCAATTTTATGGAATGACGGACGCAGTTTTGCTGAATGTGAAGAATTAGAACAACTTGTGCCAAACAGCCGTGTAATTACAGGCAACTTGATGATGCCGGGCTTTACCGCCCCCAAATTACGTTGGGTCGATAAACACCAGCCAGACATTGCCGAAAAAGTCAGCAAAGTATTGCTCCCTAAAGATTATCTCCGCTTAGTAATGAGTGGCGAATACGCTTCTGATATGTCCGATGCATCAGGCACAATGTGGCTTGATGTAGGGAAACGAGATTGGAACAAATCGCTCCTAAACGCTTGCGGATTAGACATTGAAAATATGCCAAAACTGTTTGAAGGCAACCAAATCACAGGTTATTTACGCCCAACGCTTGCCGAACAGTGGAAAATGAAATCCGTACCGATTGTAGCAGGTGGTGGTGATAATGCCGCAGGGGCGATCGGTATTGGCTTATATCAAACAGGGCAAGCAATGCTTTCTCTCGGCACATCAGGCGTTTATTTTGTAGTGAGCGATAAATTCCACGCTAATCCGCAAAAAGCGGTTCACAGCTTCTGCCACGCCTTACCGGATCGCTGGCATTTGATGTCGGTGATTTTAAGTGCGGCATCTTCGGTCGATTGGGCGGCAAAATCGCTTGGCGTTAAAGATGTGCCAACCTTATTCCAACAAGTTGAAGCAAACCAAACTGCCTCCGATGCGGTGTTCTTACCTTATTTATCCGGTGAACGCACACCGCATAACGATCCTTACGCTAAAGGCGTATTCTGGGGTTTAAATCATAACGACAACCAAATCACGATGGCAAAATCGGTGATTGAAGGGGTGAGTTTTGCCTTAGCTCAAGGAATTGATGTTCTGCACGAAACAGGGGTAAATGCAGAGAATATCGCCTTAATTGGTGGCGGAGCGAAAAGTGCCTACTGGCGACAACTGCTTGCCGATATTAGCGGTAAAATCTTTGAATACCGCACAGGTGGCGATGTTGGCCCGGCTTTAGGGGCTGCAAAACTGGCTCAAATTGCATTAAATCCAAACCAGGATATTGCCGAGTTCTGCCAGCCGTTACCGTTAGAACAGGTTTATCAGCCAAACCCGGCTCGTTATGCGGAATATCAAGAAAAACGCCAAAAATTTGCGGAGATTTATCAACGGTTGAAAGGTTTATAAAGACTAACAAGCAGTCATTTTCTCGCAAAATTTTGCAGAAAAATGACCGCTTGTAATCACACCTTCGAAAATAAATTAATCACCAATACACCAGCTAAAATCAACGCAATACCAACCAAGCCTGCCAAGTCTATTTTCTGCCCGAATGCGAAATACGCAACAATGGCAGTAAGCACAATTCCTACACCAGACCAAACTGCATAGACAATGCCCACCGGTAAGGTGCGGAAAATAATTGAGAGAAAGTAAAACGATAAGCCATAAAGTGCCAGCGAGCTAATGGTTGGTACGACTTTGGTAAAACCGTTGCTTAATTTTAATAAGTTAGTGGCGGCAATTTCCAAACAAATTGAAATCGCTAATAAAATCCAAACGTTCATTGAGTTCCTTATAAGTAGTATATGTGGCTATTTTAGCATTTTTTGCTACAATCTTTTTAGTCAAATTAGGAGGTGTGTAATGGCACAGGTTTATATCGTACACGGCTATACTGCAAATGCAGATAAACATTGGTTTCCTTGGTTGGAACAGGAGCTTGAAAAATGTGGCATAAGTTGCGAGCGGCTCAATATGCCCAATTCGGAAAATCCGTCATTAGATGGTTGGTTAAATCATCTTGCACAAAATGTGGAGCTTAACGATCAAACTATTTTTGTCGGGCATAGTTTAGGTTGTATCGCCATTTTGAATTTTCTAGCGAAAAATTACGCCAAAATTAAAGGGGCGGTGTTTGTGTCAGGGTTCTATCAACCCGTAGAAAATTTACCCGAACTGTCTGCCTTTACCAATTATTATGCAATTTTACCGAGTGTATCGCATTTTCCAAGCTATGTGGTGAGTGCGTTAGACGATACTATCGTGAATCATAAATATAGCGATGCCCTCGCTCAACATTTGCAAGCGGACTATATTCGCCTAAATCAGGGTGGACATTTTTTGGATAGAGAGGGTGTAACCGAATTGCCTGTGGTGTTGGAGTTGGTGAAGAAGTTAATTTAATGAAAAAATGGGAGGGCTTAACCCTCCCGACAATAATTACAGCTTGATAAATCCATCATAAATATGTGTTGCATCGCCTGTCATATAAAGAGGATGCCCTACTCCTCGCCATTCAATAATGAGTGAACCACCCGGCAAATCCACCTGTACTTTATTATCCAACAAGCCTTGCATAATACCGACCGCTACCGTGCCGCACGCCCCGCTGCCACAAGCTTGGGTTTCGCCTGCACCTCGCTCATACACCCGTAATTTGACGTGATTGCGATTCACCACTTGCATAAAGCTGATATTCGCTCGTTCAGGGAAGCGTTCGTGGCTTTCGAGCAAAGGTCCGAGTTCATTCACTGGTGCAGTTTTTACATCATCTACTTGTAGCACACAATGTGGATTACCCATCGACACCACCCCACATAGAACGGTTTGCAAATCAGTGCGTAAAATATAGTTTTTCTCAAATTTATTCGCCGTAAATGGGATTTGTGCAGGTTCCCAAATCGGCTCGCCCATATTCACTCGCACTTTGTCGTCATCTTGTAGACTTAACACCATTTTTCCTTTAACTGTGCTAACGTAAATATCTCTTTTATTAGTAAGCCCTTTAAGCGTTACAAAACGAGCAAAACATCTCGCCCCATTTCCACATTGTGAAACTTCACTGCCATCTGCGTTAAAAATACGGTAATGGAAATCTAATTCAGGATCGTAAGGCGGCTCAACCAATAAAAGTTGATCAAAACCAACACCACGATAACGGTCAGAAAGTGTTCGAATCATCTCCTCCGTTAAATAAACATTTTGAGTTACACCGTCCACTACCATAAAATCGTTGCCCAATCCGTGCATTTTTGAAAATTGCATATTTTTTCCTAATTATCGAACTATTTATTGATTTAGATTATAGAGATTACAGATCGTTATTGATATAGTAAACCCGAATGAATTTGAGGAAAATATCAATTTCTTCAAAAAGCAGTTTTTTACATTCTTTTTAGGAGCAAATTATGTCTGCTATGTTTTTTATTCAGTTCGCCATAGTACTACTATGTATTTTGGTCGGTGCTCGTGTTGGTGGTATCGGTTTAGGGGTTTTTGGTGGTTTAGGTTTAGCCATTTTATCATTCGGCTTCGGGTTAAAACCTGCTGGTTTGCCAATTGATGTTATGTTTATGATTATGGCAGTAGTTGCAGCCGCAGCTGCAATGCAAGCCGCCGGTGGTTTAGATTATATGATCAAAATCGCCACTCGTATTTTGCGTAAAAATCCAAAACACATTACCTTTATCGCACCACTTGTAACTTGGACATTTACTGTGCTTGCAGGTACAGGACACGTTGCTTATTCTGTATTACCTGTAATCGCTGAGGTAAGCCGCCATAACGGTATTCGCCCTGAGCGTCCTCTCTCAATGGCGGTAATTGCCTCACAATTTGCGATTGTAGCAAGCCCGATTGCAGCGGCAGTCGTCGCAGTGGTAGCATTCCTTGAACCACAAGGCATTACCTTAGGCGATGTGCTGATGGTTACCATTCCTTCAACATTATTAGGTTTAGGTTTAGCTTGCGTATTTGTGAATAAAATGGGTAAAGAGTTAAAAGATGACCCACACTATCAAAAATTATTGCAAGATCCTGAGTATGTGAAGGCAAACCACATCACTGCAAACCCAACCGAATTACCGTTAAAACCAACAGCAAAACTCTCTGTTGGTTTATTCCTATTCGGTGCTTTATTAGTCGTATTAATGGGTGCAATGCCAGCACTTCGCCCTGTGTTTGATGGCAAACCAATGGGTATGGCTCACACTATCGAAATCGTGATGTTAACCATTGGTGCATTGATTATTTTCACCTGCAAACCGGACGGTAATGAAATTACGAAAGGCTCCGTATTCCACGCCGGTATGCGTGCAGTTATTGCGATTTTCGGTATTGCGTGGTTAGGTGATACCTTAATGCAAGGCCATATGGATGAAGTAAAATCTATGGTGTCAGGCTTAGTTGAAACTGCACCTTGGGCATTTGCATTCGCGCTATTCGTACTTTCTGTATTAGTAAATAGCCAAGGTGCAACTGTTGCCACCTTATTCCCATTAGCGGTTGCAATCGGCATTCCGGCACCTGTATTAATTGGGGTGTTTGTTGCCGTAAATGGTTACTTCTTCATTCCGAACTATGGTCCGATTATTGCTTCAATCGACTTTGATACAACGGGTACAACCCGCATTGGTAAGTTTATTTTCAACCATAGCTTTATGTTGCCGGGCTTACTCAGTATGATTTTCAGTATCGGCTTCGGTTTATTACTATCGAATATGTTACTGTAAAAGTTCCACGAAAAACCTCCCGATTGGGAGGTTTTTTATTTGCAAATTTTTCAGCAAATTTAACCGCTTGTAAGACAACGAGTGAGCAAAATTCCACAAATTGTGAGTACAATACCGCCTACTAAATGCAGGCTTAATACAGTGATAAATTCTCCCCATTTTTCCGCTAATAATTTCTCGCTTAACTCTGCGGAAAAACTTGAAAAGGTAGTGAAACTGCCGAGAAAGCCTGTAATAAATAATAATCTTTGGCTATCGCCTAGATTACAACCCATCGCAATACCAATCAAAAAGCAACCAGCCCAATTTGCTAACAATGTGCCTAATGCAAACTGATTAAGCAATGGATTAAGCCACATCCCTAATTGCCAACGACACAATGCTCCAAACACTGCACCGGTTGAAAGTATAAAAACTGAGTACATATTTTGCCCTAAAAAATGGTTTGTCAAATTATACCTAGAAATGGTTGATTTAAAAAAATAATGTGATGGATTTCACAAATTTAAAATTTCCTATTTGCTTAAAAAATGGCGTTTTGGCAATATCAGCTCGAAAATATTTTCATTTTCAAACATTTTTTCATTGATTTTCAATCATTTCTTCTTAAGGGGAACGTTATGGACAGAACCTTACGCAATGCTTGTATCGGCGAATTTATCGGTACAGCTTTCATTATCTTCTTTGGTGCCGGATGTGTCGCAGCAGCTCAAGTTGCTGGTGCAAGTTTCGGTTTATGGGAAATTGCGATTGTTTGGGGTATTGGGGTCTCAATGGCAATTTATATTTCTGCTGGTATTTCTGGTGCTCACCTTAACCCTGCCGTAACCATTGCACTCGCAGCATTTTACGGTTTTGAAAAACACAAAATCATTCCATATATTATCGCCCAAGTAGCAGGGGCATTTTGCTCTGCTGCACTTATCTATTTTATGTATAGCGATCTCTTTGCAGCAACTGAAGCAGCTCAAGGTCTTGTTCGAGGAGAAACAGTTGGTCTTGCAGGCGTATTTTCAACTTATCCAAACCCAAATATTACATTATTAACGGCATTTATTGTGGAATTTGTGATTACTGCCGTGTTGATGTCTACCATTTTAGCGATTGGTGATGATAAAAATGGCTTACCAAATAAAGCTCTAGCGGCATTGCTTATCGGTTTATTAATTGCTGTGATTGGTGGTGCAACCGGTCCATTAACAGGCTTTGCGATGAATCCAGCTCGTGATTTTGGCCCTAAACTCTTTGCTTTCCTTGCCGGTTGGGGTGAAATTGCACTCACCGGTGGTAAAGAAATCCCTTATTTCATTATTCCAATTGTTGCTCCAATCTGCGGTGCGTTATTCGGTGCTTGGGGCTATAAAAATCTTATTCACAAAAACCTTCCGACAAATATTCAGGAGTAATCTATGGACAAACAATATATCATCGCCCTTGATCAAGGCACAACAAGCTCCCGTGCGGTATTACTAGATAAAAATGCCAATGTTGTTGAAGTGGCACAACGTGAATTTACCCAAATTTACCCACAAGCTGGTTGGGTAGAACATAACCCGATGGAAATTTGGGCAACCCAGAGTTCGACCTTAAATGAAGTGGTGGCAAAGGCGGGTATTAGTCCTGATAGTATTGCTGCAATTGGTATTACCAACCAGCGTGAAACCACCATTGTGTGGGAAAAAGAGAGCGGTAAACCAGTTTATAATGCGATCGTATGGCAATGCCGCCGTACCTCCGATATTACCGATAAATTAAAAGCAGACGGACACGAAGAGTATATCCGTAAAACCACAGGCTTAGTTGTCGATCCATACTTCTCCGGCACAAAAGTAAAATGGATTTTAGATAACGTAGAAGGAGCAAGAGAAAAAGCAGAACGAGGTGAGTTATTATTTGGTACGGTCGATACTTGGCTGGTATGGAAATTAACTCAAGGGCGTGTTCATATTACCGATTACACCAATGCTTCTCGTACGATGTTATTTAACATTCACACCAAGCAGTGGGACGATAAGATGCTGGAATTACTGAATATTCCACGCTCAATGTTACCGGAAGTGAAAAATTCCTCTGAAATTTACGGCAAAACCAATATCGGCGGACAAGGTGGTGTACGTATTCCAATTGCAGGTATCGCAGGCGACCAACAAGCAGCTCTTTACGGTCATTTATGCGTGAAAGAAGGGCAAGCGAAAAATACCTACGGTACAGGTTGCTTTATGTTGATGCACACAGGTAATACCGCTATTCAATCCGAAAACGGCTTATTAACCACTATTGCTTGTAATGCAAAAGGCGAGCCTGAATATGCATTAGAAGGCTCGGTGTTTATTGCAGGTGCATCTATTCAATGGTTACGTGATGAGTTGAAAATTGTTCACGACAGTTTCGATAGCGAATATTTTGCGACGAAAGAAGATAGCTCAAACGGCGTTTACGTTGTACCTGCCTTTACCGGTTTAGGTGCACCGTATTGGGATCCGTATGCACGAGGCTCAATTTTCGGCTTAACACGTGGTTCAAACCGTAACCATATTGTGCGAGCAACATTGGAATCTATCGCTTACCAAACTCGTGATGTGTTAGAAGCAATGCAATCTGATTCAAAAGCGAAACTTCAAGCACTGCGTGTTGATGGCGGAGCAACAGCAAATAACTTCTTAATGCAATTCCAAGCAGATATCTTAGACACCAAAGTTGAGCGTCCGAAAGTGAAAGAAGTAACGGCTTTAGGTGCAGCTTATCTTGCTGGTATTGCAGTTGGTTTCTGGAAAGATTTAGAAGAGCTAAAAGATAAAGCAGAAATTGAGCGTACTTTCACTCCAGATGGCGATCAAGAAAAACGTGCCAGACGTTATAAAGGCTGGAAAAAAGCCGTTCGTCGTTCATTAGAATGGGCAAAAGAAGACGCTGAAGAGTAATTTTCAATTTAAACAAAAGGGAGTATAGACAACTATTCTCCCTTTTAAGATCTCTTTTAGTTATATCACATAGTCATTTTGATTTGTTGTAGAAGTATGTTTTATTTATGGTTAGCATGCTCCCTATAAATTGATAAAGAAAACTTATGCACCATGTAACAATGCCGCAGAAATACCAATTACCCCGGAGTTATAGCATTTCGCATAATAAAAAAATGATAAAATAAGGACGTTTAGCAACGTCCTTTTTGTTAGAGCATGATCTGTCCACAAAACCTGTGCCTAATTTGAGATGCAAATTATGTCCTAATCTTATCAATTTCGCCTCGAAATTATGAAGATCGTTACCGAACAGAATTTTGGTATCTATGAAGTAGCTAAATCTTATTCACTTGTTATTCATTGACTAAAAGCTTTCGTGAAAAGAACTTCAAAACGATGCTGAAATTGATTCGTTTAATTTTACACAAAAAAAACTATTTTAAGAGCTTAACTAACTCAAACCGATAGAATGCCAAATTATTCACAGCAACCAAGGTTTGTTATATAGCACAGACGGATGGGTGAAAATGTTGAAGAGTAAAGCAATACCGCCGAGGAAACTGCTACGACAATGCGGTGACAGAGAGTTTCTTTACGATATTGAAGTATAAGCACCTTTATTCGTGCACTTATAATACTTCAATCGCTGAATTACAGTCGAAAATTAAAGAATATGTAATGTATTATCACCCAAAACGCATTAAACTTTATTTAAAAGTATTGAGCCCAGTACAACAATACCGAGCTCAATACTTAAGTTAATAAACTGCCTAACTTTTGCGGACAGATCATTTTTAGCTTAACAAGCGGTCCAATTTTATGTTTTTTTTACCAAACCGAAGTATTCAGTTTTACCTAAAACGAAATACCAAGATTAAGCATAAAGTTACGGCCCATTTGTGGTACATACGGTAAATAAGAGTTATGAATATACACTTTCTGATTCAACAAATTGTTAATATTCAATGTTGCACTATATTCAATATCACTGATTTTACGTTGATAATTCACCGCCACATTCACTAAGTGGTAGCCTTTGGTCACATCCTCCGGCACTTTTTCCACATAGTAACCGTCATAACCAAGCCCACCCGATGCTTCACGCCTTTTTTCTGCTTCCTCTTGGGTAATCGGTTTAATTACACTATTAATTGAAACACGTTTTTGTGCAAACATTCGAGTGTATTCCAATGATCCTGACCAGTTTTGATTAAATTGACTTTTAAGTCGGAAACCTAACCGTAGCGGTGGTACTCGGGCAGCATTACGATTAGGTCGTTCGATCTTTTCTACGCCAACTTGAGTATAATCGCATTCCTCTTCATCCCATTCGTTGATGAAGC